>NZ_JBIVHW010000007.1:0-390248 GCF_044749405.1 Pseudomonas sp. NPDC089422
TCTTGCTGACCGGCGAACGAGGCATCCGGCAGGTCTTCGGCGGTGGCCGAGGAACGCACGGCCACGGCCATGTTGTCGTTGCCCTTGGACATTTCAGCGAAGGCGGTGCGGATTTCTGCATCCAGGCGGGCCGGGAATTCGGCCTCCATCACCCACTGACGGATCTGCGCGCCGGTCTTGGCCAGGGCGTTGACGTCGTCCACGTCGAGGGCGTCGAGGGCCGCATGGATCTGGTCGTTCAGGCCACTCTGTTCGAGAAAGTCACGGTACGCCTGAGCCGTAGTGGCAAAGCCGCCCGGCACCGAAACGCCTTTACCCGCGAGGTTACTGATCATCTCGCCCAGGGATGCGTTCTTGCCCCCCACATGCTCCACATCGTGGACGCCCAGTGCGTCCAGGGGGACTACGTAATCAACCACGTTGAAGCTCTCCAGGAATGATGCGCACCGGCCGAGGCCGGTGCGCAGGGGTGTATCAGGCCGTTACACGTTTCTTGAGGGGTGCCGTGGCCGTGCGGTGGGTTTTTCTTGCGGTCATCAGGCCCAGGCAAATGATGACGATGGTCAGCAAGCCGGTGGCCGTGATCTCGGTGCGGTAGGCCGGGATGAAGAACATGCTCAGCAACGCGCCGCTGATGAAGGCGATCACCAGCCAGGTCAGCCATGGGAACAGCCACATGCGGAACGCCAGCGGCTGCCCGCTGGCCAGCAGTTTTTTCCTCAGGCACAGCTGGGAAATGGCGATCACCAGGTAAACCAACAGCGCCACGGCCCCCGAGGTTGCCAGCAGGAAAGCGAACACGCTTTGCGGCGCGAAGTAGTTGATGAATGTCGCCACCACGCCCAGTACCGTGGTCGAGGCCACGGCGGCACGGGGCACTTTCGCCAGGGTAGTGCGGCCGAGGAAAGCCGGTGCATCGCCACGCTTGGCCAGCGAGTAGAGCATCCGCGAGCCGGTATACACCTGCGAGTTCATGCAACTGGCCACCGCCACCAGCACGACGATATCCATCAGCAGCTTGGCGTTGGGGATCTGCAGTATTTCCAGCACGCGCTGGAACGAGCCGACCTCGGGCAAGCGCGGGTCATTCCATGGCACGATCGACAGAATCAGTGCGATGGACAGCAGATAGAAAATGCAGATACGCCATACCACCGAGTTGGTCGCGCGCGTGATCTGCCTGGCAGGGTTCTTGGACTCTGCTGCCGCAATGGTCACCACCTCGGCACCGATAAAGCTGAACATGGTGGTGAGCATGGCCCCGACGATGGCCTGCATGCCATTGGGCGCAAAGCCGCCGTGCTCGGCCAGCAAACGTTGCAGGCCGCTGACCGGGCGCTCCGGCAGCAGGCCCAGCAAGGCGGCGCTGCACAAGACGATGAAGCCAATGATCGCCAGGATCTTCAGCAGGCCGAACCAGAACTCGAACTCGCCATAGCGGGCGACGCTGAAGAAATTCGAGGCGGTCACCAGCACGATCACCGCCGAGGCAAATACCCAGGTGTCCACCGCCGGCATCCAGGCATTGAGGATATTGGCGGCGGCGATCGCTTCGAGCGGGATGGCCAGCACCCAGAACCACCAGTACAGCCAGCCGATGCTGAACCCCGCCCAGCGCCCGATGGCGCGGTCGGCATAGGTGGAAAACGAACCGGTGTCCGGCGAGGCCACTGCCATCTCGCCCAGCATGCGCATCACCAGCACCACCAGGGCACCGGTACAAATGTAGGCGAGCAGGGCAGCGGGCCCTGCCTTGGCGATGGCGTGACCGGAAAAGACGAACAGCCCCGCGCCGATCACCCCGGCGATCGACAGCATGGTGACATGGCGCTGTTTCAGGCCAGGTGCAAGTGAGGTATTGGACATGGAAGAACTCGATAATTGTTTTTGGAACGTTCTAAATCCGTAAGGCACATGGCGCCGCGGGAGGCCATTCACCGGCATCCCGCGGCAGCATGTCATTCGTTCTAACGCTCGAACGGGCAATCCGCGGCGAGCGAGAGTGCGCGGCGGTCATGGCCGAGCAACTCGCAAAGTGCATTGACGATGATCTGGTGGTCCTGGCGGTCAGGCAGCCCCGACACCGTCACACTGCCAATCACGCCTGCACCCTTGACGATGATCGGGAAGCCACCACCCACGCTGGCGTATTCGGCCGCTGGCAAGTGGTAGCGTTGAGTGATGTCCTGATTGTCCAGGGCCAGTTGGTAGCGAATTCGGTAGGAGCTGCGCAGGAAGCGCTGCACGGTGCGTTGCTTGCGCCTGACCCACTCGTGGTTGTCAGCGGTGATGCCAGGCCGTGCAGCAAGGAACAGCGGGCGATCGAAGCGGTTGATGGCGATCACCAGCGGCCACGATTCGGTCGTGGCTTGATCGTACAGGTAGCTGCCCAATTGCCAGGCCGTGGTTTCATCGAAACGCGAATACTGGAGTGTTTCTTCTTGGCGAATCAGTACCGCCAACTCGTCTGCAAGGTTCATCGGCGTTCTCCTTCTGACAGCGCGCAGGCCTGCCTGCAATCAAAAATCTTCAACAGCTTCGCTCCATTGAAGGGTGAGTTAAATCCATTTTCTCTCACGTACAGATACTGTTTTTCTGTCGTTAAACTCATCGTGTCGACTGCTTGGCTTCGTTGAAAATATTTTGAGCCAGTAGGTGTTGACAGCCTTGTGCACCGTTCTTAATGTGAGTGCAAGCATGCACACAAAATAGCATGCATTGCGGTGCCGTACCTTCCTGCCAACAACAATGACTATCAGTGAGGTTGCAAATGGTTCTCCCTATCCCGTCCAAGCTCAAAGCGCTTCTGATCGGCACTGGCTTGTGCAGTGCCTTGCTGTTTCAGCCTGCGGCCCAGGCCGCCGAAACCTCGATGTGGCAGGACGTGCAGAAGGCGGGTGTGCTGCGCTGCGGTGCTGCCGTGGCGGCACCTTATGTGATGCGCGATGCCAAGACGGGTGACTACAGCGGTTACTTCGTCGACCTCTGCAGGGACTTTGGCGAGAAGGTACTCAAGGTCAAGGTTGCCTTCGTCGACACCAACTGGGACAACCTCGTGGCCGGCCTGCAAAGCAGCAAGTGGGACCTGGCCATGGCGCTGAACCAGACGCCCGAGCGGGCACTGGCGGTCGCGTTCACCGTGCCGGCAACCGACTACCAGGTGTCGCTGTTGGTGAACAGGAACAACCCCAAGGTCGCTGAGGTGAAAGACGACATCGCCAGCCTGGACAAACCTGAAGTCACCTTCGCCGTGATGTCGGGCACCGCACAGGACAAGGCGATTTCCTCGGTGGTGCACAACGGCAAGATCATGCGCCTGCCCGGTATGGATGAGGCGCGCCTGGCCGTCATGTCCAAGCGTGCCGATGTCCTGGTCGACGCAAGCGACACCAACCACCTCTTTGCCCTGGCGAACCCCGACTGGACCCGGGAGATCCTGCCCAAGCCGGCGTTGGCCAAGCAGGGTGTGTCGTTCGGGGTGCGTCGCGATATCAGCGCAGCGGACCTCGAGGTACTGAACATCTACCTGCGTCAGCGCCGCGACACCGGTGAAATCCAGCAACTGGTGGACAAGGCGTCCGTCCAGGCCAATACGGCGAAGTAACACGATGACCCGGCCGCCCATCGAGCGGGGCGGCCTTCGATGTTTTCAACAATGGAAGGTGAGTACAGATGAGTGACCCAACACGTCCCCTGGCAGGGCAGACCGTTCTGGTAACCGGGGCTTCAGGTGGCATCGGTGCAGCGATTGTCGAGCGGCTGGCCGCCGAAGGCGCCCGCCCGGTGATTCACTACAGCCGCGATGTGCAAGGTGCGCAGCAGCTGCTGGAGCGCATCGGTGGCCAAGGCTGGATCGTGCAGGGTGACCTGAGCCAGGAGGCAGGCCCCGAGCAATTGTGGCGAGCTGCGCTGGAGCTGTGTGGCGGCAGAATTGACGGTCTGGTAAACAATGCCGGGATTCGCACCGAGATTGCGCTGGACGCACCGTCCGCGCAATGGCGCGAAGCGTGGCGCCGGGAGTTCCAGGTCAATTTCTTCGCGGCGGCCGACCTGTGCCGTGAGGCCGTTGCGCATTACCGCACCCACGGCGGCGGGCGCATCATCAACATGGCAAGCCGCGCCGCGCAACGCGGTTATGCTGCCGATGCGCTGCCTTATGGCTCGAGCAAGGCCGCCCTGATCAACCTGACCAAATCGCTGGCCCGCAGCGTGGCAAGCGATGGCGTGGTGGCGGTTGCGATCGCGCCTGGCTGGGTACGCACCGACATGGCAGAGCAATTCGTCGCCCAGCACGGCGAAGCGGCGGCGGTTTCCGATATCCCGGTTGGCCGCATGGCCAGCCCGGCGGAAATCGCCGAGCTGGTGGCATTCACCCTGCGTCCCTCGCAGGCATCGCTCAATGGCGCCACCCTCGACGTCAATGGCGGCAGCTATATCCGCTGATGCATCAGCGGGGCCGCCAGGCGGCCCCGTATCGATCAGCAGGGTTGCGATGCGTACGCCGCGTAGGCTGAGGTCACCAGCCAGCCGCAATCCACCGGCAGGATCGCCCCGGTGATGGCAGACGCCCCCTTCGAGCACAGGAAGTGGATGGTCTCGGCCACCTCCGCCGGGTCAACGAAGCGGCGCAGGGCGGACTTTTCAATCACGGCCGCGGGGTCGCGCTCGCCGCTGTCGATCCGGGCCTGCATGGCCGGGGTGAGGGTATAGCCCGGGGCCACGGCGTTCACCCGCACGCCTTGTGGCCCCCACTGCGCGGCCATCACCTGGGTCAGCATGTGCAGCCCTGCCTTGCCGACGGCGTAGCCGATTTGCGCCGAAGGGCGGAAGCTGGTCAGGGAGCACAGGTTGATGATGCTGCCGCCCCCTACCTCGCACATGGGCCGCGCCAACTCCCGGGAAACCAGCAACGTACCGCGTACGTTGACGTTCTGCAGGCGGTCGTACTCTTCGATATCCAGCTCGAACAGGTGCACCGCGTTTTGTAGCAGCCCCCCTGAATTGACCAGCACCTGCGGCACGCCATAGCTAGCCAGCAGCTGCCTGCAGAACGCCTTGATCTGAGGTTGCGAAGAGACATCGAGCGCGTGCGCGTGTACCGACGCGCCAGTATCGCGCAGTTCGCTGGCCAGTCGCTCGGCACGCTCGATGTTGATGTCGCCGATGACCACGGTACGGCCTGGTTCCTGGGCAAAACGGCGCACGGTTGCCTCGCCGATGCCGCTCGCTCCGCCGGTGACCACGATGACTGATTGTTGTTCGGACATGTGCGCCTCGTTTCGTAGTTGTTCAACGCGTGGGTTGGCCGAGGACGTCAGCCGGATTTCGCCAGGCTTTTTGTCGATCGGATGTCGACATTATCGTTGTTCAGCGCCTCGTTGTTGTCAATCAGGCGCGCATAAAACGCTGATATAAAAAATTTAAGTTCATATAAATCAATAATATAAATAAGAATTTAATTTGGCTTAGCGAAAAATCGTTGACTTATGTCGGCAAAGGGTCGACAAAATAATCCGGCAATGAGGAGGGTTGCCCGGCTTGGCGACAGGGCTGCAACGTCGCGGTCGGCACCCTGTGCGGCTGCGCAGGGTGGGCAGGGAAGAAACAAGAAACTGAAGCGAAGCGTCAACGACACTGCCTTGAAACTGTGTGGTTTCCCAATTCGAATAATAGAGAGGCTATGAAATGTTCCAGGTACCTTTGAAATGGGTCAAAGCGCTGGCCGCCGTCTCACTGGTGGCGGCTTTTCCAGCCGGTTCGGCGCTGGCCGCCGACGCGTCCGATAGCTGGAAGGCGGTCAGGGAGGCCGGTGTGCTTCGCTGCGGTGCGGCCACCTCGCCGCCCTACGTGATGCGCGACCCCAGGACTGGCTCCTACTCGGGCCTGTTCCCGGAGCTGTGCAAGCAGTTCGGCGAACAGGTGCTGAAGGTCAAGGTGCAGTTCGTTGACACCAGTTGGGACAACATTGTCGCGGGGTTGCAGTCCGAAAAATGGGACCTTTCCCTGGCACTCAACGATACGCCCGAGCGGCGCAAGGCAATCGCGTTCTCCAAGCCGGCAATCGGCTACAGCGTCAACTTCGCCTATAGCAGCAAGAACCCGAAACTGGGCGGGGGCGTCAACACCATGGCCGATATCGACAAGCCCGGCATCAGCGTTGCGGTGATGTCGGGCACCGCCCAGGACAAGGCCGTTTCGGCGGTGCTCAAACAGGCGAAGATCGTTCGCTTGCCGGGCTTCGATGAAACCCGCCTGTCACTGATGTCCAAGCGCACCGACTTCCTCGCCGACGACAGCATGACCAACACCTTGCTGACTTCGGCCCATCCGGACTGGGCCAAGACCTTCACGCCCACACCGAAGCTGGCAGAGCAGGGCATCAACCTGGGTGTGAACAAGAACACCCCGGCTGCGGACATCGCCGTGCTGGACGCCTTCATCGAAGAGAAGATCAGCTCGGGCGAAATGGACACGCTGACCCAGCAAGCGGTGGACGTGTCGCTGGCCACCAGCAATTGATCCGTACGGCGCTTGCACGGTCGCTGCTCGCGCCGTCACTCCCATCACGCACTGACCGAGGAACTCCATGGCTCGTTCCCTGTATGAATGCATCGAAGGCCACACCGGCGGCATGCCGGTGCGCATGGTGATCAGCGGCGCGCCAGCGCTGCAAGGCGCCGACATGAATGCGCGGCGGCTGTACTTCGTCGAACACTTCGACTGGCTGCGCCGCGCCTTGATGCTCGAACCCAAAGGCCACCCCAACATGTCGGGCACGCTGTTCTACCCGCCACTGTCGGCCAACGCCGACTTCAGCCTGCTGTTCATCGAAACCTCGGGTTGCCTGCCCATGTGTGGCCATGCCACCGTCGGGTCGGTGACGTTCGCCATCGAAGCTGGCCTGGTCGAGCCCAGAACCCCCGGTGTGGTGGTGATCGACGTTCCGGCTGGGCAGGTGACCGCCCGCTATGAATTCGACGGCGAGCGGGTGACCGGCGTGCGCTTCACCAATGTCGCCTCGTTCCTGTTGCACAAGGATCTGCAGGTGCGCATTCCCGCACTCGGGGCGCTGACCGTGGACGTCGCCTACGGTGGCAACTTCTACCCGATTGTCGAAGTCCAGCCGAACTTCCCCGGCGCCGAGCACTACAGCCCGGGGCAACTGCTGGAGATGGGGCGGCAGGTACGCGACCAGGTCAACCTGGCGGTGGAGGTGGTCCACCCCGACTTCCCGCTGATCCGTGGCGTGAAGCACTGCATGTGGACCGGGGCGGCGCAGGCCGAAGGGGCTGATGGGCGGGGTGTGGTGATTGCCGGTGACCACATCATCGACCGTTCGCCCTGTGGTACCGGTACCTCGGCCAGGGTTGCCCAGCGCCACGCCCGTGGCCTGCTCGAGGTGGGGCAGCCGTACCGGCATGAAAGCATCATCGGCAGCTACTTCATCGGCCGCGTCGAAGCCGAAACCGCCTTGGTTTCAGGCTTGCCTGCCGTGTTCCCGAGTATCGAGGGGCGGGCCTGGATCACTGGCCGCAGCGAGCATTACGTGGACGACTCGGACCCTTACGCCACCGGCTTCAGCCTTGAGGACTTCCAGCCGTAGCAATGGGTGTGGAGTCGCGGGGTCAGGGGTTGTAACCTACCTGGCAGCCTGATTGCATGGGTGTCGGCACTTTGTCGACACCCTGGCGCTGAGGTATAGTGCTTCTTTGCAGTCAGGCCTACACGCGTTGCCTGCCCTCTAGGAACCCGGAACATGGCCAAAGTCACAGAACCGCAAGCTCAGAAAGCCACCGGCGCCTCGCGCGTCTACGCCATCCTGCGCGATGAAATCCTCACGATGAAGCTGGCGCCGGGCACGCCACTGGATGAAATAGGGCTGTCCGAGCGCTTCGACCTGTCCCGTTCGCCGATTCGTGAGGCATTGGTGCGCCTGTCTGGCGACGGCCTGGTGTCGATCCTGCCGAACCGCAGCACCATCGTCTCGCAAATGGATTTTCGCCGTATTCCCGAGTTCCTCGATGCGCTCGACCTGCTGCAGCGGGTCACCACCCGCTTGGCCGCCTTGAACCGCTCGACGCTCGAACTGGCCGACATCCGTACCGCGCAGAAGGCCTATGAAAAGGCGATTGCCAACTGCGTCAAGACTGGCACCAGCCAGGCGATGATCGAGAAGAACTACGATTTCCACATGGCCATCGCCAGGGGCGGGCATAACGTGTATTTCGCCGACCTGTACCGGCGTTTGCTGGAAGAGGGCAGGCGCATGCTGCACCTGCACTTCGAGTTCCAGACCCTCGACGAGCACATGACGGCCGAGGAAATCGGCCGCGATCATGCGGCAATCGTCGAAGCGATCGCGGCGAAGGATGCCGACCTGGCCGAGGAGCTGGCGCACCAGCATGCGGCCCAGTTCAAGGGGCGGTTCATGCAGTTTCTTGATCGGAACATTACGGCCAGCATGACGCTGACCTATCCGCAGGGTTAGGCCGCAGCGGTGAGCGCCGCGCGGGCGGCGCTCGATCTCATGGGCGCTGCATAAACACCGCCGGACACATGGCGGCCTTTACTAAAGCTTGGCCGTCTCGCTGGCCACCGAATTCATCACCCCCCCGACCGCCCAATCCGAGCGGTCGTATTCGCTGATGATCACCTGGATGTGCGCTTCCGGGCATCGAGCGATTCTCGACGTTTCCCGCGTCAGGGCTGCTGCCAGCTCGTTTTTCTGTTCCTGCGACCTTCCACTCAGCAGTTCCACTCTCACTATCGGCATCTGAAAACCCTCGTTCTGATCACTTGCGTGGCTGATTTTTAGCGTTCTTTGAGTCGACTAAATGTCGACACAATCCTGTTCCTGATCGGTTTTTGTGTCAATAACCAGCCTGCTGCATGTGTCGTTTTTGAAATTTTTGAATTTTTTAATGCTTAAAAATCAATGTGATAGGAATTTGATCATGTGCTTTTGCGACAGGCATGGTTGACACATGTCGGCATTAGGTCGACAAAATAGATCCAGACGAAACGGCACACGGCAGACACTAACGGCTCGAACGGCCCGCTAGTTCGGATTCAGCCGAACCACTGCCTGTCGAGTTTTCGCGATACGACATACCGCGCACTCACTGAACGGATGGACTGAATATGGCAAGCGCACGCATTGGCGTTGATATCGGTGGCACGTTCACCGACCTGGTTTTGCTCGATGACGAAGGTCAGGTCACCTTCACGAAGGTTTCGTCCACCCCCGCTGCCCCCGAGGAGGCCGTGCTGACAGGCATCGCGCGCATCCTGGAGCAAGCCGGGCTTGCCACCAGCGATGTGACCGAGGTGTTGCACGGCACGACCGTGGGTTCCAACACCATGCTGCAGAAGGTCGGTGCCAAGTGCGGCCTGATCACCACCAAGGGTTTCCGCGATGTGCTGGAAATCGGCCGGGTCCGTACCCCGACCATGTTCGACCTGTCCTGGGACAAGCCGGTCCCGCTGGTCGAGCGCCGCTACCGCTACGAGATCGACGAACGCGTGCTGGCCAGCGGTGAAGTGCTGCGCGCCACCCCGGTCGATGAAGTGCTGCAGGCCGGCCGTTTCTTCCAGCGCGAAGGGGTCGAGTCGGTCGCCATCTGTTTCATCAACTCGTACAAGAACAAGGCCAACGAAGCCGCTGCCCTGGAAGCGTTCCAGCAGCACTTCCCGGACATCAGCGTCACGGCGTCGATTTCCGTGCTGCCAGAAATGCGCGAGTACGAGCGCACCTCGACCACGGTGGTCAACGCCTACGTGCTGCCAGCCCTGCGTACCTACCTGCAGCGGCTGGAGTCGGGCCTCAAGCGCATCGGTGTGAAGGCGCCGTTGCTGGTGAGCAACTCCAACGGCGGCTTGTCCAGCGCCAGCATCGCCCAGGACACCCCGGTGTTCTTCATTTCCTCCGGCCGCTCGGCCGGTGTGGTCGGTGCCGGCCGCCTTGGCCAGGCGCGCAACGACAAGGACCTGGTGGTGTTCGACATGGGCGGCACCACGGCCTCGGCATCGCTGATCCACAACGGCGAACTGGCCCGCACCAACGAGTATGAATTCCGCGCCGGCATTTCCACCCCGAGCCGCTTCATCAAGGCCGGTGGCTACATGATGCGCGTACCGACCATCGACGTGGCCGAAGTCGGCAGCGGCGCAGGCTCCATCGCCTGGCTCGACGCCGGCGGCCTGCTCAATGTCGGCCCGGTGTCTGCCGGCGCCTTCCCGGGCCCGGTGTGTTACGGCATCGGAGGCGACAAACCGACCGTAACCGATGCCAACGCCATCCTCGGCTTCCTGCCCCAGAGCCTGGCCAGTGGCACCATGCAACTGAACATCGGCGCGGCGCGTGACGCGGTGGAAACCTTGCTGGCGGGCCCGCTGGGTATCAGCGTCGAAGAGGCCGCGGTGGGTATCCGCGAGGTGGTCAACGTGAACATGGCGCGGACCATCAAGGCGGTTACCGTCGAGCGCGGTGTCGACCCGCGTGACTTCACCCTGACCGCCTTCGGCGGTTCGGGCCCGGTGCATGCCTGCGACCTGGCCCGCGCCCTGGACATGAAACGCGTGGTGTTCCCGGCGGCCCCTGGCGTATTCACCGCCATGGGCATGCTCGCCGGTGCGGTGGAGCGCTATTTCGTGCACCCGTCGCTGCAGCAACTGGACAGCCTCGACCTCGCGGCCCTCGAGCAGCAGATTGCCAGGATGCGTGCCCAGGCCCAGCAAGCCCTGGCCGCCGAAGGCTACAGCGCCGACCGTATCGAGTACGTGTTCGACCTCGACATGCGCTTCCGCGGCCAGGACTACGAACTGCCGGTGCGCGTGCCGGCCAAGCTGGACGAGTCGGCCCGCGGGCAGCTGCGCGGTGACTTCCTGGCCGCCTACACCGCGATGTACGGCTATGCCTCCAAAGACGCCATCGAGTGCGCCAACCTGCGCCTGCTGGCCCGTGGCGTGGCGACCAAGACCCTGGACTTCAACGACCTGCGCACCCGCAAGAGCGCGGCCCAGGCCGCCGAGGCCAGTACCCGCAAGGTGTATTTCGATCGCCAGAGCGGCTGGGTCGACACGCCCATTCTGCCGCGTGCAGCGCTGACCGGTGAGGTCGTCGGCCCGGTGATCCTGGAAAGCACCGACACCACCATCGTCATTCCACCTCGCTGGCGCGCCACCGTCGACTCGATCGGCAGCGTAATCGCCACCCTTGCCTGATATTTGCGGAGCAGCCATGACCCAACGTAACGTTGACCCCATCACCTTCGCCGTCGTCAAGAACGCGCTGGACACCATTGTCGATGACATGGCCTTTGCGGTGATGCGCACCGCACGCTCGCCGATCATCCGCGACGTACTCGACTATTCGGTCACCATGTGTGATGCCTCCGGGCGCATCCTCGCCCAGGCCAAGACCGTGGCCCTGCACCTGGGTGCGGTCCCTGATGCGATCGACGTGATCATTGCCAAGTACGCCGACAACGTCGCGCCGGGCGATGTGATCATTCTCAACGACCCTTATGAAGGCGGCATGCACCTGCCGGACATCTTCATGTTCAAGCCGATCTTCTTCAAGGATCGTCTTCAGGGGTTCTCGGTGGTGATTGCCCACCACTGTGACGTCGGTGGGCGCGTGCCGGGTTCCAACGCCGCCGACTCCACCGAGATCTACCAGGAAGGCCTGCGCATTCCGCCGACCAAGCTGTACACGGCCGGTGAAGAAAACCAGACCCTGTTCGAGATCATCAAGAAGAACGTGCGCCTGCCCGACCTGGTGCTGGGTGACCTGGGCGCGCAGCTGGCCACCTGCAACATTGGCGAGCGTGAACTGGTGCGGCTGTTCGACCGCTACGGCGAGCAGGGCCTGCGCGACTACTTCGACGAACTGCTCGACTACGGCGAGCGCCTGACCCGCAAGGCCATCGAGGCGTGGCCGGACGGCACCTACGAGTTCCTCGACCATATCGACAACGACGGTTTCTGCGAAACGCCGATCCCGATCAAATGCGCTGTCACCGTCAAAGGCGATCGCCTGTCGGTGGACTTCGCAGGCTCATCGAAGCAGGTTCGCGGTGCGATCAACTCGACCCTGTCGTTCGTCAAGTCGGCCACCTACCTGAGCATCCGCTGTGCGCTGGACGCCGACGTGCCGAACAACGCCGGTGTCTATCGCTGCATCGACATCACCGCGCCGCAAGGCTCGATCCTCAATCCGAACATGCCAGCCCCGGTGGCTGCGCGGGCCCTGACCGGCTACCGGGTGGTGGACTGTGTACTCGGCGCGGTGGCGCAGATCGCGCCGAAGAAGGTGATGGCGGCCGGTGAGGGCGGCAATACCGTGATCGCCCTCAGTGGCTACGTGGAAAACTCGATCGAGCCCTACATCCTGGTCGACATGATCAACGGCGCCTGGGGCGGCCGGCACAACAAGGACGGCATCGAAGGGGTCACCAACCCTTCGCAGAACATGTCGAACATGCCGATCGAGACGCTGGAAGCCCGCTATCCGATCGTCATGGAAGCCTATGGTTTCGCCACCGACTCCGGTGGTGCTGGCGAGTACCGCGGTGGTCTGGGCCTGGTGCGCGAGTACCGCATCCTGACCGGCGACGTGGTCGCGCAGATTCGCTCCGACCGCGCCGTGCATGCCCCCTACGGGCTGTTCGGGGGCAAGCCGGGCGCCTGTTCGGCGAACTATCTGCGGGTCAACAACGAACTGCAGCCGCTGCCGAGCAAGTTCACCATGAACCTGGGCCGTGACGCGATCATTCGCCACGAACAGGCCGGTGGCGGCGGCTATGGCGACCCGCTCAAGCGCAGCTTCGCGCTGATCGAGCAGGACCTGGCCAACGGCAAGATCTCCCAGGCCTATGCAGAGCGTCATCACGGCGTGGTGTTCGCCAACGGCAAGCTCGACCGGGCGCAATCCCGGGCGCGCTGACGGCCAGTCGGGGCACGGCGCGGCAGGCAGCTGCCGCGCCCATTGAAGGCAAACACGAACGGCAAGCAAGGGTGGGCAAATGGCTCAAACATTGAAGCAACGACTGGCAGCGCTGGGGCATGAGTACCCCGATGCACCCAAGCCAGGCGCCAATTTCGCTGCGACTCGTCAGGTCGGCAACCTGCTGTATGTGTCCGGGCAGGTGCCCGTTGCCGGCGGGGTCGATCGCTATGTCGGGCAACTGGGGAGCGATCTCACGCTGGAGCAGGGCCAGGCGGCTGCACAGCTGTGCGCATTGAACATCCTGGTGCAGGTGGATCGTTTCGTCGCCGGCGATTTCGCCAAGGTCGTGGGCTGTGTGCGGCTCGGCGGTTTCGTCAATGCGGTGCCTGGGTTCGCCGACCATCCCAAGGTGCTCAACGGCGCTTCAGATCTGATCATCAGCGTCCTCGGCGAGACCGGTCGGCATGCGCGTGCGGCCGTCGGCTGCAGCTCGCTGCCGCGCAATGTCGCCGTGGAAGTCGAGGCGATCTTCGAACTGGCCAGCAGTGCACGGCAAGCGCTGTGATGGGCCGCCCTGCTGCAGCAACAGCAGGGCATTGACAAGTACAAGAACAAGACAAGAGGTTCGAACCATGATTCACGTCATTCAGCGTTTGCGTCATGCACTGGTTGGCGCTGCCGTGCTTGGCAGCCTGGTGCTTGCTGCGCCTGCCCAGGCGGCGCAGGAGGGTACCTGGTCCGAGGTCAGGCAGGCCGGCGTGTTGCGCTGCGGTGCAGCCGTTTCGCCACCCTATGTGATGCGTGACCCGAAAAGCGGCGAATACAGCGGCGTGTTCCCCGAGTTGTGCCGTCAGTTCGGCGAAGAGGTGCTCAAGGTCAAGGTCGAATTCGTCGACAGCAACTGGGACAGCATCGTCGCCGGTCTGCAGTCGCAGAAGTGGGATGTGTCGGTGTCGCTCAACGATACCCCGCAGCGGCGCCAGGCTATCGCCTTCACCGCGCCTGCCGTCGATTACAGCATCAACTTCACCTACAACAAGCACAACCCGAAGCTGCCCAGGCAGATCAGCAGCCTGGCGGACATCGACAAACCTGGCACCAACGTTGTGGTGATGTCAGGCACGGCCGCCGACAAGGCCATTACCGCCGAGTTCAAGCAGGCAAAGATCATGCGCCTGCCCGGTTTCGACGAGACCCGCCTGGCGCTGATGTCCAAGCGCGCCGACCTGCTGGCCGACGACAACATGACCAATCAGCTGCTGACCGCCACGCATCCTGACTGGGCCACCACCTTCACGCCGGTGCCGATGCTGGGCAAGCAGGGCATCGCCTTTGGCCTGCGCAAGGAAACCCCGCCAGCGGATATCGAGGCATTCAACGCATTCATTGCCCGCAAGAAGGCCGACGGGGCCATCGATGGGCTGGTCAAGGCCAGCATCGAGGCATCGCTGACGCAGACGCGCTGAAGCGGTCGGTTCCATCAGGCGCGTTGCGCTGCGAGGAAAATCCCATGTTCTCTACGGAAATCAAAGCTGTGACTACCTCACCTCTTACCGCCCAGGGTGTTACCCCGTTGACGGCTACTGGCGACTTCGTCCAGTTCCGTGAAGTGTACAAATCGTACGGTGAAAGCCTGGTGGTCATGGATGGCCTGAACCTGGACATGCGCGCCGACGACCGCCTGGTGATCATCGGCCCCAGCGGCAGCGGCAAGAGCACCCTGCTGCGGGTGATGATGGGCCTGGATGACATTCAGCGTGGCCAGATCAACTTCCAGGGCCAGCCCTACATCACCGGTGCCGGCAAGGACCGCCCACGTATCGACACCCGCCTGCAGAAACAGATCGGCATGGTGTTCCAGCACTACACGCTGTTCCCCCACCTGTCGGTGCTCAGCAACCTGATCCTGGCGCCGGTGAAGATTGCCGGGCTGTCCAAGGCCGAGGCCACCGAGCGCGCCCGCAAGTACCTGGCGCGCCTGGGCCTGGAGAGCAAGCTCAATGCCTATCCCAGCCAGCTGTCCGGCGGCCAGAAGCAGCGCGTGGCGATCGCCCGCGCCTTGATGCTCGAGCCCAAGCTGATGCTGTTCGACGAGGTGACCTCGGCGCTGGACCCGGAAATGGTCATTGAAGTGCAGAACGTGATGCTGCAACTGGCCGAACAGAAGATGGCGATGATCATCGTCACCCACGACATGCACTTCGCCCGCGACATCGCCACCCGGGTGGTGTTCTGTGCCAACGGCAAGGTGGTCGAGCAGGGCCCGCCATCGCAGATGTTCAAGTCGCCCAAGCAGCCACGGACCCGGGAATTCCTGGAGAAAGTCCTTCACCTGGAGTGAGACAGGCCATGCATTACGAATTTGATTTCGCGTTCTTGCAGAACAGTGTCGGTGCATTGCTCGAAGGGCTGAAGGTGACCCTTCAGCTCGCGCTTGCCGCCAACCTGATGGGGCTGGTGCTGGGCTTTCTGCTGTGCCTGCTGGTGATGAGCCGTTGGGCGATCCTGCGCTGGCCGGCGCAGCTGTTCATCGAGTTCTTCCGCTGCACCCCGGCGTTGCTGCAGATCGTCTGGTTCTTCTACTGCATCCCGATGATGGTCGACGTGTTCATCGATCCGCTGGTCATGGGCATCCTGGCCCTGGGCCTGAACCTCACCGCGTTCAATGCCGAGGCCTATCGGGCCGGGGTGCAGGCGGTACCGCGCGAGCACCTGGATGCCTGCACGGCGCTGGGCCTCAAACCGTTCCACCGGACCTTCTACGTGGTGCTGCCGCAGGCGCTACGCTCGGCCCTGCCGGTGCTGCTGACCAACGGGATCGGTTCGCTGCAACAGAGCGCGCTGGTGGCCATCGTCGCCATCTCCGACCTGATGTACGTGGCCAAGGGGCTGGCGACCGATGCCTACCGCCCGCTGGAAACCTATTCGGTGGTGGCGCTGGTGTACTTCGCGCTGTCGCTGCCGATCTCGAAACTGGCCAACCTGATCGAGCGTCGCCAGGACGCTGCGATGCAGCGCTGAAGGAGGAGAGACCATGGACCTGAATTTTTCCACGGTGCTGCCATTCTGGAGCGTGCTGCTCGAAGGCCTCGGCCTGACGGTGGCGTTCACCTTCGGCTGCGCGCTGCTGGGTAGCCTGATCGGCTTCTTCCTCAGCCTGCTGAAGCTGTCGCCGTCGCGCTGGGTCACCTGGCCGGTGACCCTCTACGTCGAGTTCTTCCGCGGTACGCCGCTGCTGATCCAGCTGTTCTGGATCTTCTTCTGCCTGCCGGTGGTGTTCCGCCTGGCGATCCCGGCCTATGCCTCGGTGGCCATCGCCCTGACCCTGTTCATGGCGGCGATCACCTGCGAGACGTTCCGCGGCGCACTGAAGTCGATTGCCAGCGAGCAGCACGACGCCTGCGTGGCGCTGGGCCTGAACCGCTCCGTGAAGACACTTTACGTGATCTTCCCGCAGACCTTGCTGCGCGCCGTACCGCCGCTGCTGTCGAACGTGGTCAGCCTGTTCAAGGAGAGCGCGTTGATTTCCTCGGTGGGCGTTGCCGACTTGATGTTCGTCGGCCAGAACATCTCCAACAGCACGGCGCGGCCGATCGAGTTCCTCACGGTCACCGGGCTGATCTACTTCGCCATCGCTTTCCCGCTGACGCGCCTGGTTGGCTTGGTCGAACAGCGCATGTTGCGCCGCTACGCCTACTGATCATGTCGTTGACCGACCTCTTTCGCTGCATGGGAGTGCTTGAGTTGAATACTGGATTACCTTCGCAAGACGCCGAAAAGGGCGCTGCTGTCGTGGTGGGTGGGGGCATCGTCGGCATCTGCTGCGCATTGTCGCTGCAGCGCGATGGCCACAGGGTCACGCTGGTGGACCCCGCCGCACCCGGCGACAGCACCGCCAAATGGAGCTGCGGGCAGATTTCGCTGGGCGAGATCATTCCGCTGTCCAAGCCGGGCATCCTCAGGAAGATCCCGGGCTGGCTGCTCGACCAGACCGGGCCGCTGGCCCTGCGCCCGGCCGCATTGCCCGCGTTGTTGCCCTGGTTCCTGCGCTTTCTGGGCAATGCCCGGCGTGAGCGCATTGTCGAGATTGCCACGGCGATGGCCTCGCTGACCCACCATGTGCTGGCGGATTACTCCCGCTTGCTCGAAGGCCTGGAGGACAAGGGCCTGCTGATCCAGCGCCCGGTCCTGCAGGTGTTCGACAGCAAGGCCGGCGTGGAGCACGAGCGCGGCCACAATGAGATCCGCCGTTCGCTGGGCTTCAACAGCCAGGTGCTCAGCGGCGCCGAGATCGGCGACCTGGAGCCGGTGCTGGCGGGTAAGTTCAACCACGGCATCCTGTTGCCCCAATGGCGTTTTGTCAGTGATACCGAAGGCTTCATGGTGGCGCTCACCGAGCGCTTCATCGCCCAGGGCGGGCGCCGGGTGCGCGGCAAGGTGGTGCGCCTGGACGAGGCGGGTGGGCGTGCCACCGGGGTGACCCTGGAAAGCGGCGACCGCATCCCCGCCGACCACCTGGTGCTGGCCGCAGGCGCGGGCGCCAGGGCGTTCTTCGACCCGCTGGGGGTGAGCGTGCCGTTGCAGCCGGTGGCGGGCTACCAGGCCCTGGTGCGTGACGCCGGTGTGTCGTTCAACCATTCGGTGATCTACGGTGACGGCGGCTTCTGCTTCACGCCGATGACCCGCGGCCTGCAGATCGGCGGCACCATCGAGTTCGCCGGCAACAGCAGCAAGCCGAACTTCAAGCGCGCCCAGATCATTCTCGACAAGGCCAGGCGCCTGCTGCCGCAGCTGCACACCGACAACGTCGAGTTCGGCGTGGGCTACCGGCCGCTACTGCCCGATACCAAGCCGATCATCGACCGCTGCCGGCGACTGCCGAACGTGTTCATGGCGGTCGGCCACGGCCAGTTGGGGCTCACCCTCGGCGCGACCACCGGCCGCCTGATAGGCGACCTGGTGGCCGGCCGCGCGCCAGCGCTGGACCTCAAACCGTTCAGTGCCTACCGCTTTGGCGGTGATCCGGGCCAGGGCAACCCTGAGCACAAACCCTTCAGCGAAAACTTTCAGAGGTAGAACAGCATGCGTTGGAAAAAATCGCTTCAGGTCGTCGGGGTGCATTGCGAGGGTGAGATCGGCAAGGTCATCACCGGCGGCGTGGTGGATATCCCCGGCAAGACCATGCTCGACAAGATGAACTACATCAACGAGGTCGACGACAGCTTGCGCAAACTGGTGGTCCTCGAACCCCGTGGCTGCCTGCAGATGTCGGTCAACCTGCTGCTGACCCCGACCCACCCGGACGCCCATGCCGGCTTCATCGTGCTGCAGGCCGACAAGGCCCACCCGATGTCGGGCAGCAACTCGATCTGTGTGGTGACCACGCTGCTGGAGATGGGCATGGTGCCGATGCAGGAGCCGGAAACCACCGTGGTTCTCGATACACCGGCCGGCCTGGTGACGGCGCGGGCCACCTGCAAGGACGGGCGCTGCCTGAGCGTGTCGCTGGACATGGTGCCGGCCTTTGTCGAGCAGCTGGACGTCGAGGTTGAGACTGTTGAACACGGCGTGATCAAGGCCGACCTGGCGTTCGGTGGCGTGTACTACGCGCTGGTGGATGTCGAGCAGACCGGCCTGACCATCGAGCCGCGCCATGCGCGCCAGCTGGCCGACCTGGGCGTGGCCCTGCGTGACCAGATCAACCGCCAGTTCAGCGTGCAGCACCCGCTGTATCCGCAGATCGACAAGGTGGCCTACGTGATGTTCCGCAACCGCGTGAGCGATACCGCTTACCAGACCTGCACCACGTTGCCACCGGGGCGCGTCGACCGCTCGCCTTGCGGTACCGGCAGCTCGGCCAACCTTGCCACCCTGGCCGCCCGCGGCCTGGTCGAAACCGGCTGCCAGCTGACTTCGCACTCGATCATTGGCAGCGAGTTCAAGGTGCAGATGCGCGGCACCAGTGAAGTGGCCGGCAAGCCAGCGGTGCTGCCGCGGGTGCAGGGGCGCGCGTGGATCTACAGCATCGAACAGCACGGCGTGGACCCGGACGATCCGCTGGCGGGCGGTTTCATGCTCAGCGACACCTGGGGCGAAGGCTTCCCTGCGCCTTGACCCGGTGAGCGCGCCTCAGGCAGCCACTGCCTGAGGCGGCTCCAGCGGCTTCATCACATCTTTTTCAAGGAGTCTTCAATGACTACTGGGAGCACTCGCGTCTTTTTCATGGTGGCGGACCCGATCGAACAGGTGCGCACGCCAGAAATCTTCAACAAGGTCCTGCCGCTGTGTGGCATCGATGCTGTGATGGTGCCGCTACAGGTGGCCCCCGAAAACCTGGTCGATACCGTGCGCGCGCTGTTCCGTTCGAACACCACGGCCGGCATGGTGCTGTCGATCCCGCACAAGACCTGCGCCGCCGGGCTGGTGGACAAACGCAGCAAGATCGCCGCCACCGCCAATGCGGTGAATGCCATTCGGCGCAACGCTGACGGCACCCTGGAAGGGGCACTGTTCGATGGCCTGGGGTTCGTCAAGTCGCTCGACCGTTACCGCATGCCTTACGAGGGCAAGCGCGTGCTGATCATCGGTGCTGGCGGGGCCGGGTCGGCCATCGCCACTTCGCTTGCCGCAGGCGGCCCTGCGCAGATTTCGGTGTTCGACCCCGATGAAGCCAAGGCCCGCCAGGTGACTGACGCCATCCGCGAGCATTTCGCTGTTCCGGCAGTGTCGTCCAGGAGCAACGACCCCGCAGGTTTCGACCTGGTGATCAATGCGTCCCCGTTGGGCCTGAAACACGATGACCCGTTGCCGATCCCGGTGGGTTCGTTGCAACCCGGCACGCAAGTTTGCGACATCCTCATGAAGAACCAGCCGACGCCGTTGTTGCAGGCATCCATCAAGCAGGGCCTGCAAGTACAACCCGGCTTCGACATGTTGATTCTGCAAACACCGTTGTTCTTTGAATTCTTCGGCCTTGAACACGTAGCGAATTATTTGCGCAGCGATGATTCGGCCGTGCGAGAGATGTTGTTCCCCAAAGAACTGCACCGGTTGGTTGAACCGGCCTGAGTAGCCGTCGGCCATTGCATTTGGCAAACAAGAAGTTCCACTGAAGTCCCGACTCGGCATTCGCCGGTGGCGTGAATTGAAAGCAAGTACCGCGTGCAGCGTTTCAGGCACGCCGCGCCTGCGTGCGCGCTCGACCGGTACTCGCAAGACTTAATTCAGGAATTGAAATGAACAAGATTCGTAATTTCAGGGATTTGCTGGAAGTTGGTGATATCCGCTCTCGCCAGATCGTGCTGGATATCGCCGACCAGACACTCACTCGACTGGACGGGTACGAACGTATCCGCAGCATCATGCGGCTCGAGGGCGATGTACTGCATGTGGGCGCTCGCAGCTGGAACCTGAAGCACAAACGCAACATCTACCTGTTCGGCGCCGGCAAGGCCTGCAACCACATGGCCATGGCCGTCGACCATGTGCTGGGTGACCGCCTGACCCGTGGCATCGCCATCGTCAAGATCCACGAGCCCACCGACCGCTTCAACAAGACCGAGGTCTACGTGGGCGGTCATCCGCTGCCCAACGAGGAGGGCTACCGCGCCTCCCAGGAAATCATCCGGGTCATCGAGCAGGCCAACCAGGACGACCTGTTCATCGCGGTCATCAGCGGTGGCAGTTCTGCGCTGATGTCCTGCCCGCGCGAGGGCATCAGCCTGCAGGACGAGATCGATGCGACCGATGTCATGCTCAAGTCGGGGGCCGGCATTTATGAGATCAATGCGGTCCGACGGCATATCTCCGCACTCAATGGCGGCATGCTGGCCAAGCGCATTCAGGACATCGGCGCCGAACTGATCGGCATCGGCATCAGCGATGCTGTCGGCACGCCCGCTACCGGCGATATCGGCCAGCCTTACAAGGCCTACAAAAGCACCCCCATCGGGCCGGATGCCACGACGCTGGAGGATGCCCGGGCGACCGTCGTCAATTTCAACCTGGCCGACAAGCTGCCCAGCAGCATCGTCAACTACCTGAACACGGTCGGCCCGGAAGGGGAGACGCCCAAGGCCTTCCCGGACAACACCTACTACCTGCTCAATACCCTGCCGGACTCCTGCATCTACGCCAGACAGGCGTGTGAGGCCATGGGTATCCCGGCCTTGATCGTGTCGTCGTTCCTGGAGGGTGAAAGCCGCGATGCCGGCACCTTCATGGCCTCGATGGTCCGGGAAATCCAGGCCTACGGCAACCCGATCAAGCCACCTTGCGTGCTGCTCAGCTCCGGCGAAGTCACCACCCAGATCCTCGACAGTTCCGTGATCAGGGGCCACGGCGGGCCAGGGCAGGAAATGGCCGTCGGCTTCGCCATTGCAGCGGCCAAGGCGCCCGGTGCCTGCCTGCTGTCGATCGACAGCGAAGGCACCGATGGCACCACCCGCGTGGCCGGCGGCATCACCGACTCGCAAAGCCTTGGCGCAGCGAAGGCGCAGGGCATCAACCTGTACCAGGCGCTGCGCGAGCACAGCACCTACGAGGCGCTCGAAGCCATCAACGGCGCGATCTTCACCGGCAACACCGGAACCAACCTGTGCGACCTCAACATCGTCTACGTGCCTGCCCTGGGGGGTGAATGAGATGGCTGACAAGATCGTTTCGGTGATGGCCCAGCAGATCATCGACTGCAAGTGCCGGCCCGCCGTGGAAGTGGAGATTCGCACCGAAAGTGGCGCAGTGGGCCGTGGTGCAGCGCCCACCGGGACGTCCGTGGGCATGCACGAGGCCTTTGTGCTGCGCGATGGCGACTTCTCGTCCTACGGTGGTTTGACCGTACACAAGGCCGTGGATGCCGTGGCCAAGGTGATCGCCCCGGCCATTATTGGGCTGGACGTCAATGACCAGCGCGCGATCGACCAGGTGATGATCAACCTGGACGGCACCGAGGACAAACACGTCCTGGGTGGCAACGCGATCTATTCCACCTCGATCGCCGCGTTCCGCGCGGCCGCCGACGCCAAGCGCATTCCGCTCTACAACCATATCGCCGGTGGCGCGATCGGGACCGTGCCGGTGCCCTGTTTCAACGTGGTGAACGGCGGCAAGTACAGCGACTTCACCCAGTCGTTCAACGAGTTCCTGATCGTCCCCTACAAGACCGCCAGCATCGACCATGCGGTCGAGATGGCCGTGGACGTGTTCCAGGCGCTCAATGATGTGCTCACCGAGTACCTGGGGCACAAACCCGCCGTGGCCAGTTCGTATGGCTACGCCGCCCCCTCGGACGACCCCGAAGTGGTGCTGAGGCTGATGCGCCAGGCCATCGAGCGCACCCCTCACCGGGGCGCGATCGCATTCGCACTGGATTGCGCATCGAGCGAGTTCTACGACAAGGCCAGCGGCACCTACCTGTTGAAAGGGCAGCGGGTCACGTCGACCGAGCTGATCGAGTACACCCGCCAACTGACCGAGCAGTTCGACTTCGTCTTTATCGAAGACCTGCTGGATGAGAACGACTGGGACGGCTACCAGCGCGCCAAGCGCGAGCTGGCGCGCACCTTGATTCTGGGGGACGACCTCACGGTCACCAACCTGGGCTTTCTGCAGAAAGCCTACGACCTGCAGGCAGTCGACGGTTTCATCCTCAAGCCTAACCAGGTCGGGACCATCAGCGAGGCGCTGGATGCCTACCGCTTCGCCGCCCAGCACGGAATGATCGCGGTGCCGTCGGGGCGTTCCGGCGGCGTTGTCGACGACGTGGTGATGGACCTTTCCGTCGGCCTGCAGGTGCCGTTTCAGAAGAACGGCGCACCGCGCTCCGGCGAGCGCATTGAAAAGCTCAATTTCCTGATGCGGGCCAGTGCACGCAATGAAGGCTGCCGCCTGTTCGACATCCAGCCGCTGTTGCGCTTCTGACCGACCATTCCTCCCTGACCAGCGAGAAGACCTCATGTATCCGAAAATCGATTTCACCTACCTGTCCGAAGCCGACATGATCGCTGCCGGCGTACTCGATGCCGAGCGTTGCGTGGCTGTCTGCGAAGAAACCTTCAGCCTGCTCGGCAAAGGCGACTACCTGATGGGCGGCGCCAATCACAACAGCCACGGCCTGAACATTGTGTTTCCCAAGGAAACCCGCTTCCCCAACATGCCGGTCGCCGGTCCTGACCGCCGCTTTGCCGCGATGCCAGGCTACCTGGGCGGGCGCTTCGATGTGTGCGGCAACAAATGGTACGGCTCCAACCACGCCAACATGGAAAAAGGCCTGCCACGCTCGGTGCTGACCATGATGCTCAACGACAAGGACACCGGCGCACCGCTGGCGCTGATGTCGGCCAACCTGTTGAGCGCCGCGCGCACCGGTGCCGTGCCGGGGGTAGGCGCCAGGTACCTGGCCAACCCGGACAGCAAACGCCTCTCGGTGGTTGGCTGTGGCCCGATCAACAAGGCCTGCTTCTCGGCGATCATCACCCAGACCAAGGCCGTGGAGGAGGTGGTGTGTTTCGACCTGTTCCTGGACAAGGCCAACGAGTTCGCCGCCTGGGTGAGCGAGACCCATGGCATCAAGGCCCGCGGCACCGACGACACCGAGACGGGCTTCCGTGACGCCGATGTGATCACCGTGGCGGCCTCGCGGCTCAAGCCGCTGTACTTCAAGGATGAGTGGATCAAGGCCGGCGCCACGGTGCTGGTGTCCGGGCCGGTCAGCACCGATGAATCCTTCCTCACCAGCGCGCGCATCGTCTATGACCACACCCAGTTGCACGAGGCCTATGTGGAAGACGCGGTCGCCTCTGGCAACAAGGACGGTTACTACAGTGGCGTGATCGGTGGCCCGCTGTATCGCCTGATCGACGCCGGCAAGCTGCCTGCGCTGACCGAATCCACCGGCCTGGGCGACATCGTCAACGGCAACAAGACCGGCCGCACGGATGCCGCCGACCGGGTGATGTTCATTGCCTGCGGGATGGCGGTGTTCGATATCAGCTGGGGCTATGAAGTGCTGCAGACCGCCAACGGCAAAGGTATCGGCGCCAGGCTCAATTTGTGGGACGTGCCGCATCAGGGATAACCAGGCCGGTGCCGCAGCCAAGGCTGCGGCATCTGCACGTGTGCCGGACTTGAACGCCAAAAAGGGACCGCTCGAATGAACCAGCAGCTCGATCTATCGCGTTTTGCCATCAATCAGATCACCACGCCTTCCTGGTCGATGCCCCAGGCCATCGATGGGTACGCCCGCGAGGGCGTAAGCGGCATCGCCGTGTGGCGGCATTTCATGGATGACTACGGGGTCGCCCAGACGGCCCGCCACTTGAAAGATGCAGGCATGTGGGTCGCTTCGCTGTGCACCAGTGCCTGGTTCAACGATGCGGCTGCGGCGGGCGGCATCAGCAAAGGCATCGCTGCCAATCGCACGATACTCGACCAGGCGGCGCAGATTGGCGCCCCCTGCGTGGTCATGGTGGTCGGTGCCATGCCGGACGGCGAGAAGGACATCGCCGGGCACCGCGCGCGCATTCGCGACGCGTTGGGGGAGCTTGCGCCCCATGCCCGCGAGGTAGGCGTGAAGCTCGGCCTGGAGCCGCTGCACCCGATGTACGCAGGAAGCCGCAGCGTGTTGAACCGCATGAAAGATGCCAACGACCTATGCGACTGGCTGGGTGACGACGCCAGTATCGTCGCCGATGCCTACCACTGCTGGTGGGACCCCGACTTTGAAAGTGAGCTGCGCCGCACCGGCAAGCAACGGCTCAGCACCTTCCACCTGTGTGACTGGCTGGCAGAAACCCGCAACCTCAGGGACCGCGGCATGGTGGGGGATGGCGTGATCGATTTCGCCCGGTTGCGCAGCGTGCTCGACGAGATCGGCTATGACGGCCCGTTCGAACTTGAACTGTTCTCGGAGCTGGACTGGTGGCGGCGTGCACCGGAGGAAACCGTGCGGGCCGGAATCCAGCGCTGCGCGCCCTTCGTTGGCCCGCGCGTTCGCTAGCCCACTCATTGCGTCATGCTGAGGACAACGCCATGACCCCGTCGAATGTAGTGGATGTGCACGCGTTTCTGGATGCCCGGCCCATAGGCCGGCAGCAATGGCGGGTGATTGTGCTGGGGCTGCTGATCCTGGTGCTGGATGGCTTCGACACGATGATGGCTGCCGATCACCGCGCAATCAGCGGGCATGACCCTGTCGCAGGCCGCGATCATCGGGGCGGTGCTGCAGCTGGGTGGGGCGGTCGGTGATTTCAGCGTGGGGCTGAAGATGGACCGCTGGGAACAGAATCACGTGGTCAGCCTGATGTTCGCCGGCAGTGCGTTGATGTCGTTGCTGATTGCGCTATAGGCCGACGGTGCGTTGGCGCTCATCCAGGGCAAGCGGCTTTGTTCACCGAAGGCTGCAGTGGACTGCCAGGTTGATTGAAGCACTGAAGGCCGGTGTCGACGAAGGCACCGGTCTTCAGCGCGTCGCTGTCAGTATTCCCAGAAGATGCGTTGCAGCTCCTTGCTGTCCTGGGTCTTGGTCATCGCCACCATGGCCAGGATCCGTGCCTTCTGTGGGTTCAGGTCATGGGCCACGACCCAGTCATACTTGTCATCCGGCTGCTCGGCATTGCGCAGTACGAAACCACCCTGGTTGACGTGGGACGAGCGAATGATCTGTACGCCGTTCTTGTGCAGTTCCTGCAGCGCCGGCACCACCCGCGACGACACCGAGCCATTGCCGGTGCCAGCATGGATGATCGCCTTGGCGCCGCTTTGCGCCAGCGCCTTGTAGGCCGTGTCGGTCACGTTGCCGTAGCTGTAGGCAATGTCCACCTGCGGCAGGCTGCTGATCTGCTTGATGTCGAACTCCGACTGGGTGGTATGGCGCTTGGCCGGCAGGCGGAACCAGTACGACTTGCCTTCCACCACCATGCCCATCGGGCCCCAGGCGCTCTTGAACGCTTCGGTCTTGATGTTGACCGACTTGCTCACGTCGCGGCCGGACTGGATCTCGTCGTTCATGGTCACCAGCACGCCCTTGCCGCGCGACTGCTTGTCGCTGGCCACCGCCACGGCGTTGTACAGGTTGAGCATGCCGTCGGCAGACATCGCCGTGCCCGGGCGCATGGAGCCAACCACCACGATCGGTTTGTCGGTCTTCTCGACCAGGTTGAGGAAGTAGGCGGTTTCTTCCAGGGTGTCGGTGCCGTGAGTGATGACGATGCCATCGACGTCCTTGCTGTCGGCAAGCTCGGCGACGCGCTTGGCCAGTTTCAGCAAGTCGTCGTTGGTGATGCTTTCGGAGGCGATCTGCATCACCTGCTCGCCGCGCACGTTGGCCAGGTCGGCCAGTTCCGGCACGCCGGCAATCAGCTTGTCGACGCCGAGCTTGGCGGCCTGGTAGGTGGCGCTGTTGGCGGCGCTGGCGCCGGCGCCGGCAATGGTACCGCCGGTGGCGAGGATGACCACGTTGGCCAGTTTCTGCTGGGTTTCGGCTTCCTTCGCCGAGGCGGTGACGGGCAGGATCAGCAGCAGCGCCAGGGCGCTGGGGGCGAATGACTTCAGTGCAGCATTCATAATTATTGTTCTCTCTCTTCCTAATGAGATGGTTGCTGTGTCGCACAGGACGACAGGCAGATTCCGTACCATTCCTGCGCGGTCAGGTGTGTAGGAGCGGCCTTGTGTCGCGAAAGGGCCGCAGCGCGGCCCCGGCAATTCAGGCGGCGAAGCTGAAATCCCGGGGGCGCTTCGCACCCCTTTCGCGACACAAGGCCGCTCCTACAAGCGCGGCTTCCATTCGGAACCCCGAACAAGCATAGGAAAAGGTGTTCGGTTTTTCGGAAAAATTCCGGATAATCAGCACCAGCCGCGTCCCGACCCCGCCAGCGAAACGGATTTGACAAAACCAGGTCTTGTTTCCATAGTTACCCAACGCAAACGTTTGCGATCCGATAAAAAACACAAGATTCGGAGTCATCCCCCATGAAACTGCCGTTCCCCGGTCGTCTGCTGGCGCTCGCCGTCATGTCCTCGCTGTCCCTCGCCATGCCGCTGTCTGCCGCCCACGCGGAAGAAAAACCCAAGGTCGCACTGGTGATGAAGTCGCTGGCCAACGAATTCTTCCGCACCATGGAAGACGGCGCCAAGGACTACCAGAAAGCCCACCCTGGCGATTTCGACCTGGTGGCCAACGGCATCAAGAACGAAACCGATACCGGTGAACAGATCCGCATCGTCGAGCAGATGGCCAATTCAGGTGCCAAGGCCCTGGTGATCGCGCCGGCCGACTCCAAGGCGCTGGTCTCGGCGGTGAAGAAGGCCATGGACCAGGGCGTCATCGTCATCAACATCGATAACCGCCTGGACCCTGAACTGCTCAAGAGCAAAGGCATCAGCGTGCCCTTCGTCGGCCCTGACAACCGCAAGGGCGCCCGCCTGGTCGGTGATTACCTGGCCAACCAGAAGCTCAAGGCCGGTGACCAGGTCGGCATCATCGAAGGCGTGCCGACCACCACCAATGCCCAGCAGCGTACCGCGGGCTTCAAGGACGCCATGGAAGCCGCGAAGATGAAGATCGTCTCGGTGCAGTCCGGCAACTGGGAAATCGACAAGGGCAACGCCGTTGCCGCCTCCATGCTCAACGAATACCCCGACCTCAAGGCGCTGCTGGCCGGTAACGACAGCATGGCCCTGGGTGCCGTCTCGGCCGTGCGCGCCGCTGGCAAGACGGGGCAGGTGCAGGTGGTGGGCTACGACAACATCAACGCCATCAAGCCGATGCTCAAGGATGGCCGCGTGCTCGCCACCCTCGACCAGGCCGCCAGCCAGCAGGCGGTGTACGGCATTCAGGCTGCGCTGAAAGTGCTCAAGGGCGAGAAGCCGGACGTGGATGCCGACAACGTCATCCAGACCCCGGTCGAACTGATCACCAAGCCCTGACCCCAGCAGGAGAGATGGCCATGTCTGCATCGGCCAATGAAGTCGTGCTTGCCGCCAGCGGCCTGGGCAAGCGCTACGCCCAGCCGGTGCTGGCCGAGGTCAGCCTGGCCCTGCGCGCTGGCGAAGTGCTGGCGCTGACCGGTGAGAACGGGGCGGGCAAGAGCACGCTGTCCAAGCTCATCTGCGGCCTGGAAGCGCCCACCACCGGGCACATGACCTACCGCGGCCAGGCTTACGCGCCGGGCAGCCGCAGCGAGGCCGAGCGCCTTGGCGTGCGCATGGTCATGCAGGAGCTGAACCTGCTGCCGACCCTGACCGTGGCGGAAAACCTGTTTCTCGACAACCTGCCCAGCCGCTTCGGCTGGATCAGTCAAAAGCGCCTGCGCCAGCTGGCCACGGCCGCCATGGCCCAGGTCGGCCTGGATGCCATCGACCCGGACACCCCGGTCGGCGAGCTGGGCATCGGCCATCAGCAGATGGTCGAGATCGCCCGCAACCTGATCGGCGACTGCCATGTGCTGATCTTCGACGAGCCCACGGCGATGCTCACCGCTCGCGAAGTGGAACTGCTGTTCACCCAGATCGAGCGGTTGCGCCAGCGCGGAGTAGCCATCGTCTACATCTCCCACCGCCTAGAAGAGTTGCAGCGCGTGGCCCAGCGCATCGTCGTGCTGCGCGACGGCCAGTTGGTGTGCGACGAGCCGATCCAGCGCTACAGCAGCGCCGAGCTGGTCAACCTGATGGTGGGCCGCGAACTGGGCGAGCATATCGACCTGGGCCGGCGCACGATCGGCGCGCCGTTGCTCAAGGTAGACAAGCTGTGCCGTGGCGACAAGGTGCGCGAGGTATCGCTGCAGGTCAGGGCCGGGGAGATCTTTGGCATCTCCGGGCTGATCGGCGCCGGGCGCACCGAGCTGCTGCGCCTTATCTATGGTGCCGACCGCGCCGACAGCGGCAGCATCGAGATCGGCCAACCGCTCAAACCGGTCACCATCGATTCGCCCAAGGCGGCGGTCAAAGCTGGTATCGCCCTGATCACCGAAGACCGTAAGGGTGAAGGCTTGCTGCTGACCCAATCGATCAGCGCCAACATTGCCCTGGGCAACCTGCCCGCCGTGTCCCGCGCCGGGGTGCTCGACGGCGAGGCGGAGAAGGCCCTGGCCGAGCGCCAGATCAGCGCCATGCGCATTCGCAGCGCTGGCCCGGCGCAGGCGGTCGGCGAGCTGTCCGGCGGCAACCAGCAGAAGGTGGTGATCGGCCGCTGGCTGGAGCGCGACTGCCAGGTGCTGTTGTTCGACGAACCCACTCGCGGGATCGACGTCGGCGCCAAGTTCGACATCTATGGCCTGCTGGCCGAGCTGGCGCGCCAGGGCAAGGCCCTGGTGGTGGTGTCCAGCGACCTGCGCGAACTGATGCTGATCTGCGACCGCATTGCGGTGCTTTCCGCCGGCCGCCTGATCGACACCTTCGACCGCGAGCGCTGGAGCCAGGACCAGCTCCTGGCCGCGGCCTTCGCCGGCTACCAGAAACGTGATGCCCTGCTGCATGACGCAGCGCCCAGGATGGATGCATGAAGACCACACCCCTCGACACCCCGAGCGGCGCGCCCGTGCGCCGCAGCAGTAGCTACTTCGGCCTGGGCACCTACCTGGGCCTGGCCGGCGCCTTGCTGGCGATGATCGTGCTGTTCTCGTTCCTGAGCAGCCACTTCTGGTCGTACGCCACCTTCAGCACCCTGGCCAACCAGATCCCCGACCTGATGGTGCTGGCCGTGGGCATGACCTTCGTGCTGATCATCGGCGGCATCGACCTGTCGGTCGGCTCGGTGCTGGCCCTGGCGGCTTCCACGGTCAGCGTGGCGATCCTCGGCTGGGGCTGGGGCGTGCTCCCAGCGGCCTTGCTCGGCATGGCCGTCGCCGCCCTGGCTGGCAGCATCACCGGTGGCGTCACCGTGGCCTGGCGCATCCCGTCGTTCATCGTTTCGCTCGGCGTGCTGGAGATGGCCCGCGGCCTGGCCTACCAGTTCACCGACTCGCGCACCGCCTATATCGGCGATGCCTACGCCTGGTTCTCCAACCCGGTCGCCTTCGGCATCTCGCCGGCCTTCATCATTGCCTTGCTGGTGATCGTGCTGGCCCAGCTGGTGCTGACCCGCACGGTGTTCGGCCGTTACCTGATCGGCATCGGCACCAACGAAGAGGCCGTGCGCCTGGCCGGCATCGACCCGCGCCCCTACAAGGTGCTGGTGTTCGCCCTGATGGGGCTGCTCGCCGGCCTGGCCGCGCTGTTCCAGATTTCGCGCCTGGAAGCCGCCGACCCCAATGCCGGGTCCGGCCTGGAGCTGCAGGTGATCGCTGCCGTGGTGATCGGCGGCACCAGCCTGATGGGCGGGCGCGGCTCGGTCATCAGTACCTTCTTCGGCGTGTTGATCATTTCCGTGCTGGCCGCAGGCCTTGCGCAGATCGGCGCGTCGGAACCCACCAAACGCATCATCACCGGGGCGGTCATCGTCATCGCCGTGGTGCTCGACACTTATCGCAGCCGGCGTGCAGGCCGGCGGAACTGACAACATGGCAACCATCAAAGACGTCGCTGCCCTCGCGGGCATTTCCTACACCACGGTGTCCCATGTCCTGAACAAGACCCGCCCGGTCAGCGAGCAGGTACGGCTCAAGGTCGAAGCGGCCATCCTTGAGCTCGACTACGTGCCCAGCGCCGTGGCGCGCTCGCTCAAGGCGCGCAGCACGGCCACCATCGGCCTGCTGGTGCCCAACAGCGTCAACCCGTACTTCGCCGAGCTGGCCCGGGGCATCGAGGATGCCTGCGAGCGCAACGGCTATTGCGTGATCCTGTGCAACTCCGACGACAACCCGCAGAAGCAGCGCAGCTACCTGCGCGTGCTGCTGGAAAAGCGCATCGATGGCCTGGTGGTGGCGTCGGTGGGCGAAGATGCCGACCTGCTGCAGAGCCTGACCCATGTGCGCACGCCGATGGTTATCGTCGACCGCGAGCTGGAGGGCGTCGATGCCGACCTGGTGCGCATCGACCACGAACACGGTGCCTACCTGGCGACGCGCCATCTGCTGGAGCTGGGCCATCGCGATATCGCCTACATCGGTGGCCCGGCCGAAACCGGCGTTACCCAGTTGCGCCTGAGCGGCTACCGTCGGGCGATGGCCGAAGCCGAGGCCGAAGTGCTGGCTGGCCGTGTGCTGCATTGCGACTTCACCAGCCCGGGTGGCCATGCCGCCGCCGCGCAGCTGCTCGATGGCGAGCGGCCGACCGCCATCTTCGCCGGCAACGACATGATTGGCTTTGGCGTGTTGCGCGCCGCTGCCGAGCGCAACATCAACGTGCCAGGCGAGCTGTCGGTGATCGGCTTCGACGACATCGAACTGAGCCGCTATGTGTATCCGCCGCTGACCACGGTAGGCCAATCGATTCGCGAGCTGGGCGAGAATGCTGCCGCCTTGCTGCTGTCGCGGATCGCCACGCCACGTCGCGATGCGGCCGAGCAGCGCATTGTCGCTCCGCGCATTGTGCTGCGCGAATCCACCGGGCCGCGCCCGGACCTGTTCAATGATTACCGCTAAGGAATTGCCATGCATGCCAAGGTAGTGGTGGTCGGGAGCCTCAACATGGACCTGGTGGCCCGCGCCCAGCGGCTGCCGCGGGCCGGCGAAACGCTGGCCGGGGACAGTTTTTTCACCGTGCCCGGTGGCAAGGGCGCCAACCAGGCGGTGGCGGTGGCGCGCCTGGGTGGCAGTGTGGCGATGGTGGGCAATGTCGGCGATGACGCCTACGGCCAGCAGTTGCGCCAGGCGCTGGAAGTGGAAGGCATCGATTGCCAGGCGGTCAGTGTGTGCCCGGGCGTGTCCAGTGGTGTGGCGCTGATTACCGTGGACGCTGCCAGCCAGAACTGCATCGTCATCATTCCCGGTGGCAACGGGCTGCTGACGCCCGCGTCGGTGCAGCGTTTCGATGCCTTGCTGCAGGCGGCCGAGGTGATCATCTGCCAGCTCGAGGTACCGGCCGAGACCGTGGCCTGGACCCTGGCCAGGGGGCGCGAGCTGGGCAAGCAAGTGATCCTCAACCCGGCGCCGGCCACCGGCCCGCTGCCGGCGGGCTGGTTCGCCCATATCGACTACCTCACCCCCAATGAAAGCGAGGCCGAGGCGTTGACGGGCGAGCCGGTCAATGACCTGGAAAGCGCCCGCCGTGCTGGCCAGCGTTTGCTGCAGCTGGGTGCAGGCAAGGTAATCGTCACCTTGGGTGCGCAGGGGGCATTGTTCGTCAGCCGCGACGGCAGCCAGCACTTCCCGGCGCCCCAGGTGCAGCCGCTGGATACCACGGCGGCGGGCGACACGTTCATCGGCGGTTTTGCCGCTGCATTGGTGCAGGGTAAAGGGGAGGGCGAGGCCATCGTTTTCGGCCAGCGCGCCGCGGCCTTGTCCGTCACCCGTGCCGGTGCTCAGCCGTCGATTCCTTACCTGGCGGAGCTGACCCCATGAAGAAGACCACGCTGCTCAACGTCGCGCTGTCGCGGACCATCGCCGGGATGGGCCATGGCGACATCCTGGTGATCGGCGATGCCGGGTTGCCGGTGCCGCCAGGTGTCGAACTGATCGACCTGGCGTTGACGGCGGGGATACCGGATTTTGCCAGTGTGCTGCGCGCGGTGTTGAGCGAGCTGCAGGTGGAGCGGCATGTGCTGGCCGAAGAGATGCAGCAGGTGGTGCCGCCGGCGCTGGTCGAGGTCGAGCGCTTGAAGGGCAAGCTGGGCAAGCGCGAATGGCTGAGCCATGAAGCCTTCAAGGAATTGTCGCGCAATGCGCGGGCGATTGTGCGCACCGGCGAATGCCAGCCCTACAGCAACATCGCCCTGATTTCCGGCGTCACCTTTTGAAGGCGAGGGCTGCGCCCTCGATCGCAGGCAAGCCAGCTCCCACAAGTGCTGTGATGCCCTCGGGGCCTGTGAATTACCTGTGGGAGCTGGCTTGCCTGCGATTGGGCCGCAAAGCGGCCCCAGAAAACACCACCCAGGCAACAGGAGTGCCCCCATGCTCAAACCCCTGCTACAAGGACTCACCCTCATGGCCGCAGCCGCCACCACCAGCCTCCAGGCCGCACCCCGTGACCTGATCATCGACACCGACCCCGGCGCCGACGACGTGGTCGCGCTGTTCCTGGCCATGGCCTCACCCGAAGAGCTCAACATCCGCGCGATCACTACCGTCGCCGGCAACGTGCGCCTGGAAAAGACCTCGCGCAACGCCCGCCTGGCCCGCGAATGGGCCAACCGTGAAGACATCCCGGTATACGCCGGGGCAGGGCGGCCGCTGGTGCGTGCGCCGATCTACGCAGCCGACGTGCATGGCGAAGAAGGCTTGACCGGTATCCAGGTGCACGAACCGAAAATGCCCCTGGCCCAGGGCAACGCCGTGCAATACCTGGTCGACACCTTGGGTAGCGCCAAACCCCACAGCATCACCCTGGCGATGCTCGGGCCGCAGACCAACCTGGCCCTGGCGCTGATCCAGCGGCCTGAGATCGCCAACGGTATCAAGGAAGTGGTGGTCATGGGCGGTGCCCACTTCAACGGCGGCAACATGACCCCGGTGGCCGAGTTCAATCTCTACGCCGACCCGCATGCCGCCGAAGTGGTGCTGGCCAGCGGGGTGCAGCTGACCTACCTGCCGCTGGATGTCACCCACAAGATCATCACCAGCGACACGCGCTTCAAGCAGCTGGCCGCCGTGAACAACCACGCCAGCAAAAAAGTGGTTGATATCCTCGAAACCTACGTCAAGCACGACATGGACGTATACGGCATGCCCGGTGGCCCGGTGCATGACGCCAGCGTCATCGCCTACCTGCTGAAACCCGAGCTGTTCAGCGGCCGGCGCATCCACATGAGCGTCGACAGCCGCGAAGGCCCGACCTTTGGCCAGACCATTGCCGACTGGTACGGCGTGCTCGAGCAGCCGGCCAATGTGCTGTGGGTGAACGAGGGTGACGCCCAGGGCTTTTTCGACCTGCTCAGCGCGCGCCTGGCTCGATTGCAATAGCGGTGTGCGGCGCGTAGCGCTCGAACACCTGGTCGATGAAGCTGCGCGCTGCCTCGCCGCCGCGGTCGCGCACCAGCAGGTCGATGGCGATCAACAGCAACTCTTCGGGCGTGCTGGGGCTGTAGGCACTCTGGCCTTCGGCCCATTTGACCTTGATATCGGCGTCGATGCTGTGGCTGCTCATGAAAGGCTCTCGCTGCGGGCCCGGGGCGGAGGGGCGAACACCGGATCCTGGCGTTCGAAGGAGGCACTATGCCTTCACTTCCTAAAGTAAATCATGACTTTGCGGCGCAAACCAAGCGACTCGTCGGTTGAGCGGTAAAATTCGGTCACGATTGCCTTTGGCCCCTGCAGGTCGGATCAGGCAGACTTTCCCGGTTTTGCAACAAACTCTTGGCGGAGCTGTCGGATCAGACAGTTCCCAGATCGATTTTAGGAGGATTCATGTTCCGTACCCGTGCTTTCCTGGCAACCCTGGCGGTGGCTGCTGTCCTGGCTGGTTGCAGCACTGGCGGTAACGCCGGGGTTGGCAAGGCGCCTGAGGCGTCGGCCGGCAACGATGGCCGCTGCCAGGCCAGCGGTGCCGACTTCGCCATTGGCAAGCCGGGCAGCGCCGACCTGCTGGAGCAGGCGCGCAAGGCCAGTGGTTCGCAGATGGCGCGCATTCTCAAGCCGCACGACGTAGTGACCCTGGAGTACCGTTCCGAGCGCCTGAACCTGAATGTGGACGAGCAGGGTGTGGTAACCCGCGTCAACTGCGGTTGACCCTGCTGCAGCGCGCTCCTGCAAAAAAGCGAGCGTGTGGGCCTGAGAAGCGCCCATAAAAAACCCGCCACGAGGGCGGGTTTTTTTACAGCTGCCCGAATTACTCCGGACGAACCTGCGCAGCCTGCATGCCCTTCTGGCCGCGCTCGGCGACGAAGGAAACAGTCTGGCCTTCTTTCAGGCTCTTGAAGCCGTCGGATTCGATGGCTTTGAAGTGTACGAACAGGTCGTCGCCGCCGCCTGCTGGGGTGATGAAGCCGTAGCCTTTCTCATCATTGAACCATTTGACGGTGCCTTGTTGGCGATTGGACATGAGGTGAATCTCCAGAACATTTAGATTTTTCAGTGGTGCAATGCGGCCGAGGCTACGGAGCACGGGGGACATCATAGTCGATTTCTGCGCATCTAGCGCCTTTTACCTTCGCAGGATATTGATCCAGGGCAAATAATGCCTGGCAAGCCCCGGCTTTAAGGTTTCAGCTCTTTGGCGCGCAGGTCTGTTTCACAACGGTTTGCGCCTTCTGCATCAACTTGGCATCGACACCATCGGTGCTGTCCAGGTCGGCAATCTCCGCGTCGGTGAAATTCTTCTTGATGGCCTGGGCACCACAGTCGCAGTGCTTTTTCGCAGTCGCAGCATCAACGCCCTGGCCGCTGGCCACCTGTTGGCACTGGGTCATGTAGTGGGCCTCCTTCCCGGCAGGGAAGTTGCCAGCGTTGGCAGCCATCGGCAGCAGCAGGGCGCCAGCGGCCGCCAGGGCCAGAAGAGACGGTACTCGCATAACCAGTTACTCCTTGGGTTAAGGTCTCAACAAGAGTAGGTTGCTTCCCAAGGTCTGATAGGAATTTTTCCGGGATAGTTCACCGGGGCTGCGTAATTTCCAAATATTTCTACGAGCCGCACAACCCGCGTGCTAGCATGCTCGGCTTGCAGCTAGCCACTTGCAGCTCGCAGCTTTTTTCATTTTCCAGTCACTCTGGTTCGTCCCTGGCAAGCCGAAAGGCTTCTGCCACTGTGAGGCAGGCTTCCCCGCAGGGAAGGCAGGTCGGATCTTGTACTGGCTCATCCCAACCCACGTGACCTTTGGTAGGGGTCACCACTAGGAGAGGAGGCGCCATGCCCGTTATTACTCTTCCCGATGGCAGTCAACGTTCGTTTGATCACGCCGTATCCGTCGCCGACGTCGCCGCTTCCATCGGCGCAGGCCTGGCCAAGGCCACCGTGGCCGGCAAGGTCGACGGCAAACTGGTCGACGCCTGCGACCTGATCCACAACGACGCCACCCTGCAGATCATCACCCCTAAAGATGCAGAGGGACTGGAGATCATTCGTCACTCGTGTGCCCACCTGGTTGGCCACGCGGTGAAACAGCTGTACCCGACCGCCAAGATGGTGATCGGCCCGGTGATCGACGAAGGCTTCTATTACGACATCGCCTACGAGCGCCCCTTCACCCCTGAAGACATGGCCGCCATCGAAAAGCGCATGATGGAGCTGATCGAAAAAGACTACGACGTGGTCAAGAAGGTCACCCCGCGCGCCGAAGTCATCGACGTGTTCAAGGCCCGTGGCGAAGACTACAAGCTGCGCCTGGTCGAAGACATGCCGGACGAGCAGGCCATGGGCCTGTACTACCACGAAGAATACGTCGACATGTGCCGTGGCCCGCACGTGCCGAACACGCGTTTCCTCAAGGCATTCAAGCTGACCAAGCTGTCCGGCGCCTACTGGCGTGGCGATGCCAAGAACGAACAGTTGCAGCGCGTGTACGGCACTGCCTGGGCTGACAAGAAGCAGCTGGCCGCCTACATCCAGCGCATCGAAGAAGCCGAAAAACGCGACCACCGCAAGATCGGCAAGCAGCTCGACCTCTTCCACCTGCAGGAAGAAGCCCCGGGCATGGTGTTCTGGCACGCCAACGGCTGGACCGTGTACCAGGTGCTCGAGCAGTACATGCGTCAGGTTCAGCGCGTCAACGGCTACCTGGAAATCAAGACCCCGCAGGTCGTCGACCGCATCCTCTGGGAGCGTTCCGGCCACTGGTCGAACTACGCCGAAAACATGTTCACCACGTCGTCGGAAAGCCGTGACTACGCGGTCAAGCCGATGAATTGCCCGTGCCACGTGCAGGTGTTCAACCAGGGCCTGAAGAGCTACCGCGACCTGCCGCTGCGCCTGGCCGAGTTCGGTGCCTGCCACCGCAACGAGCCATCCGGCGCCCTGCACGGCATCATGCGCGTGCGTGGCTTCGTGCAGGACGACGCGCACATCTTCTGCACCGAAGAACAGGTGAAGAAAGAAGCCGCCGACTTCATCAAGCTGACCCTGGATGTGTACAAGGACTTCGGCTTCACCGACATCGCCATGAAGCTGTCCACTCGTCCGGCCAAGCGTGTCGGCTCCGAAGAGCTGTGGGACCGTGCCGAAGGCGCACTGGCCGACGCCCTGAACGAGTCGGGCCTGGAGTGGGAATACCAGCCGGGCGAGGGCGCGTTCTACGGTCCGAAGATCGAGTTCACCCTGCGCGACTGCCTCGGCCGTAACTGGCAGTGCGGTACCCTGCAGTACGACCCGAACCTGCCAGAGCGTCTGGATGCCAGCTATATCGCCGAAGATAACAGCCGGGTTCGCCCAGTCATGCTGCACCGTGCGATCCTCGGCTCGTTCGAGCGCTTCATCGGCATGCTGATCGAGCACTACGCTGGCGTGTTCCCGGCGTGGCTGGCACCGACCCAGGCGGTGATCATGAACATCACCGACAAACAGGCCGATTTCGCCCTCGAAGTGGAAAATGCCCTGAACGGTAGCGGTTTCCGTGCCAAGTCGGACTTGAGAAATGAGAAGATCGGCTTTAAAATCCGCGAGCATACTTTGCTCAAGGTCCCGTACCTTTTGGTTATAGGGGATCGCGAAGTCGAAACGCAAACCGTCGCTGTGCGTACTCGCGAAGGCGCAGACCTGGGCTCCATGCCCGTCGCCCAGTTCGCTGAGCTTCTGACACAAGCGGTTTCCCGGCGTGGTCGCCAAGAATCGGAGTAATGACTATTAAGCGTGAAATGAGAAACGATAAGCGTGCTGTACCGAAGGCCCCGATCAACGAGAATATCTCGGCCCGCGAGGTTCGGTTAATTGGCGCTGATGGCGAGCAGGTTGGCATCGTCTCGATTGATGAAGCGCTTCGTATCGCTGAAGAAGCGAAGCTGGATCTGGTGGAAATCTCTGCAGACGCGGTACCGCCTGTCTGCAAGGTGATGGACTACGGCAAGCACCTCTTCGAGAAGAAGAAGCAGGCCAACGAAGCCAAGAAAAACCAGAAGCAGATCCAGATCAAAGAAATCAAGTTTCGTCCAGGGACGGAAGAAGGGGATTACCAGGTAAAACTACGCAACCTGGTACGTTTCCTTACCGATGGGGACAAGGCCAAGATCTCTCTGAGATTCCGCGGCCGTGAGATGGCCCACCAGGAGCTGGGCATGGAGCTGTTGAAGCGGGTCGAAACCGACCTCGCCGAATTCGGCACCGTTGAGCAGCATCCTAAGATGGAAGGACGCCAGCTTATGATGGTCATCGCCCCCAAAAAGAAGAAGTAATCTCCCGGGCACGGCAGGCCTGATGATTATTGTGTAATTTTTATCGAATGCGGAGTTCCAACATGCCAAAAATGAAAACCAAGAGCGGTGCTGCGAAGCGCTTCCTGAAGACCGCTTCCGGCTTCAAGCACAAGCACGCTTTCAAGAGCCACATCCTGACCAAAATGTCGACCAAGCGTAAGCGTCAACTGCGCGGTGCCAGCCTGCTGCACCCGTCTGACGTGGCAAAAGTCGAGCGCATGCTGCGCGTACGTTAATTCTGGTTTAGATAGAGGAAGTTACTCATGGCTCGTGTTAAGCGTGGCGTCATCGCTCGTAAGCGTCACAAGAAAATTCTGAAACTGGCTAAAGGCTACTACGGTGCACGCTCGCGCGTATTCCGCGTTGCCAAGCAGGCTGTCATCAAGGCTGGTCAATATGCCTACCGTGACCGTCGTCAGAAGAAGCGTCAGTTCCGCGCACTCTGGATCGCTCGTATCAACGCCGGTGCCCGCACCAACGGTCTGTCCTACAGCCGTCTGATTGCTGGCCTGAAAAAGGCTTCGATCGAAATCGACCGTAAGGTTCTGGCCGATCTGGCAGTGAACGAAAAAGCGGCGTTTGCTGCGATTGTCGAGAAAGCTAAAGCCGTTCTGGCTTAAGTACCCGCGACAATCACCCGGCGGCGCTTGCGGCGCCGGGCATTGAACGTCATCGATAGGGGAAGAGCCTTCAAAGCTCTTCCCCTATTTTCGTATCTGGAGTCTGTACATGGAAAACCTGGATGCGCTGGTCTCACAAGCCCTGGAGGCCGTCGAGCGCGCTGAAGACATCAATACCCTGGAACAGATCCGGGTTCAGTACCTCGGCAAGAAGGGCGAACTGACCCAGGTGATGAAGACCCTGGGCAACCTGCCAGCCGATGAGCGCCCGAAAGTCGGTGCGCTGATCAACGACGCCAAAGAGCGCGTCACCGTCGTGCTCAACGCACGCAAGGCAGCCTTCGAAGAAGCCGAGCTCAGCGCTCGCCTGGCCGCCGAATGCATCGACGTGACCCTGCCAGGCCGTGGCCAGACCACCGGCGGGCTGCACCCGATCACCCGTACTCTCGAGCGCATCGAGCAGTTCTTCACCCACATCGGCTACGGCATCGCCGAAGGCCCTGAGGTCGAAGACGACTACCACAACTTCGAAGCGCTCAACATCCCTGGCCACCACCCGGCCCGGGCGATGCACGACACCTTCTACTTCAATGCCAACATGCTGCTGCGCACCCACACCTCGCCGGTGCAGGTGCGGACCATGGAGTCCACCCAGCCGCCGATCCGCATTGTCTGCCCGGGCCGCGTCTACCGCTGCGACTCGGATATCACCCACTCGCCGATGTTCCACCAGGTCGAAGGCCTGCTGATCGACCGCGGCATCAACTTCGCCGACCTCAAGGGCACCATCGAAGAATTCCTGCGCGTGTTCTTCGAAAAAGAACTGGCCGTGCGCTTCCGCCCGTCGTTCTTCCCGTTCACCGAGCCGTCCGCCGAAGTCGACATCCAGTGCGTGATGTGTTCCGGCAAGGGCTGCCGCGTGTGCAAGCAGACCGGCTGGCTGGAAGTCATGGGCTGCGGCATGGTGCACCCGAACGTGCTGCGCATGTCCGGCATCGACCCTGAAGAATTCCAGGGCTTTGCCTTCGGCATGGGCGCCGAGCGCCTGGCCATGCTGCGCTATGGCGTCAACGATTTGCGTCTGTTCTTCGACAACGACCTGCGCTTCCTCGCGCAATTCCGCTAGGTCAATGCCCGACGCAACTTTCAGGAGAACAGCATGAAATTCAGTGAACAGTGGCTGCGCGGTTGGGTAAACCCGCAAGTCTCCCGTGACGAACTGGTCGCCCGCCTGTCCATGGCCGGCCTCGAAGTCGACAGCGTCACCCCCGCTGCCGGCCAGTTCAGCGGCATCGTCGTGGGCGAGATCCTCGCCACCGAACAGCACCCGGACGCCGACAAGCTGCGCGTGTGCCAGGTGAGCAACGGCCAGGAAACCTTCCAGGTCGTGTGCGGCGCGCCTAACGCCCGCCCAGGCATCAAGATCCCGTTCGCCATGATCGGCGCCGAACTGCCAGGCGACTTCAAGATCAAGAAGGCCAAGCTACGCGGCGTTGAGTCGTTCGGCATGCTCTGCTCGGCCGCCGAGCTGCAGATCAGCGAAGAAAACGACGGTCTGCTGGAACTGGCTGCCGACGCCCCGGTGGGCGACGACATCCGCCAGTACCTGAGCCTGGACGACGCCAGCATCGAAATCGGCCTGACGCCGAACCGCGGTGACTGCCTGTCCATCGCCGGCCTGGCCCGCGACGTCAGCGCCCTGTACGACACCCCGGTCACCCGCCCAGTGGTGCCAGCCGTTGCCGCTGCCCATGACGAAGTGCGCCCGGTCGAAGTCAGTGCCCCGGCTGCCTGCCCACGCTACCTGGGCCGCGTCATCCGCAACGTCGACCTGAGCAAGCCGACCCCGCTGTGGATGGTCGAGCGCCTGCGCCGCAGCGACGTGCGCAGCATCGACGCCGCCGTCGACATCACCAACTACGTGATGCTCGAACTCGGCCAGCCGATGCACGCCTTCGACCTCGCCGAAATCAACGGCGGCATCCGCGTGCGCATGGCCGAAGAGGGCGAGAAACTCGTCCTGCTCGACGGCCAGGAAGTGGCCCTGCGTGCCGACACCCTGGTGATCGCCGACCACACCCGCGCCCTGGCCATCGCCGGCGTCATGGGTGGCGAGCACAGCGGTGTGAACACCGAAAAAACCCGCGACCTGTTCCTCGAAAGCGCCTTCTTCGAGCCGATCTCCGTCGCTGGCAAAGCCCGTTCCTACGGCCTGCACACCGATGCCTCGCACCGCTACGAGCGCGGCGTCGACTCGCAGCTGGCCCGCGAAGCCATGGAGCGAGCCACCCAGCTGATCCTCGACATCGTCGGCGGCGAAGCCGGCCCGGTGGTTGAAGCCGTCAGCCAGCAGCACCTGCCAAACGTCGCCCCGGTCACCCTGCGCGCCGACCGCATCACCCAGATGCTCGGCATGGAGATGGACCCGGCCCAGGTCGAGCAGTTGCTCAACAACCTCGGTTTGGCCACCAAGGCGAATGGCGGCTCTACTGGTGTAGTGCAGTGGACCGTCAACGTCCCAAGCCACCGCTTCGACATCAGCCTGGAAGTCGACCTGATCGAAGAACTGGCCCGCCTGTACGGTTACAACAACCTGCCAGTGCGCTACCCGCAAGCCCGCCTCGCGCCGCAAGCCCGCCCGGAAACCCGCGGCGAGCTGCCAAACCTGCGCCGCCTGCTGGTCGCCCGCGGCTACCAGGAAGCCATCACCTACAGCTTCATCGACCCGAAACTGTTCGAGCTGTTCAGCCCAGGCGTCGAGCCGCTGCTGCTGGCCAACCCGATCTCCAACGACATGGCCGCCATGCGCGCCTCGTTGTGGCCGGGCCTGGTCAAGGCACTGCAGCACAACCTCAACCGCCAGCAAGACCGCGTGCGCCTGTTCGAAAGCGGCCTGCGCTTCGTCGGCCAGCTCGGTAACCTGCAGCAGCAGCCCATGATCGCCGGCGTCGTCACCGGCAGCCGCCTGCCAGAAGGCTGGGCCAACGGCCGCGACACCATCGACTTCTTCGACGTCAAGGCCGACGTGGAAGCCCTGCTGGGCTACAGCGGCGCCCTGAGCGACTTCACCTTCGCCGCCGGCAAACACCCAGCCCTGCACCCTGGCCAGACCGCTGTGATCCAGCGCGACGGCAAGGACGTCGGCTACCTCGGCGCCATCCACCCAGAGCTGGCCAAAGCCCTGGACCTGGACCGCCCGGTGTTCGTCTTCGAGCTGGTACTGGGTGATGTGGTCGAAGGCCGCCTGCCGAAATTCAGCGAACTCTCCAAGTTCCCGGAAACCCGTCGCGACCTGGCCTTGATCGCAGGACGTGATGTAGCTTCTCAAGACGTGCTTGAAGTAATTCGTGACAATGCAGGCGAATGGCTCACAGACCTCAGGCTGTTTGATGTCTACCAAGGTAAAGGCATTGATCCTGATAGAAAAAGCCTTGCCGTCGGCTTGACCTGGCAGCATCCATCGCGCACTCTTAACGACGATGAGGTGAACACTACCCTGCAAAACATCCTCACCTCGCTCGAACAAAGGTTGAACACCACGTTAAGGAAATAACGGCATGGGTGCTCTGACGAAAGCTGAGATGGCCGAAAGGCTGTACGAGGAGCTGGGGCTTAACAAGCGTGAGGCCAAGGAGCTGGTCGAGCTGTTTTTTGAAGAAATTCGGCACGCACTTGAAGAGAACGAGCAGGTCAAGTTGTCCGGTTTCGGCAACTTCGACCTTCGCGACAAACGCCAGCGGCCGGGCCGCAACCCCAAGACTGGGGAAGAGATCCCGATCACTGCACGGCGCGTCGTCACCTTTCGTCCAGGGCAGAAGTTGAAGGCCCGGGTTGAGGCCTATGCTGGAACCAAGCCATAACGACGAACTGCCCCCCATACCGGGCAAACGCTACTTCACCATCGGTGAAGTGAGCGAGTTGTGTGCCGTAAAGCCACACGTGCTGCGGTATTGGGAGCAGGAGTTTCCTCAGCTCAACCCTGTGAAGCGGCGGGGGAACCGGCGGTATTATCAGCGGCAAGACGTGCTGATGATTCGCCAGATCCGGGCCCTGCTGTATGACCAGGGGTTCACCATTGGCGGGGCGCGGTTGCGGCTCTCCAGTGATGAGGTGAAGGATGAATCGAGCCAGTACAAGCAGCTGATTCGGCAGATGATTGTTGAATTGGAGGATGTGTTGGTGGTGTTGAAGAAGTGACCTTTGCGGTTTTGGTGAATGGAAAATTTTTTGAGAAAAAGGTTTCATTTATCAGGAGGTTAGGGTACATTCTTCAACGTTCTCGGCAAGATTGAGAACATGCTTCAAGCCCAGTCGGGGCGTAGCGCAGCCCGGTAGCGCACTTGCATGGGGTGCAAGGGGTCGAGTGTTCGAATCACTCCGTCCCGACCAAATAACTCCAAAGAATCCAGTCACTTAGAGGTGACTGGATTTTTTTATGGCTGAGGCATTCTTCTCCCTTGGCTTTTTTACCCCACTTTTTACCCCACCGCGATTTTTCATGTCCCGGTTGCCCGATCAAGGAGCTACCAACCGCATCTTTCTGGGGTGGACGTTCTGATCAAGCTGGATTGCGGTTAGCTGCTGCTCCTGAGTGTCGGTGGCTGCGAGTGGCAATTCCGATCAACTCATCACAACGCTGAGCATGCGCTGGCAATTGTTTGGTGAAGCTCTGCATCCGGATCGGCGACACCGCCGGCTGAATTTATCTGGCCAAGACTCAGCCGTAGGGAGAATGGGAAGATTTTGAGCTGCCAGTCACAGCCAGGTGAAAAGCGTTCTGAATTTAAGGTTTTAGTTTTTTGTGATGCGGATAGGGGCAATAGTCTGAACTTCGTTGAGCTGAACGTTTGGGGTCGCCCCTTTTATGATTATTGTGGAGGCTAATTATGAAAAGTTCCGAATTTTTATCCCAGTGGGCAATTGATGTTATCTACATGTGCTAGCAGCTTCTCGTTTTCGTTATAAAGGTTCAGTGTATATGAGTGACCGAGACTGCTTTCATCTAACGTATAGCGTCTTCCTGGTTTGAAATCGTTGTAGCTGATGTTAGCGTTGCATGTAGATCCGTTACTGTCACCATCCCCTTCAACGAACAGCGCCGCACCTAACGTATGTTTTCCTGTGGGTACTTCGAAGTAGCGCCCGTCGTTGAGCCGCTTGCCATCCAGACTTTCCGCCATCAAGGTAGTTGTTGGTTCCTCTTTCAGGCTTACCCAGGCCGCGTCCGAACTGGCTTTTGGCATTGGTCCGGCGCAGCCGCTAAGCACTCCGAGTACTCCGAGAAGCGGTAACATCACCTTCCATTTAGTACTCATATTAGTCCGCATAAAACATCTCTGATTGCAGCTGTGAATGATTCGCATAGGATGCCAGCAACCCGCTTGGCTGCAAGTGAAGACGCTAGATGCTTTTCCTTAAAATACTTTAATGGAGGTTTAACCGACCCCCTAGTAAGTCCGTGGAAGACTGCGCACCGTTCAACTTTCAGGGGCACAGCATGCTCGCGCTGGTCAAAACGGCACTGCACAAACCATACACTTTCCTGGTGCTGGCGATCGTGATTTGCATCGTCGGTCCATTGGCGGCCGTGCGCACGCCAAGTGATGTTTTCCCGGACATCGGCATACCGGTCATTGCTGTGGTGTGGCAATACGCAGGGCTGGCGCCGGATGCCATGTCGGGCCGGGTCATCTACACCTACGAAAGGGCCTTGAGCACCACGGTCAACGACATCGAACACATCGAGTCGCAGTCCTTGCCGGGCATGGGCATCGTCAAGATCTTCTTCCAGCCCAGCGTCGACATCCGCACCGCCAACGCCCAGGTCACCGCCGTTTCGCAGACGGTGCTCAAGCAGATGCCGGCCGGTATCACGCCGCCGCTGATCCTCAATTACAGCGCCTCCACCGTGCCGATCCTGCAGATGGCGTTCTCCAGCCCGACGCTGTCCGAGGCGCGCATCCGCGACCTGGTGCAGAACAGCATCCGCCTGCCGTTGACCTCGGTGCCTGGCCTGTCGATGCCGACCCCCATGGGCGGCAAGCAGCGCCAGATCACCCTCGACCTCGACCCCCAGGCCCTGGCCGCCAAGGGCCTGTCGGCCCAGGACGTGGCCAATGCACTGGCCGCGCAGAACCAGATCATCCCGGTGGGCACGGCGAAGATCGGCCGCAATGAGTTCACCGTGCTGCTGAACAACAGCCCCAGCGCCATCGATGAACTCAACGACCTGCCGGTCAAGGTGGTCGACGGCGCGCAGATCACCATTGGCCAGGCGGCCCACGTGCGTGACGGCGCACCGCCGCAAACCAACATCGTGCGCGTCGATGGCCGCCGCGCGGTACTGATGCCGGCACTGAAGAACGGCAACATCTCGACCCTGTCGATCGTCGACGGCATTCGCAGCATGCTGCCGCGGATCAACGAAACCCTGCCGCCTGAGCTCAAGACCTCGCTGCTCGGCGATGCCTCGACGGTGGTCAAGGCGTCGGTCGGCAGCGTCGCCCGCGAGGGCATCATCGCCGCGCTGCTGACCAGCGCCATGATCCTGCTGTTCCTCGGCAGCTGGCGCTCGACACTGATCATCGCCGCCTCGATCCCGCTGGCGGTGCTGTCGGCGATCGCCTTGCTGGCGGTCAGCGGGCAGACCCTCAACGTGATGACCCTCGGCGGCCTGGCGCTGGCTGTGGGCATCCTGGTCGACGACGCGACGGTGACCATCGAAAACATCAACTGGCACCTCGAACAAGGCAAGACGGTCAGGGCGGCGATCCTCGATGGCGCCAAACAGATCGTCGGCCCTGCGTTCGTGGCGCTGTTGTGCATCTGCGTTGTATTTGTTCCGATGTTCATGCTCCAGGGCATCGCCGGATACCTGTTCCGGCCCATGGCATTGGCAGTGATGTTCGCCATGGGGAGCTCTTTTATTCTGTCGCGCACCTTGGTGCCGACCCTGGCCATGTTCCTGCTCAAGCCGCATCGGCTGGAGCAGGGCGAGGGGCGGCACCCGGAGGACGCGTACCTCAACCACCACGAAGGTGACAAGGCGGCCAACCCGCTGGTGCGCCTGCAGGCCGGCTTCGAGGCGAGCTTCTCGCGGCTACGCGACGGCTACCAGGGCTTGCTGGAACTGGCCCTGGCCAACCGCCAGCGCTTCCTGCTCGGCTTCCTGGGCTGCGTGCTGGCCAGCTTCGCGCTGCTGCCGACGCTGGGTGAGGACTTCTTCCCCGAGACCGATGCCGGGGCAATGGCGCTGCATGTGCGCCTGCCACTGGGCACGCGCATCGAAGAAAGCGCGGCGGCCTTCGACCGGATCGAAAGCCGTATCCGCGAAGTGCTGCCGGCCGATGAGGTGGAGTCGATCATCGACAACATCGGCCTGCCCATCAGCGGCATCGACATGGCCTACAACACCAGTGGTACGGTCGGTCCGCAGGATGGCGACATCCAGGTGTCGCTCAAGGCCGGCCATGGCCCGACCGCCGATGACGTGAAGCGCCTGCGCGAGGTACTGCCGGACAGCTTCCCCGGCACCAGCTTCGCCTTCCTGCCAGCGGACATCAGCAGCCAGATCCTCAACTTCGGCTCGCCGGCACCGCTGGACGTGAAGATCTCCGGCCCCAACGATGCCGCCAACCGTGCCTACGCCGCCGAAGTGATGCGCCGACTGCAGCATGTTGCAGGCATCGCAGACCTGCGCCTGCAGCAGTCGGAAAGCTACCCGTCGCTGCAGGTCAACGTCGACCGCAAGCGCGCCGCCGAGCTGGGCATCACCGAGCGCGATGTCACCGCCAGCCTGGGCGCTTCGCTGGCCGGCACCTCGCAGACCGCGCCGACTTACTGGCTCAACCCGGCCAATGGTGTGTCCTATTCCGTGGTCGGCTCGACCCCGCAGTACAAGATGAGCAGCATTGCCCAGCTGGAGGCACTGCCGATCACCGGCAGCAACGGGCACACCGCCGTGCTAGGTGGCATCGCCAGCCTGGCGCGGACCAACACCGCCGACGTGGTCAGCCATTACAACATCACCCCGACCCTGGACCTGTATGCCAACGTCCAGGGCCGTGACCTGGGCGGCATCGCCGCAGACATCCAGAAGGTCATCGACGACACCGCGCACCTGCGCCCGAAAGGCGCAACCGTGAGCCTGCACGGCCAGGTCACCGCGCTGCACGAAGCCTTCCACGGCCTGGGCCTCGGCCTGCTGGGCGCGGTGGTGCTGATCTACTTGCTGATCGTGGTCAACTTCCAGTCCTGGGTCGACCCGTTCGTGATCATCACCGCCTTGCCCGCCGCGCTGGCCGGGATCGTCTGGATGCTGTTCGTCACCGGCACCACGCTGTCGGTGCCGGCGCTGACCGGGGCAATCCTGTGCATGGGCGTGGCCACCGCCAACTCGGTGCTGGTGGTGAGCTTCTGCCGCGAGCGCCTGGCCGAGCACGGCGATGCCGTGAAGGCCGCCATGGAGGCTGGCTTCACCCGCTTCCGGCCGGTGCTGATGACCGCCCTGGCGATGATCATCGGCATGCTGCCGCTGGCCCTGTCCCAGGAGCAGAACGCACCGCTGGGCCGGGCGGTGATCGGCGGCCTGATCGTCGCCACCTGCGCGACTCTGTTGTTCGTCCCCGTCGTGTTCAGCCTGGCCCACCGCCGCTCAACCCCTCACGCTGTCGTTGGAGAAAACCTGCATGCCTAGCCGTTCCGTAGCTGATCGTCGGCGCCTGAAGCTCATGGGGGGCGCCGGCCTGGGCCTGGCGGCCCTGGTCGTCGCGCTGGGGGTGTATGCCCGCCAGCACCAAGCCGCTGCTGTGCAGGCCTGGACCGAAAGCCGGGCTCTGCCTGCGGTGGTGACCTTCAACCCATCGATGAACGCCGCCGGCGAAACCCTGAGCCTGCCCGCGCACCTGCAGGCCTGGAACATGGCGCGCGTCAACGCCCGGGTCAGCGGTTACCTGAAAAGCTGGCAGGCGGACATCGGCACCACGGTCAAGGCCGGGCAGCCGCTGGCCGAGATCGACAGCCCCGAGCTCGACCAGCAACTGGCTCAGGCCAAGGCGCGGCTGGCCCAGCACCAGGCCAGCGCGTCGCTGGCGCGGAGCACCGCCGCCCGCTGGCAGCACCTGTTCGCCAGCCATTCGGTGTCGCGCCAGGAGGTCGATGAAAAGGTCGCTGCCGCCGCCGTGGCCAGTGCCGATGCCGAGGCGGCGCAAGCCGATTACGCACGGCTCGAGGACCTGGCCGCGTACAAGGTCATCCGCGCTCCGTTCACCGGTACCATCACAGCCCGCCACGCGCAGATCGGCCAGCTGATCAAGGCCGACAGCGACAGCGCCAGCTCGCTGTTCGACATCGCCGACACCCGCCGCCTGCGCCTCTACGTGCCGGTGCCGCAGAACTACGCCAGCCAGATCTTGCCCGGCATGCAGGTGCAACTGTCGGTGCCGGAGCGACCCGGCCAGCATTACCTGGCAGCCTTGATGGGCACCTCGACGGCAGTCGACCAGGCCTCGGGCACGCTGCTGGCCCAGTATGCGGTGGAGAACGCCAGCGGTGCCTTGTTGCCAGGCGACTACGCCAGCGCCCGCATCACCCTGCGCAGCGATGCTGCGGCGGTGAGCATCCCGTCCAGCGCGCTGATCTTCCGCGCCCAGGGGCCGCAGGTGGCGGTGCTCGACGCCCAGAGCCGCGCGCACCTGCGCAGCATCCATATCGCCCAGGACCTGGGCAGCAAACTGATTGTCGACCGTGGCCTGGGCCTGAAGGACCAGGTGGTGGACAACCCGTCCGACGCCCTGCGCGACAATGACGCGGTGCGCAGCGTGACCCCGGGAGGTGCCCATGCGCCGTCGGTCTAAGCGCGCCGGGCTGGCGTTGTGCCTGGTGTTGCAAGGCTGCTCGCTGGCGCCGCATTACCAGGCGCCTGTGGTGGACTTGCCGGCCCATTACGGCGAGCGGGTAGGCGATTGGCAGATCGTCGACGCGAAAGCGCGGTTGCCTGCGCAGTGGTGGGCGCTGTTTGCCGACCCGCGTCTCGACGCGCTCCAGGCACGGCTGCTGGCGTCCAACCCGAACCTCGCTGCCGCAGTCGCGCACAACGATGCAGCGGCGGCTTATGCCCAGGGCCTGCACGGCGGGCTGTGGCCGCAGGCCAGCGCCAGTGCCGTGCCGCTGCGCCAGCGCCAGTCGGACCATCGGCCTCTGCGCGGCGATACCCAGCCCTCGGTCTACAACAGCGACACCGCTGGGCTGAGCTTGAATTTCGACCTCGACTTGTGGGGGAAGCTGCGCAACCAGGTGGCCGCCGGCGATGCCACCGCGCAAGCCTCGGCGGATGACCTGGCCGGCGCGCGCCTTAGCCTGCAAAGGCAGTTGGCGTTGCTGTATGTGCGTGCCCGAGGGCTAGATGCTCAGCGGCAATTGCTCGACAGCGCGGTGAATGATCGTGCGCGGTTGCTGGCACTGATCCAGGACCGCTACAAGGGCAACATCGCCTCCGAGCTGGACCTGGATCGTGCCAAGGCTAGGCTGTCGGAAGCGAAGGCGGCTGCGGATGACGTGGTCGCCCAGCGCAACTTGGCCCAGCATGCGATGGCCGAGTTGGTGGGCGCCTTGCCCAGCGATTTTGCGTTGGCGCCGGATCCGGCCCCCCTCAGTGCCCCGCAGGTGCCGAATGAGCTGCCGGGCAAGCTGCTGTTGCAGCGGCCGGACGTGACGGCCGCCGAACGCCGGGTATTCGCCGCCAACGCCAGTATCGGTGTGGCGCGGGCCGCCTGGTACCCGGACTTCAGTCTGAGCGCGATTCTCGGCGGGCAGACCCAGGGCGCCGGCAACCTGCTGGCGGCGGCCAATCGCTACTGGGCAGTTGGTCCGGTGTTGCAGCTGCCTCTGCTCGATGGCGGCCGCCGCTCGGCGGACGAACGCCGGGCCAGGGCCGAATTGGAGGCGGCGGCGGCGGAGTATCACGGCAAAGTATTGCTGGCCGTGCGCGAGGTCGAGGACAGCCTGGCACAGGTGCGTGACCTGGCGCAGGAGGCAGGGGATGTGGGGCAGGCGGCGCAGGCTGCGGGGAGTGCCGAGCAGATTGCGCTCGAAAGCTATCGGCAAGGGGCAGTGAGTTTGCTGGATGTGCTGACGGCGCAGATCGATGCGTTGCAGGAGAAGCAGAAGTGGCAGGAGCTGCAGACCCAGCAGTTGGAAGCGCGGATAGGGTTGATGGTGTCGCTGGGTGGCGGTTGGAGTATTCCAGAGGGCGACTTCATCGAGGATCAATGAATGCTGCATTATCACACAGTAAGGGGGCGGAAGCAGGAGGCTAAGCTGCAGTCAAGCGAAATGTCACTGAGTTAGTACTCCTACGCTTCCGCCACAATTTTTTATTAAAGCCCTGATATTTCAGGGCTTTTTTATGCCTTCAGTATCTCAGCCCATCCTCCAGCCCATCCTTTGGCCTCTGGCTTTCGGTGGATTTCTGCAGATTTTCCGCTGAACGGCGACCCTTCACCCTGAGCGTCTTATTGCTTTCGGGGAGCCTCTCAAGCGGAAGCTGGCTCAGTTGGCCTCCCCGAAAACTCGCAGCGTTGTCTGGGAGGTCTCGTGCGCCAGTTCAGGTGGGCGCTCAGCTCCCGGCAGATCTTCGAGTGGCAGAAGATGACGCGCCCTGAAACCCTGACCGACATCCAGCGTGCTGCACGCTTCTTCTACCTGCTGCAGCACGCCTTCGGTGGCAAGGTCACGGGCAGACGTTCGGTACCGCCGCAACCGGTCCGGCCGTCAACCTGCTGCGCATCGAGGAGAACCTATCCGCATCGTGGCAGCGCCTCGCAGGCACCTATGTCGAGAATCTGTCCTGGCTCGCCTGCGCCGAGCGCTATGATCGAGCACACACGTTCTTCTACATGGATCCGCCCTAATGGCAGACAGCCGTTTATGGCGTGCATTTCCCTTTTGAAGAGTACGAGCGATGGCCGACTTCATGCAGCGGTGCAAGGGGAGGGTGATGGTCAGCATTAACGATCACCCGGACATCCGGCGCGCCTTCGGCGGCTTCCACTTCGAGTACCTGGATAATTCGCTACACCGTTACAAATCAGCGACAGGTTAAGGCTGGGATGACTGGCGAGCTGGTCATCATGGGCTGGCAGACATACTCGTTGGGTGGCTTGTTCTAAGCGAGAGATTGCAGATGTCACGAACTGAACCCCACCGAAAATTGTTGTTAAATTCCTGTTGCGGCGTCATGGGCGCGTAAAGGCGGTACACTGCGGCTTCCGCCCACCCTTACAAGGAGTACCCATGAAGTTTGAAGACGTGACCGAAGTGATCCAGGCGCGCACCACCACCGCCGCCAACCAGCTGCTGGGCAAAGGCTGGACCCTGCTAGCCGTGGTCGCCGGCGAAAGCGGCCCGGATTACGTGCTGGGTCGGGCCAAGGGCAGCGAGCCGCTGCCGGGTCTGGAGCGGGTCAAGGCGCCGGCGATCAACCCAGGCGCCCTGCGCTGAGTGATGGCATAGGGCCGCGCCCTGCGCGTAAGTAGCGCCATACGGGCGCGGAGAGGTATTGGAACCCGACCCCGTTGCGCGGCTTCTGCACCGAGGAGGTGTCCGAATAGCTGGAGCGGCACTCCGCCGGGCAATCGGTGTTCGATGAGCGCGACGACCTGCGCCGCTGGTGTGAGGTCGAGAAGGCCGAGCGCGAGCAGCTGAATCGCGATTGCCTGGGCTCCCGGATGAGAAGCGCGACCTCGCCCAGCAGGTAGCGCAGGCACAGGCCGAGATTCAGCGCTTGCAGGCCGGCCTGCAGGAGATTGCCGTCGATTTCGGCGTTACGGGTAACGCTGTAGGTCAGGGTGCAGCATGACCCTACATTACAGCTCAGCCTGCACTGCTGAGCACCTAAGGCAAGAGCCAACTCGGTGGCCCTTAGAAAGGCGCTGAGTAACCATATTCTGTCACATATCGATTTCGAAATAATTTTTCGTCATTCGCTTGACGATATATCGATATCGAGATATTGTTACCCCGTTGGTGTCGTAAACCCCGTCAAAAAAGCCCGATGTGAGGCCCGCGGGTACATCAGCAAAACCCACCACAGAGAGGAAGCACCCCATGAACTGCACCGTGAAAAGATCTCTACTACTTAGAAGGAATCTGGAATATGCAAGACGATCTCAAGCCCATCGAGTGGTTGGGCAGCAGTAAGGAAGACCTGCGGGATTTTCCGCCGGTAGCCAGGCAGCGTGCTGGGTATCAGCTGGAGCTGATCCAGGATGGGGAAGACCCCGCCGACTGGAAACCGATGGAAAGTGTCGGGCAGGGGGTGCGGGAAATCCGCATCAAGTGCAAAGACGGGGCTTTTCGCGTGTTTTATGTGGTCAACCGACCGGAAGCAATCTACGTGCTGCACGCCTTCCGCAAGACCACTGAAAAGACGGAAAAGCGCGACATCGACTTGGCCAAAGATCGGTTGAAGTCGCTGGACTGAAACAGAAGTAAATCCCCCTTACCGCTCGGTAAGGGGGTAAAGGACGATCCCACACCGGACAGTGCGGGGATCGGCTTATTCGAGTCCGACTCGATATTTTCTAAGAAAGGATGTAACAGAGGGATTTAATGATGGCAAACGAACGCTCTACCTCCGTGTGGGATGCGTTGGTTGATTCGCCAGAAGAAGCCGAAAACCTTCGGCTGCGCTCCCAGCTCATGAGGGTATTGACCAAGACCGTGAAGGCTTGGGATCTCCCACAAAAGGATGCGGCCCGCCGGCTGCACGTGACACAGCCTCGCTTGAGTGAGCTGCTAAATGGGAAAATCGACAAGTTTTCCCTGGATGCCCTGGTGAACCTGCTGGCCAGCGCCGATCTGGAGATTGATATCACCGTGAAGAAGAAAGCGGCCTGACCATAGGCGGCTTACAGCAAAGGGCTGGCCTTCGGGCTGGCCCTTTTCATTTGTGCGTGACCGTAAGGTCTTGGTCTCGATTACACTAGGCCACCATCCAAGCAAGGAGAGCAGCACCGATGAAAACCTGTACCGTATACGGTGACATGCAGGCCGACAGCGCCGCCGAGCAATACCCGACCGTACCGCTGTGCGACGACTGCGTGGCCGAGGACAGCCAGGCCGGCGAGAATCGCCAGATCGTGACCCAGAAAAGCTATGACCCGAGCTATGGCGATACCTGTGACTGGTGCAGCACGACCGCCGAGGAAGAGGCTGCCGCCAAGGCGTGACGGCGGTACCGGCGCCCTGCGCGTAAGTGGTGCTATGTTCAATCGACACCCCCAGTCCGCCAGGACCGGGGGTTTCTTTTTGCCCGGCCGTCACCCAAAACCAGCAAACTGGGCAACCAAAAGCGCTAGAGTGTTTTTCGCGCACCTTACCCTCAGCACAAGGAACACCAAGTGAGCCTCCCCGATCTCGGCATTACCCTGGGCGCCAATCACCCGAGTACCCACCAACTGCTGGCCCTCGACTTGCCCGACACGGTGCAGGCCATGGTGGCGCACTTGCTTAGCCAGCTGCTGGCCTCGGGCGATCTCAATATGATCGACTATGGCGAAGGCAAGGGTATCGGCTTGGCTCTGGGCCTTAACATGGCCAACGTCATTGATGACGACCAGCAGACCGACCTTGAACAGCTGTTTCACGATGCCGCCGCCCAGGCCCGGGAGGATTGGTAGTGGTGCGCCGTTACCGTAACCGCGCTGGTTCGCAGGCGCCCAAGGAGAAGCGTTATGCCTAACGATGAATATCTGCCCGGGCTGGTCCTGCCGGCGGCCTATCACGGCGTGCTGCGCAAGCGCCTGACCGAGGTCGATAACGCCGATACGGTGGTCAATTGCCTGATCGCCCAGGCCCGCGCTGAGGGCATGGTGGAAGCCCTGGAGCTGGTCCAGGCGCTGGACAGCGGGCGCATCGAGCGCCTGTATCAGTTGGTGGTCGACGCGGCCACGGCGCGCCTTCTGGAGCTGGGGCAGGGGCAAGGGCAAGGGCAAGGGCAAGGGCAAGGGCAAGGGCAAGGCAAATGATCGGCCAGGCCATCGACCTCAGCACCTGGCGGGTGCTGGCCAGCACCCGCCAGGTGCGCGATGCCGTGGCCGGCCGCCATGAGGACGACCGCAGCCAGTGGACGCTGGGCGTGCGCATCGGCGGCCCCACGGCGTGGCTCATTCCGGTGCGTTCCAAGCGCGAGGCGGTGAAGACCTGGGCCAGCCTGGAAACCTTGGTCAAGTTCGCCGAGGACTGCGGCCTGGACGGCCTGCGCATCGAGCTTTAGCTGCGGCCGGCAGGTTGCGGGTGGGCGCGGACCGGCGGGCGTGCCCGGCCAGCGTGCAGAGTCTCCGCCGGCGAAGATTTTGGCGGACCTGCAGCGGGTATAGTTGCGTGTAACCCATTCCCAGGTGAGCGGGCCGGCGGTGTGTTTGTGGAAGTGGGCTGACACCTTGCGCGGAGTGGTGATTGGCACCGTGGTATTCTCTACCCGGTATCGCGCAACATTGAGCGGGTCGGCACCGACGTGGCTGACACTGTGCCGGCTCGGCCGGCCGGGGATTTTCGGCGGTTGGCTTCGGCGGTTTTATCGGCGCCTGTGGTGCATTTCATTTTATGCACTGGTCACGGTCAGCAGCGCACCGGAAAGGCGGTTATCCTGGCGTGGGATGGATAACCGCAAAATCGACCGAAAAATGAGGCCGACCAGGATTCCGCCGGGCTTGCTCTGGCGAAAGATCGGGTATGCTGACGGGCAGTGGCGGTAAACGCCGGGCACAAAAAAGCCGCCCTGAGAAGGCGGCTATCTGGCCGGCGGGATGAGAGGCCCGGCCGGCGGCGTACTGAAGCACTCGGATAAGACTATAAGGTGGCACCCGTTTGCGCGCAATATGCGCGGCCGGCCGCTGACGCTTATTCAAATTTGAATAACGCTGATTCGAGGAACTTTACGATGAATCATGCGGAATCATTGCGAATCGGCCGGAATGTGCCTGCGAAACGGACGTTTTTCGACGTTCGATGCGAAACCCTTGAATTCAGGGGCTTTTGTGAGGTGTTAACCGCTATCGGTAAACTTCTTTGATGACTTCTTCGGTGGCGCGGTAGTCGTTGATGGGGGTATGGGCTTAGTTGCATACCGTTCGTCGGGTTGTGAAAAGTATTTCAAGAAAGTTGCGCGAGGCACTTAGCGCGCATGGTAATAATAGACACGCGGACGCTTGCGTCTGCTTGGGCCCTTGTATCCACGCCTGAGAAACGTGGCCGGCAACACAAGGTGGGTCCACCCGAACATTGGCGTACTGGAGCACTCACTCTTTCAGTAGCCGCCTGCTTTCGCCGGTAAGGGCAGGCTGCGCCAAGGTTCATCTGCACAGGAACCATCCCATGGATTGGTTTGAGCTGATGCGCCTGATCTGGCGTTTTGGATGTGTGGTTGCGAAAGTGGTTGGTGTGCTCCGGGCAATTGCATGGCTGCTCGACCGCTGGAATGACGACGACAAATCCTAAAGATCACGACCCCGCCTTCTGGTGGGGTTTTTTTTGGCCTGAATAAAGCAATGGAATATCAATAAAGACCCCAAAAGATACCTCAAGGGTATCCCTTGGGTATTTATGCAGCGTAAGCAATCTGGCCAGCGCCGGCCTGGCTGGTGGACAGAGGGGCACTGATAACGTGATCGGCATTGGCGGCGCGTCCGTTGCGTCCGCTGCTGCCCACCCCTGCTCAAGGAACCACACCCATGCACACCACCCTCCTGGCACATCTCGACTTTGAATATTGGCACTTCACTGGCTCGGCCACGGCATTTTCGCCGCCAACCTGGACCAGATGCGCACGTTGATGCTGCTCGATCACTACGAGCACATAGCCGCTATCTACCTGGCCGGCATGGCCAAGGCCGAGCACCGTGATGCCGTGCCGAGCTTCGAGGGTCAGGGCATGGACTTTGCCGATGGCCTGCGCCTGGCCAAGGTCATCACCCTGGATGAGTGCAGTGTGTGCTGCAGCGCCTGTTCAACCGGTCGGCGGAGCGACGTTACAGTGAGCTGCCGGGATGAGCCCGCGTGACCGTAACGGCGAACTGCTGCCGGGACTGATCCTGCCGACCATTTACAGGAACTGCTGCGCCGGCGCCTGGGCGATGTCAGCAGCGCTGATACGGCGGTAAACTGCCTCATCACCCAGACCCGCGCCGAAGGCCTGGTGGAGGACCTGGAAGTGATGCAGGCGCTGGATAGCGGGCGCATCGAGCGTCTGTATCGGCTGGTGATCGACGCCAGCACGGCGCGCCTGGTGGTGTTGCAGCGCGAGGGTGGGCAATGATCGGCCAAGCCATCGACAGCAACACCCTGCGCGTGCTGGCCAGCACCCGCCAGGTGCGCGACGCCGTGGCCGGCCGCGACGCCGACGACCGCACGCGCTGGCATCGAGCTGTAGGCGAAAACCATAGTCACAATCAATCATGGTGACGGCGTCCGCCCTTGCTACATTGCGGACGGTTAGCTGCGTCTTGCCTCGGCCGGCGGGCCGAGTCTGCGCCGACGATGATTTTGGCGGACCTGTAACGGGTAGAGTTACGTGCAACCCATGACCCAGGGTGGGCGGGCGGAAGTGTTCTTCTGGCAATGAGCTGACGCCTTGCGCGGACTGGTGATTGACACCGTGGTATTCTCTCCCCGGTATCGCGCAACATTGAACGGGTCGGCACCGACGTGGCTGACACTGTGCCGGCCCGGCCGGCCGGGGATTTTCGGCGGTGGGCGTGGGCGTTTTTATCGACGCCTGTGGCGCATCTCATTTTATGCACTGATCCCGGTCAGCAACGCGCCGAAAAGGCGGTTATTCTGGCGTTGGATGGATAGCCGCCAAACTGGTCGAAAAGCTTCCCCTCGGCCAGGAGGCTGTTGGGCTTGCTCTGGCGAAAGATCGGGTATGCTGCCGGGCAGTGGCGGTAAACGCCGGGCACAAAAAAGCCGCCCTGAAAAGGCGGCTATCTGGCCGGCGGGATGAGAGGCCCGGCCGACGGCGTACTGAAGCACTCAGGTAGGACTATAAGGTGGCACCCGATTGCGCGCAATATGCGCGGCCGGCCGCCGACGCTTATTCAAATTTGAATAACGCTGATTCAAGCAACTTTACGATGAATCATGCGGAATCATTGCGAATCGGCCGGAATGTGTCCGCGAAATGGACGTTTTTCGACGTTCGAAGCGAAACCATTGAATTCAGGGGCTTTTGTGAGGTGTTAACCGCTATCGGTAAACTTCTTTGATGGCTTCTGCGGTAGTGCGGAACTCGTTGATGGGGATATGCGCTTAGTTGGATACCGTTCGTCGGCTTGTGAAAAGTACTTCAAGAAAGTTGCGCGAGGCACTTAGCGCGCATGGTAATAATAGACACGCGGGCGCTTGCGTCTGCTTGGGCCCTTGTATCCACGCCTGAGAAACGTGGCCGGCAACACAAGGTGGGTCCACCCGAACATTGGCGTACTGAAGCACTCAATCTTTCAGTAGCCGCTTGCTCTGGCCGGTAAGGGCAGGCTGCGCCAACGTTCCTTTGCACAGGAACGATCCGCATGGATTGGCTTGAGCTGTTGCGCCAGATTTGGCGCGGCGCTTGTGTTGTGGCAAAGGCGGTCAGTGTGCTTCGGGCGGTTGCCTGGCTGCTGGACTGCTGGAGCGACGATCACCACGCGTAATGATCACTGCCCCGCCACTTGGCGGGGTTTTTGTGAGCCCCAAGCATAGCGTGTTACGCGTCAGCACAACCAGCTTGGCTGTGGTTGTCTCTCTTGGATTGACGCCCCAAAACTACGCGATCATGTTTGCTGGTCTACCTTAGGCTGCAACTGAAGGTAAGGGTTGTTCAGCGGGATATCTCCCATCAAACCCTTGGGATCATTGAGCAGGTAGCCATGCAAGCGTCTGGTTTTGCGAGGGCCGGTAACTTGGCAAGTCCAGATATTCAGCCCATTAGGCTGCTTACGATGGGCTCTCTGTCGCTCGAACTCGCGCTGCAGCCATTCCCAATCCTGCTGCTGTTCCTGCTTGGCCAGGCGCGCGACATTAGGGTGCTCACGACAGTAACGTTGAAAGATGCTTGGGCTCACTAAGAAGAGTGTGTCGGCTACGGTGTGTACTAGGGCTTTTGCGTCATTGATGATCAACAGGTGCGAGCGGATTCCATGTTCGAGCCACTGCAAGAAAGCTTCGCCGGTGGAAGCTTCTTCAGCTGCTTGTTTCTGAGGTAGTGGCTTGTCTAGAAAAACCGGCTGGAACTCCACCAAGTCTTCATCGAGATTTGCCCACGGAGGCTGCAACTCAGCTTGAGTGGGGGGCACTTGCTCACTGGAAGATGGCGTTTCCTCAGTATCGAGATCGACTGTGACAGTCCCTCCAAAGGGCGCGGGACGCTCATCGTTGTTCCAGATGAGTAGTGGCGAAAGCTTCAGGAAGGTTAGGCTTTGAGACCAACCGCTATCGCTGGTGACGGTGGCCTTCCAGATGGCCTTGCCGGCAGCGCTTTCCAGAGCAATGCCATGATCCTGCAGGACGTTGAACACGGCGGTATTGCGTTCCGGTATGCCTTCGATGCCATGTCTCAGCAGGTGTGCACGCAACTTGTCGCAAACGGTCTTGCTGACCAGCCAGAGGGCATCGTCAGTTAGCCATGCATCCGAGGCTTCGGACTGATTGATCTTGAGCTCTTCTTTAAGCAGGTGGCGTAGGCCCTCGATCAACTTGCGCTGAAGCGCTTGCTTGGGGGCTTTGATTGCCTTACTGGGATCCCCGCCAAGCGCCTGCGAGGCCGAGGCCTGATCTGCGCGGGCTACCAACTCGCCAAGGACGCCGGCCTGTTCATGCTGGCCTGCGAGCGCGTACAGCATAGAAGACCATAGTTCTGGGAAGGCGCTGAGCCAGTCAAGGCAGCCACGCGTGAGCACGCGGTTGTACAGAAGGCCTGAGGCTGCGTTATGCAAGCGATATTGGCGGTCGGTGCGGTAGCGTAGTCGGTAGGGCTGTGTCAGCGCTCCATGCCACGGGTGCCAGGTAGTCCCGTCGGCAAGTTCGACGTGGAGATCCACGGCGATCTTGCCGAGGTCGTGTAAAAGAGCTGAGTAGGCGACTGCGGCAGTCCAGGCTTCGGCTTCAGCAGCTTGCGCTTCGGGTGGTGCGCCAATTGGTAGCAGATGGGACTGTCGTAGTTTGAGGGCAAAGGCAACAGTTTCCAGTCCGTGGTCAAGCATACCGCCTGGGTGAGCGTGATGATGGCTTTCGGATGCGGGCAACAGCTGGACCAATTCGGCGTAGCGATGCAGGGGGATCAGATACAGCTCTTTGAATTGCGATCGGGAAAGTGAGGTGCGCTGCCAGATGCTCTCCAGCAGTTTCTGTCGTCGTGGCGTGTTCAACAGTTCGACTGCAGATTGTGGAACAGTGAAGCCGCTCGGGATATGGGGATCAGACGCAACAAAAGTTGGCGCTTTTCGCTTGAACCAGGAAAGCATGATGGACCTCGCGAGGTGCATGGAAGTAGTCCTTTTCCCTTTTATGGGTAGGGCCCTTCCCCTTATGCCTATTTCCCGTGCAGCCCTTCCATTTGCTGTTTACCGTTTGAACGTGAGCAGGCGTCAGTGGCTTTGCTCAGAGTGGCACGGCGATCAACGTCTGGATGCAGTTGGAGGCCGATGAACCCTTTCAGAGGTGGGAGTCAGCACATGAAACAGCGCAAACGAATGAGTATTACTGAGCGACTTGGACGGTGGACTGGCCGAGCTTGGCGTGGCTACGTCGGCCGTGAAGCCAAGGCCCATCAATGGCTACAGTCGAAGGGCGCTCCAGTTTTGTTGACTAGGATTTTCCTGTGGCTAATAAAACTCGCTGTTCTCGGTGCACTATCGTATGCATCGTTTTGGCTTGCTCTGCTCACAGTCTCCGTTCTGATTGTGGTTCGAATTGCCACGGTTAATAGATGGGGAGCCGAAGATGGGTGGGCTATTGGTGAGCAGCGGGACCATAAGGACAGCATGTTCTATGATCCAGTTGCACACAACGACACTACTGATCCTCGATACGAAGATGAATAAAGGCTCTATCTGCTCAAAGCCTTTTGGAAACAAGATCTACGCCTTTTGAACCTGCCTGGCCTGCCGCTCGCGTTCCATCTGTAAGCCCTTGAATCGCTCCTGCAGCCCGTATTCCCACCCAAGATAGGGCCGCCATCCACACGCCGGGAAGAACCATAAACATCGTTGCCATAACGAAATTCAGCAGCATGTCGCCGAATGAGTTGTTCAGCCCCATGAGCAGATTGAAGTTGCTGTGAGGCGAGTCCCATCCGTAAAGCGCGTCGAGGATGGTGCTGTCGATCCAGCGTGCTAACTGAAACCAAAACTCAACGAAGAAAATCGCGAACTGTACACTCGTAGCGGTCATCAACGATTTCAAGTCGTAGGTGCCGAACAGCATGACCAGCGGGATGCAGATCACGAGTGCCATCTTCAGGAAGGACAGCACCATTGGCAATGCTTGGCGAGCAACATCCATCGCTGGAAAGTAGCCGAGTGATCCAATCGTCAGTCCCAGGTCACTTGCTGCGCGCGTGGCGATGTTGGGGGTGGTCATGGCAACCTGGCCCCCGTAATCGGTGTACACCGGGCCATGGTTCAACGCTTGCTGACGGGGAGAGGCAAGGGCGCGGATCATCGCATCATCGGCTTCGGATTGGCTAAGGAAGCCCGCCCATTTTCCAAGGCGCGACAGTAGACCAGGATCTACCTGCTCGATCAGGCGAGCACGTAATCCTCTGCCAGCGTCGTTCCACCACTGGAAACAGGTGGGATATCCACCTGCACCGCCAATCTGGGCGAGACCGGCATCGCGCTTCGGCTCATATGGCCAGGCCTTCATTGGGCTCTTGGCGTGATAGTAGTCGTAGTAGCCCGAGGTGCTTAAGAAGAACTTTGAACCGATCCAGTTCACGTCACTCATTTCGACTTCACTGAGGCTCGGCCGTGTCATGAATAGCCGAGCCCGTGCAGGGCCGTAGCAGGCGTGACTGAAATCAGCGACCTCTTGAGCCAACAGTGGATCGCGGATGCGCGTGGCATCGATGTCGATGCGCATTTGGCGTAAATCCGTGCCGCAAGGGATGGCTGCTACGGCAGCTCCTGTGATGGCCTTGGAAGCCGCGTGAACCAGGAACCACCAGATGGGTACCTGAGCGCTCTGGTTGTTGAGCGTGGTGAAACTGTTGGACCATCGCGTCTGTTGCGGTGTAGCCACTTGCACCTGGCACTGGGTTGAGCGTGAGGTGTCGTATTCCAAGGTGCTGAGGTCGATGGGGATCGCCGGTATGCAAGCGAAGTACACCACGGCTATAGCGACGTAGATGCGCCCTTCGATGCGCAACGTGGAGAGCAGTCCCTTGTTGCCTTCGTCCGCGCCCTCGCTGCGAGCCCTGAGCCATTCCTGCACAATCATTACAACGAAGGGCAGGGCGACGATCCCACTGGCAACCAGGACCTCCCAAATGCCATTGCCTACGATCCAGCCGACCAGGGTGAGGTAGTACTCCAGGTAATCGTTGGTGTAGAGCGTCACGACGTGCCTCCGGACGGTGGCAGTTCGAGCAGCATCAGCAGGGCGACGACCGTGAACTCGAGACGCAGCAGGCGTTGGTGTTGTACTGATTGAAGTGGGTGGGTGCGACGAATATGAACCCAGACCGCTGCCATTGCGGCATACAGGGCAAACCGCCAAATGCGAAGGGCGCCGGTGTTGTCAGCGAGCCAACGGCGCCACTCGATCACTCCACCACATAGCTCGATCCCGAGCAGGCTGACGGCTGTGCCCGTTGCAAGCACTAGCAGCGACGTGCAGACCACAACTGCCACACGCTTCACCAGCCGTTGCAAGATCATGGTCGGGTACCGGTTTGAGGTGCCTTCTCGATCTCATCCAGGCGGTTGCGGGTAGGGTCGCCTTCGTAGACGCCGCGAGATCCGCCGCTCCTGGCGGTATGGCGCTGGACTAGCACCATAGGCGAGTTCCCGGCCAGGGTTCGACGCAGCTCCAGCTCGCTCTTGAGGGTGTTGATTTCCTGAGCCAAGGTGTCGCTTTCAGTGCTGATCGCTTGCTGAGCCAAGTCGTTGATGGCGACGTTGGGTTCCTTGCGCCCGGTTAACAGGGTGCGCTGCAGCAGGAGGGCTTTTTCCAGGACGCTTGCAAGCGCCACTTCGGACGCCAGACGCTGGGTCAGCAGATTGCTGTCGGGTTCATCGCGCAGGGCTTCGATCACTCCGCGAGTAATGGGCAGGGACTGGCTGCCAGCTTCGGCCAACTGCTCGGGAGTTGTCTCTATGTCGCCACTGACCAACGCCTGCAAGGCCTTCAGCTTTTGCTCGTATTCCTCCTGAATCAGCGGTGTCAGTCCGACACCTGCTGTGGTTTGAGTTTTGATGCAACCATCGCAGGTACTCTGTTCGCGCTCGCCGAGAACGCGGGTGGCAAAGTCCTCCGCTGCCTGCGGTGAGTTCCAGGTCTGGCAACTCAGGCGGTTGCCACAACTGTCCCGCCCAATGCTGGAGCGATCGCTGACCCCGCGGCCATTGAGCAGGTTGTAGCCGGCACGGCTGACATCGCTGATCAGCTTGATGGGCACCTGACCCCGTCCACCAGCTTGCTGACCGCCCACCCAGGGCACGCCGCTGTTGCCACGTTCTTTTTCCGATTGCTCGATGGCTGCTACAGCATCGGTGTTCCGGCCTGCCGTCGATTGGCTTAGCGCCTGACCCTGCGCCAGTTGATCCCAGCCCAATTGTGCCCCGGCCATGTCGGCCATACGGTTGGCCATTGCCTGACAGCTGGACTTGGAGCGGTCGAAATCCAGGCGGGCCTGGAGGATGCCGTTGCTCAGCAGGTTGTAGAGCGCGGGGTCGGCCCGCTGAATGATCATGGCTGGCAGCGAGGCCACGGCGCTGGTGGCGTTCTGGATCACTGAACTCATGATCGAGCGAAAGCCGTTGGTCACGCCGTTGAGCTGGTTCTGCAGAGTGGCGCTCAGGTCCATGTTTCCGCAGATCAGGTTGCTGTTCCAGCCAACCCCCACCCCGATGCTGCGCATATCCGCTGCTCCACTCATAGATACCGCGCTACCGCCGCCGATGCTGTACAGCACGTCATCACCCAACACGCTGCCTTGGGTCTGGTAGGTGTTTTTTGTCGTTGATATCTCGGCTGAGTGGACGGTGTTGGCAACCGTAAGTAGGGCAACCAGGAAGGTGCGTAAGGGGGCGTTCATCGTTCGCCCCCCTCAGTATCGACGCTACCCAGAAAGGTCTGGCCAGCCCGCTTGCAGCAGCTGTAGGGCCTCCAGAGTGCCCAGGCAAAGTCGCCTTGTTTTGCCTGCTCTCGCTTTCCATGATGCGGAAACACTGCGCAGGTTGAAGAGGGCAATGGGGTCAGCTCCTGCCATTTCCCTGTTGAGGGATCGGCTTCCTTCAGCTCGCCAGCAGGCCAGTATCCGTCCCGCTTGTTCGCCAATAGCGGCTGATACACGTGCACTTGCCCTCGGCGAGTCACGATGTCGCCGGCTCGTTGTGCAATTACTGCAGCGGCCTTGTAGTCGTCGGTCTGTTGGAGGAAGCCACTTCTCGGATAGACGTTGCCCCACAGGTCAGAGGCTGCACGGCTGCCGACTTCCCGAACGCCCGGTGTCAATGACTCGGGGTACACCGCTTCAGGAATGCCGTACCGCCAGGCCAGGGTATCGAGCGTGCTGAGCAGGTAGGGCATGAAGGCCTTACCAGCGCCGGCACAGGTGTAGCCGGACCGGCCGGCAAATCGGCTGAAGGCCAAGCCACCAGGGTGACCGACTACGTCGGCGTTTTTGAAGCGCAGGGCAGGGGATTCATGGCTGTTGCCCGCACTGTTGTTCGCGCCGCTTTGGGCCGTTTCATTGCGTGGACTCAATGCGCTCACATCACGCCAAGGGTTCCCGCCGGTGTTGGTGTAGCTGGAGACTACGGCATCGGGAATGTAGTGACGCACCTTGGTGGTGGTGCGCACTTTGCAGCCGAACGGCGTACAGAAGAGCCAGTAGCAGATACCAACGACACGGTAGTTCAAGCAGTCTGGAGAGGCTGTCGAAGTGGTGATGTTGACGGAGTTGAGTGCCATGGATGCGGCTGGAAAGCCCAGAAGACATGCCAGCAGGCTGCGGCGAAGGGCGAGAAGTCGAAGCGCGGCCATGATCGAATCCTGCAAGCGTGGATGCTGGCGATTGGATCAGGCGAGAAAGCGCAGAACCTCAAACAATAAGTCCGAAACTCTTCCCGTATTGAGTGAAAGGGAAAGAGATCCTTGAACAAGAATGGCGCTCTGCGGATGCCTCATTGCATGATAATGAGGACTGTAGGAACTCAAGCGCCGTGGACTGCGAGAAACGATATCAGCCTGGCCGAAAAATGCAGATCGTCTTTCTGTTGCGCTAGCCTGATTCCTAGACATTTGCTGCATGGCATAATCATGGCCCTCCGTACACAGGGACCGTAGAGATGAACTTTTTGAGAATACCGGCAGTTCGCTGGATCGTTATGCTCCCGGCTGCTGTCTTGGCGGCAGTAATTGCTGTGTTTGCCGTGCGCTTCATAAACAACATTTGGGCGAGCAGTGATCCTGGCCAACTCACATTTTTCGGCTCGCTCGGGGAAGCTCTCGTGAGCTGCATCGGTTGTTCAGTCCTGATATGGGTCGCAGCATGGGTGGCACCACAAGGAAAGCTCATCATCAGCGTGATCTTGGCCACGATACTTGGGCTGATGTGCGTTGCAGGTGGCATTTACTCTGTCTATCAGTCTCAATATCTGATGGTCATTGTTTTTGCCGGAGCCCTGTTTGGAATCGTGAGCGTTGTTTACAGCATCAATCAAAACCCGCCTGACTTTGGCGCTTGATTCTTGTTGATTGCCCATTACTTGAGCTAATCTTTGCGCATCCTAAATACGAGGTATCACATGTCCCGTCTCGCAGAATTCCGTGCCCTGGAGCAGCAGCTGGCTGCTCAGCTGGCTGAGCTTGAGTCTCTCAAAAATGATGATGGCCTGAAGCGCGAAATCGAGTTCGAGAAGAAGCTTCGCGATTTGCTGGGTGAGTACGGCTACAGCCTGCGTAATGTCATCGCCATCCTCGATCCGCAAGCAGCAACTCCCCGCGCACCGGTCGCCAATGAGACCAAGGGCAATCGCAAGCCACGCCAGGTTAAACAGTACAAAAACCCACATACTGGTGAAGTCATCGAAACCAAGGGTGGCAATCACAGGCAGTTGAAAGAGTGGAAAGCCGAACACGGTGCTGATGTGGTTGAGAGCTGGCTGGCTCGGTAAGACTGCTTAACCGCAAAGACAAGGGCCCCACGGGGCCCTTTTCGCTATCAAGCGATACCTCAAGGAGTAAAACTGCACATTGTGGATCGCCTATGACTTTGAGAGGCACAGTTAGCGCAAGGTATGTGCTTTGTGCCAACAGGAGCAAAGCTACAGAAAACCAGCTTCTGCGAAGGAGTAGGCGTCGCCACTGCCAACGATGATGTGGTCAAGCACCGTCACATCGACTTGATGGAGCAATTGCTTCAAGGTCTTTGTTAGGTACCTGTCGGGCTCACTGGGCATCACGTCGCCCGATGGGTGATTGTGAGCCAGGATCACAGCCGCACTGTTGATCTCCAGGCAGCGCTGCAAGACTCGTCGAGGTGGAACTACGGCAGCGTTGATGGTGCCCTCGAACATGATTTCGAAGGCCAGCAGTCGATTGAGATTATCGAGGAAGATAACGGCGAACACCTCGTTCTTGTGACTGGCCAGCTGCAACTGCAGATAGCGCTTGGTCACAGGTGGACTGTACAAATGCGGGCCGCGCTGGAACAGACGCTTTTCCAGCACGTTGATGGCTCGGCGCACCAGGCGCTCCTCGTTGACGGACAGGGCCGAGACCAGGCATTCGCTGCTCGGGTAGGACCGTGACATGGAACCTCCAAGGATGAGAGGGAGGCTCCACCCCAAGGGGCTGAAACCCCGTTGGGAAAGGAAGACCTGACCCGGGCGGGCAGGACGAGTGCGTTCAACACCACATTGCGGCGTCGTAGCCGTGACGAACGTGGGCTACCTGGGCATGTCGCTGATCACGTCAGCTGGCATCTCGGAAAAATCGGTCGCGCTCAGCAGGTCCACTGCTGAAAGCAGGGCATCAGTTTCGATGGGGCCTTGTAGGGTGAGGGTGCGCTGGGTGCGATTGTCGATCAGGCGCAAGGTCGGTGTGGCGCTCAATCTGTTCTGATTGGCTTCCGCTTTCTGAGTGGCGATTACTTGGGAGACCCGTTCACCTGCCAGGCAGCGTTGTAACGATGTGGATGTGCCAGGGTAGGTGGTTCCCGGGGCGAGGCCGCGCCCATTTCCCTGTGTATGCAGATACACCCAGACCACCGCGCCCCAGAAGCTCTCCTGGCCTTCGACCTGACCCACTCATTCGATCAGTCGCGCCTCGCTGCTGGCCGCTGTTTCGTGCTGGGGCAATGGCAGGTGGCGCCAGACCAGGTTGACGTGATCATTGGTGAGGATCCAGCGCTGTAACTGGGGCAGGTAGGACTGGCAATGCGGGCATTCAAGGTCCGCATAGAGAATTATGGTGAAGCGAGCTTCAGGGCTGCCGTAAATCCAGGGCTGGCTGTTGCCACCAGCCGAGCGAAAAGGTGGCCACCCGCTGAGAGCCAATCCAGCCAGGGCCAGCCAGCCGATGACCCACTTCGCGCTGTTCGCATTTAACCATTTGCGCATGAATCCTCTCCTGGCAGATCCGTTTGCAACGGCTCGATGCCGCGAGAGCGGTCGATGTCATGTGCCATGCGGATCGCCGCGTCGAGCTCGCTTGTGCCGTATTGCTGCATGAGGGTGTGGCGAGCGGCTTTTTCCTCGGGCTCGGTCATTGCCAGCGCCAGATACAGGCTCGGGGGCACGGCGCGAAAAAGCAGCTCCATCGACTTGGACAGAATCACGCCCTCGCAGTACTTGCCGGACTCCTTGCGTGCCGAAAGCATCAAGGCTTTCTGTGCAGGGCTCAGCTCGCGGAAGCGGGCGATCTTTTCCACCTCATCAGGGGGCATGCTCAGGCAGATCCACCACTCAATCATGTTGAGCATGGGCTCGGCGGCCTTGGGCAGGTCGTCGAGATTCTGGGTGGCCAGCCAGAACCAGGCGCCGAGCTTGCGCCACATCTTGGTGATCTTGACCACGTAGGGCGCGAGTAGCGGGTTCTTGGTGATGACGTGGCCTTCGTCGGTGACGTTGATGATCGGCCGGCCGAGCATCTGGTCGCGCTCGGCGATGTTGTTAACCGTGTTGAGCAGGGACAGGTAGGCGATCGACAGTTGTGCGTTGTAGCCCTCGCGGGCGAAGGTCGCCAGGTCGACGATGGTGATGTCCGCTTCGGGCCAGGGCGTACCGGGACGGTTGAACAGCTCGCCATCCAGGCCTTGGCAGAAAAGGTCCATGGCCTCGGCCATTTCCTGCAGGCGATTGCGGCGGGTTTCGGGAAGGCCCGCGTCACCACCACGATCACGCAATGCGTCACGAACATCCTGTGTGAGTACGGGGCGTTGTTCGCTGGAGCATCGCTGCGCGGCATCCAGAATGCACTGGCGTATCAGGCTACGGTCAGCCCGGGTCAGTCGTGCTTCCTCTTTGTCCTCACCGCCGGTGATCATCAGGCGGGCAGTAATTTCCAGTTCGCCGAGGACATCGCGTTGTTCGTCACCCCCATCAGGAGGCAGGGTATTTTCCATGCTATCAGCGTCAAGGGTCTGCACTTGACCAGGCGTCTCGACGAGTCGTCGTGCATCGGCGAAGGGCGCCAGTGAGATGCCAGATCCGGCGGACAGTTTGACCTTGTGCACGCTTAGGCCCAGGCGCTTGGCGAAGTCACCGAACAGGCCGAAAGAATTGCCCGCTTCGACGATGAACAGCCGAGGACGGTAGATTGCAGTGACCTGGTTGAGCAGAGTATTGAGGGTCGCCGACTTGCCCGCGCCAGTCGGACCGAACAGAAAGAGGTGAGCGTTCATCTGCCGATCCAGGCGATTCAACGGATCGAAGGTGACCAGGCCGCCGCCGCGGTTGAAGAGGGTTATACCGGGGTGGCCAGTGCCGTGGCTGCGACCCCACACGGGCGAAAGATTGGCGAGGTGCTGAGCGAACATCAGCTGGCTGTACCACTGACGCTTGTCCAGCGCGGGATCGAATACGCAGGGTAACCAGCGCAGGTAGCTGCTGAGTGGCCCCACTTCGTCCTCCTCTCTCACCGGCTGCAGGCCAGCGTTGAGCAGCACGTTGGCGAGCTGCACGCCTCTGGCCTCCAGATCCTCCAGCGATTCGCCCTGCAGGTAGAACGCGAGGCTGCCGCGATACAGCTTGTGCGCACTGCCAATCAGCGCACGAGCTTCGTGCACGTCGGCCCGGGTCTGTTCTGATGCAAGGGTATCGCCTACAGATTTTCGGCTCAGGTGCTTTAAATGGGCTTCCAGGGTGTCCTGTGGGGTGACGATCAAGGTCAGACACATCACCGTGCCTTCGGGCAGTTGGTCGAACAGACTGTTGATCGCATCGCCCTTTTTCGTCTCACCGGTCAGGTGACCGGTGTGCGGAGCAGAACGCAGGCGGTCGAGTACGACGACACGATGGGGGCGGTCGTCGAAGTGCCAGGTACCTGACTCAGCATCCGAATGCGGTTGGCTGAAAAATAATCGTTGGGCGAAGTCTGTGCCGTTGGCCAGCTCCAGCTCATCATCCGCAGACGGTTCGGGATAGGCGGTCAAACGGTAGAAGCGTTCTCGGTCCGAAAGCTCCGCGCCCAGATGACCGGGATGAGGATTGAACCAGCGCAGCAGCCAGGCGTGGATATCGGCACCCTCCATGCGCTTGGCCCCGACACCTGCATTGGCGAGCCCGCCGATCAGGCGCTCGCATACCGTGTTGAGCGCTTCCTCAGGTGACTGCTGACGGCGTCCAGGCTCAATATCGCTGACCCGCCGGTACACCACCATTCGCACGCGACGGTTCTGCCCGCGCCAGGGAAGGCGGGTGAGAGTGGTGTCATCAAACAGCCCGCCTGGTTTGGCGATGGCATGCAGATGATGGACGAAGCTCTGTAGGTAGAACGCACTGAACCTGCAGCCCTCGGTACGAGGCTGCAGGTAGTTGCGCAAGGTGTGCAGATATCTGTCCCAGTCTGTGTCGTCCTGCGCATAGAACTGGACCACCCAAGGGTGTTGATCCAGCTCATCGAAGCTGTCCTGCAGGGCGTTCTCGACGGCATCGCGGGCCTGCAACAGCCAGTCGGGTTCTCGGCCTTCGGTGCCTACAGGCTTCAGTTCGAAGAACGCGGCGACGGACTGGCCGTCTTCCAGCAGCATGCACTGTGAATCAGGTAAGTATTCGACCCACGGCAGCAGGTCTACAAAGGACGGAGCAGCCTCGTACAGGGCTTGCTCGTCACTTTCAGTTGCAGGGCATCGCGGAAAGCTACCGGGCACTGGAATACCGTGTTTCGCCAACCTTGCCAGGTAGCGATCCCAGGTGTCTGGCGCGTCAGTTTCATTCTCAACGGGCTGTCGCTTCCAGGGCCAGCGCATGGTCAGTAGTCCTCGACACGCTCGCCCGGTAGGGCGTACTGCACGCGTTGGTAGAGCGGGAAGACGGTGCTGTAGCCCGGCACCGGCACCGGGTCACTACCGGCCAGATGCGGAAACACGTACATCACCAAGTCGGGGTTGGGCAGCCTGTGAAACTGGCGGTAGATCTCGTTCTGGGCCGTGCGGCTATAGCTGGATGCTGCGCGACCGCTTTCGGGCTCATCAAGTGGTCGACGCAGTGCTTGCCGGGCATCGAGTAATTGGCGCTGGGAGGGATCGCCTCCGGTCTCTACTCGCCAGATCTGGTCCATACTGCGCCCATCGTGGGTCAGCAGCTTTTGCGAGTTGGTTGTGCACCCCGCCACACTGGCCAGGAGCAGTAATGCCAAGGCGTTAGTCGAGCGGCGTGACATGACGGTTCTCCAGGGAGTGATCGACCTTGCGGCCAACGGGGTCGTAGTCGAGAGTGAGCGGCTGTTCGATATGCACGGCGACATTGGCGCCTGGCTCGACGTACACCGCCGCGAAAGCCTGGCCGTACAGTTTGTTCACCCACTGCGACATGTCCTGAACGCCACTGCTGAGGATGCGGCCCATGGCCTCGTTGCCGGAGATGCCGACCGTGCCGAGGGTGTTGTTGCCGTTGCTGATGAAGGCGGTGCCATTGTCGGACTTGATCAATGAGGCCGCGCCGGCGCCGGCCGCGGTAATGAGGGCTTGGGTGCCCAGGTATTGTTGGGCATTGCTGCGGCGCTCACCGGCCACGCAGGGGATACCGTAAGGATCGCTGATCCAGCCGAGCCCGCCGTCAGTGGAGGCGGCGAGACTCTGGCCTTGCGCTTCCTCCGGCAGGGTGCGAATTGTGCCGTCCTGAAACACGAAGGTGATTGAGCGGATCTGTCCACGCACGCAGGACAGCGTCCAGTCACCGGAAGCGCTGCCACTGACGACGGCGCCGGTGACTTCCGGCAGATCGATTCCATTGGCCGTGAGGTTCTCTGCCCCGATGACCACCTTGAATGGGTAGGGATCATTGACCGTGCCATCGACCGGCACGCGACCGATCAATGCTGTCATTGCAATCGAGCCCATCAAGGTGCTGTTGGCGGGGACGGTATAGAACGGCTTGTGGTTGGACGCACCGATGGCCTTGGCGCCCGAGGTGGTCAGCGTGTCAGCGGCCACCTCCAGCTTGGATAGGCTGAGCCCGGCACCAGTATTGCTGCTCGTAACGCTCACGTTTCCATGCTTATCGAGCTTGCGGTCATCCGGCTCGATCCAGCGTATCGGATCACGCTTGAAGGCCTCGCCATCACCGTCTCGCAAGCCAAGGCCAATCGGCAGTTCAACGCTTCCACCCGGTTGACCCATCGAATCCAATCGACGCTGCAGTTCGTTGAGCAAGCCTTGCGTCTGCTGTTGGTCACTGGCGATGGTGCTGCGTTCTTCTCGCAGTCGAACTCGCTCACTGTCCAATGCCTGTTGAACCCGCTGATCAATCGCTTGCTCGCGCTGGCGCAGGCGCTCGTTGTCGGCCTTGTGGTTCTTGTTGTCGTTCAAGGCGGTTTGCAGCTCGTTACGCAGCTGCTTGACCTGGGCCACCAGGGTGGCCACTGTATCGCGTGGTGTGTCGCCCTCAATCCCCAAGGCCTTCATCTCTTCAGGGGACAGCGCTTCGGGGCGACTTTCTAGCTCAGGGGCGGTGCGATTGGGGCTCAACATCTTGAGGAAGACAAAACCAACCACCAGTACCAATGGCAGCATCAGCCATTTGAGCAGGCCATTACTCTTCATCGGGCCTCTCCTCAGTGTCGCTCGGCGTTGGCAGATTGAGGGCGGCATCGATGGGACTGATGCTGGGTAGGAGTGCCTTGCTCAGCTCGCGGCCCTGAGTGACCAGGTACAGCACCGTAGCATCAGTAGACTGGCCACGCGGGCCCAGGTTGGCGTGCTGGAAGGTGGCCGCCGCTAAGTCTCCTTGTAGTTCCCGCGGGTCGAGTTCTATCCAGGCTGAAGACTGATTGCGTAGCTGGATAGCGGTGATCCAGTACTGCCCCAATCGCCAGGCTGCCAAGGGTCGGGCGTCGATCAGCTGGTTTGGCAGGAGTGAGTGCAATAGCAGGTCCGCTGGCAGCTTGGCCCGGCGTACGCCCGGCAGAGCCTCGACCGTTCTCAGTGGGGCGTACAAGTTTTGGGCGGCGTAACGAGTTAGAACAACTGGTACAGGTGTTGCCGGCGTTTGAGCCGAGCTAGGTATGCTCTGCTCAGCTGAGCCAGTGGGAGCGCTGATGATTTTAATGGGCTCCAGCACGCCTTGGCCGTTTTCTGATGGCGTGGCCGAAACGTCCAACAGAACAAGCTCACCCGTCTCGATATCCTGCAACTGCATCCGACTGGATGTAAATTCGCCCAAGGCTTGCAGGTACACGCCACCACCTGTGCTTTGGGCCCGCAGGGAGCCTTCCAGCGAAGAGGGCAGACCGATTCGTACATTTCGATCCACAAAAATGATGCGCTCTTGGCCGATCACCAGTGGCACGCTCAGCGGTAGCCGTTCCCAGTGCATGATTTCGGTGGCATGGTTACCGGCGTTCCAGCCAAGCACCATGCCAATGAGGCCAAGCCTCAAGACACGTTTCATTCGGACTCTCCAAGGGCAGGGGCAGCAGGAGTGGTCGCTGTCGGCGTTGTGATGCGCTGCGGCGCCTGGCTGTAACAGTCCAAGGCCAGGCCAAAGGGATTGCGCTCTGGGTCGATATCCAGGCGCACGACCTTCAGCGAGTACCGCACTAGGGCTCGCTTGACTTGCTCGGCGCCGAAGTATTCGTCCGCGCTGAGGTCAAGGGTTATGCGCCAGTCGTCCCGGCCGATCGCTTTCACGCGACTGGTGGGGTCATCGCCATAGCCACGCCCCGGAATCTCGTAGACACCACGTACACGTTCTCTTAATTCACCAGTGCTGCGCCGGTAGTCGTAATCCTGCTGCAGGAATGCCTTGCAGGAGGGTGTCAGGTAGGACGACAACGCCCGCACGTTGCGGGCATAGTCCTGCTCGCCATCAGTGGGCCAACGGTTGAGTTGCTGGAAGATGTAGAAGCTGAAGGCATATACCGACTCGGGAGGTATATCCCACCACTTACGGGTGCTGCCTGAGCGCAAATCAGGCGGGATGTGCAGGGTGAGGTCGCGCGGAGCGGTCCACCAGCCAGCGCCCAACACAAGGGCAAGCAGGAATAGTCCCCCGGTACCTACTCGCAAGGTCCGGACGTGCGCCTGCAAGTACAACACCTCGTTCTTGAAGCGGCTCATCGCGCACCTCTGCGAGTTGCCCAGAACCCGGACCGCTGGACCAGGTTCGGAAAGCCCAGGCGCTGAGCCAGCCCCGGGTAGTGCTGAGATCCCCAGTTGTGCAAGCGGCGGTGCAGCCAGGTTTCCGGACGTCCCCGCTTCAGTCGACGCATCAGCCCGCCACCGGTGAAAACTCCCACCGCCACACCTGCGACAATGCAGGTTGGGAGTAGGGCAATGCTGTGTGCTAACCAGGCCAGCAGTAAGCCAAGTAGAAAGCCCGCAAGGCCCGACAGGCCGGCGCAAATCCACAGTTCATCCGCCGTTAGCCCGCGTACTATCGCCGGTTGACGGTTGAGTCGATGCGGCAGAAAGGTCACGGTGCCGTCGGCCGGGCTGATTGTCGAAGTGGGCATGACGGCGCCTCACAGAATGGTGGTGGCCTTGGTCAGCAGCCAGATGCCCACCACCAGCAGCATGGCGCCGACAGCGATCGTCAAGCCGAATTGGCCCCAGGTGGCACGCCCGGTGTGGATTTCCGAGTAGCGGGTGTAGGCGTGGTAGCAGACGCCAATGAACATCCCAGCGACCACCAGTAGGGCGATCAGCAGCACCATGTCGTAGCCATAGTTCTGGATGGTCTGGACAATTCCGTTGCCGGCACCTCGCGAGGGATCTTCCAAGGTTGGCAGTCGACCTTCGGCAACAACCACGGTCGGACTGAAAAGGGCACTGACGATCACAGTGCGGCGGATCAGAGGAAGGCAACGGTTCATCACAGCGACTCCATCAGGACAGAAAAAAGTACGTCAGCACCAGGTACAGCGCGACGAAGCGGATCACGACACCGACGAACTGGCGGTTGCTAAGGCGCTGCTCTGCCCAGCCGGTGTAGGCGGTACGAATGGCCCAGGCACCCCAGAGCAGCATTACGGCAAAGACCAGTGAGAGGACCAGGACGGACATTTGCGAAGGGGTGATGCCGCTGTGGGCTTGGAACGCGGATTGCTGGGCGGCGGTCATGGCGTGTCGACCTCGCCGATATACTCGCCGAGCATGGCCGCAGGGTCGCGGGGTTGGGCGCGCTGGGGCGTCAGGTAGTCCTGCACGCCGGTGCGGATACGCTGGATGTCCTCGCGCAGGCGCAGGTAGTCGAAGTGGTAACGGGCGGCAATCTGATGGGAGAGGGCAGCGCTGCTTTCGGCGTGCCGCTCTATTGCGTCGAGCTGGCGGAGTACGGTTGCCAGCTGGGCGCGCTCCATGTCGTGCTCGATGGAAATCGCCCTAGCTTGCTGGGTCAACGTCAGACCGAGCCCTAAAGCGCCCGTCACTCTAATCAGATACTTGAACATGCTCGCGCCATCCAGTTTTTGGGAGTTGCGCGAGCATGTACCTACCGGGACAGGACTTCAGTAATCAATGCGCTAGTAGTGCTGACCTAATTTAAAGATTGGGCCTAAGGTGCTCTGTTCAAGGTGGTCTTCTACGATGGTTTCAGCACCGAGTCTTGTACGCAGTGACATGCTTGCGGTCGTAAAAATCTGTCAAGTGCATGCGAAGTTCACTATTAACGTGAACGTCTATTGTAGTCGTCGGTCTCGAAGATCAGCAGTTTGTCCATTCACCAAAACCTACATCAATGGTGTGATGTTGGCCTGGCTAGTCAACTAATCGAAGTGGTTTATTGAGCTGGTTTGTGTATGAGCAGGCAGCTGAAAAGTCTGGTTAAGTTTGAGATCGATAGCTATGGTTTCAGCAAGCTTTAGGCGCGCGAAGAATTTCGTTGATGCTGCCTAGTATGAGTAAGGAATTGCCTTGAGTATTTGTCGCTAGGCAATGTATCTGTAGTTTTGCACGCCCCCCTATCCCGCCTGTGATTATGTCGATATTGATGGGTGCAGATTCTCCGGGTTTGATTACGGCTGTATGTTTGATTGTGTCAACTTTGTACGAGTTGTCGCTCTCTAAGAATTCTACCGTTCCCTCGTAGTGCACTTTAACAGTGATGGTTACCTCCCCGGAATTTTGAATAGTTACCGTGCTCCTATAGGCCTGGTCAATGTCAGAGTATTCCTTAAGTTCGAATTTGGAGTGGAGTAAGACTTTGTATTTGTTGGCATTCGCTCTTTCAGCCTGCGTGGCAGATCGACCAGAGTTTTTAGCCGATCTCTTGCCCATGCGGAAAGCAGAATAAGCAATCAGGGTGGTCAATAATGAAAAGGCAATCGCGAAGATGTAGTAAGTGCTTTGTGACAAGTCAAAATTCTCCATTAATCATAAAAATCCCTGTTCGTTTCCGCTTCAAGCCGGCTTAATCGTTGCTGGCGTCACTACGTTAGCGGGCGCGATGTGCCCAGCATCAACACAGAGAACGCAGCATCAGTAGGGTCTTCACCTTTTGACGAGGAGCTCTGGCTAGACTCCTAGAGCTGCCGGAGCAAGGAAAGGCTGAGTGATCATAAGCTAGCCTAGACCTGAACACATACTAGTGAGTTCGATCATGAAGGTCCAGAACTGACATTACAAAAACCTCTGCAAATCAGATCTGATTTGCCATTCACCTGATCGAAGGGGGAGGCTGAATTAGCTGGTATTCACTGTAGGCCAGGAGCTATTTTCAGCATTTGTGCGGGTGGCTGATGACTCGATGAGATGCCAACATTCAAGTGTGCTCAGATGCAGCTGCTGGGGTGGTAGTTTAGAGATGTTTTTTGAAACTCGATGCCGAGATGTCTACCAGTACTGTCAGCAGGACTGCTGCCGGTAGCAAGATGAGTACAGGTGTAACGCTGACCGGTAGTGTCAGGTAGGCGGCCCATGGCAAAACAGCCAAGGGCATGAGGCAGGCTTTGGCGCGGTGATAGACAAACCCTGATTCGCAACCTGCCTCGAAACGTCGGATATCCCGGCGTACCAGTCCGTCCACCAATCCGATGAAGGCGGCCATGGCGAACAGCGGCAGGCTCAGGCACAGCACCAATAGTCGCACCAGAAATACCAGCACGGTATACGCACTGGCTAGCAGGTAGCTTTCCAGAAAGTCATACGCCTGCTTCAGGTAGTAACCAAAGTCCGGCTTGGCCGGCAGGCGTTCCCCGCGTGTTTGGCTGGCCGCATCTTCAACCCACTCAATCAGCCCAGACTTCACGAACAATCCCTCGTAGGCGAACCCCACGATCTGCTGCGCCGTCCGTCCCGGCTCTTGCACCAAAACACTGCGTGTGAAGTTTTTGGGTAACTGGTCCAGTTCGTAAGCCAGCATGCCCTGTGCGTGCCGCCACCCCTGTTCAGGCCAGAACAGATGCATACCCACGCATTCGATTAGGATGCACAGAAACAGCGAGCCACCCAGCACGCCGATAAAGCGAAAGGGCAAGGTGATCAGGCTGATCAGTTTGCTCTGCTGCTGCGCCTGTTGACGTTGTGCCGTGGCAGCGGGGTCTTTCATGGCGAGCCTTCCTCCTTTAGATCAGTCGGTAGATCTGGGCCTGGTTCTTGCGCAGCTTGCGTCCACAACTCATCTCCGGATTCCTGCTGCATATAGCGGGTAAGCACCTGAAGGTCCGCCGGTATCACCTCGTCAGGATCCGGCGCAGGGAGTGGCATGCGGATTTTCCACAACTGCCCGCCCTCGATCAGGGCAAAGGCCTGGCCCTTCGGCAGTGCCACGATGTGCGCCGGTTCTATCATCGGCACGCTGTGGGTGTTGATGCGGTCCTGGGTGTTGGACGTGAATGCAGTGGCGCCTCGGGGATCGGAGCTGTCGGTAGCCCCGCTGACCACCGAGGTGCTGTATACGTCGACCGTCGGCAGCTGCTTGGTCAGTAGCTCAGCCGTAGCTGTCTCACGTACTCGCAACATGATCAGGTTGTTGAAGTTACCGATCACCTGTCCGGCTTTTGCCCGGTTACCCAGGCGGGCTTCGATGTCGCTAAGGGTCTGGGTATAGGCGGTGACTTGCATGCCGGCCCCGCCGCCCTTGTTGATCAGCGGAATGAACTCATCGCCCATCAGCTCGTTGAACTCGTCAGCGTGGACGTTGATCGGTAGCTTGGCGCCGGTCTCGCTGCCAGGCAGTCCATCATCGACACCGAACTTGTAAATGTGGCCGGCGACTGACACGAGATCGGCGAACATGGAGTTGCCCACGGCGGCAGCCACCTCAGGGTCGGACAAGGCATCCAGACCGACGTATACGATCGCCCGTTTGCGGATGATCTGCATCCAGTCGAAGATCGGCCGTGGGTCGTTCAGGTCGTTGTAGTCGGGGGCGAGCAACTGGGCGATCTTGCCGGTGGTGAGCTTTTCCAGCAGCGGCAGCAGCGACGCTACGATCTTGTCGAAGTAGGTGCGATCGTAGCGAACGGCTGAACGCAGGCCTTCGAGCACCGGGTCATAGAGCTTGGTACGGTTCAGGTAAAGCTCGATCGCCACCACGCGCTTGTCCCGGCCGGCCATATGACGTGGCGTGTTCTTCTCGTTGAGCTTGGCCTCGATCTGCACGATGGTCTCCCAGGCCTTGGGGTCGTGTTTGGCGAAGAAGTGCGCGGCATACTCGACGAACAGTGGATCGATGTTGACCACGTGACGCTGGATCAACAGGTAGTCCGGGCGTCGGCCCAATTCGACCAGGGCTCGGGCAATGATGTTGACGAAGCGCCAGGCGAACTCTCGGAAGGCCGCAGAATTGCCTTCGCCGGAGAGCTGACCGGCAATGCGCGAGGCTACTTCGGTGATGCGGCCAAAGCGGCCGATGGCGTTGTAACGTGCGGAGGTATCGGGCTGCCCCAGGTGGAACATATAGAATTCGCCCTCGCGGCCAGCACGCTTGGCTTCCAGGTACATACGCTTGAGCAGGTCGGCATCGCCCTTGGGATCGAAGACGATCACCACCTCGTGTTGGCCGGCGATCTTTCGGCGGATGTCCTGGGTGATCAGCAATTCGGCCAACCGCGTCTTGCCGACTCGAGTCGTACCCAGGACCAGGGTGTGCCCGACGCGCTCCGCGAGCGGCAAGGTGGCATCCACCTCGTTGGGCTCGACACCATGCAGGCGGGGAAGGCCGCCCACGGCTGGCAATGGCCGGACCGGGTTGAGAGGGTGATCCCAACGGGTAAGTCTGGGCAGGCTACGCAGTGGATAGGGCGCAAACTCCAGACGGACTTCCATCTGGCGCACGGCCTGCACCCAGGCGGGCATCTCGACATAACGGCGAAACTCGGGGCGGTAGGTTTGCAGCAGTCGGTGAGTGTGTCGTTGGTCCCAGCGAAAGCCCCGGCCCAGGAACAGCCGTTGCTGGCTGACCGGTACCTGGCGGCTGGTCAGGGTATAGCGCGGCAGCCGGCGTAGGTTGCGTTGGTAACGCAAGATGGCCCATGCCTGGCGGAGGCGTAGCGCGCCAAACGTGACAAAAGCGAAGGCGGCGGCGAGCCCCAAGGCATCGTTCAGCGCCAGCGACCAAGGCGCGAACAGACACAGATAAGCCGCCACAAAACACACGGTGGCGCTGTAGAGTTCAACTGCAGGCCGCAACAACACTTCGATAGCATGGGCCTGGCTCATGCTACTGCTCGATGGCGGTTGCCGTGATCAGGACGGGGTAGTGCGACAGCTTCAGCCGTTGGGCAAAATCATCAGCGGAGACAGGGTAAAGCTTCAGTCCCGGTGCCAACCCGCGGAGGTGCTGCAGATCGTCAGCAGTTTTGACCTGCACGATCAAGCCTACTGCCTTGAGCTGTTGCAGTGCAGGCAAACGCCGCTTCAGCCAGGCATGCGATAGGGGGTCATCCCCGATCAGAAACAATGCCGGCATACCTGACATGGCCTGCCTACGAGAGGTAACGTGACCCGGGGAGAGAGAAACCGATTGAACCGGTAGCATGTCGGCTTCGCCGTAGCTCTTTCTGCGCAATTGGGGATCCTCGGCAGACGCAGAGATAGGCAGCATAAAGGCAAGCAGCAGCAGGTGCTTCACGGCGATAATCTCTCGACAGCGAGCTGATCAAGATGCTTAGCCACGCTACGGCGGTACCGGACAGCAGCGGCGCCTCCTGCAGGTCGGTGATAACGTCCAATGGCTGGTATCCAGCTTTCGCCAATACGTCGGTGCTGACGCAGGATCGTGGCAGCCACGGTCAGGTTGCGTGCAGGATCCAGCAGCTCGCAGGGCTGCTGATAGTGACGCTGCTGGTACCCCAAGTTGAGCTGCATCAGCCCCACATCAATGCGCTCGGTTCGGGTGTGCAGTTGGGCCTTTAGCAGTGCTCGGCAGGCTTCACCGCTGGAAGCGTAGTAGCGGCCCCTACCGGCGATGTTCAAGGTCCAGGGCCATGGCAGACGCCGCTTTCGCAGTGAAATGCCGCTTTCCTGCAGAGCCACGGCGAAGAGCACGTTTGCTGGCACGCCACTGTGTCGTGCCACTCGCTGGTAGGCTTCGGGGATCTGGGCCCAGAGCGCCATGGGCACCAAGGCAAGCAGCACGCTCAATCCATGTCCCACGTTCACTGACGCTGCCATTGCCCATCCGCCTCACGAACCAGGGCTGGCAGATCGCCGGAGAGCCCCAGAGACAGCCAACGGCCACCGTCATGGTTGAGAGTGATGCTGCGATCGCGGACCCTGTCAGCAGAGATGTTGGCGGTACGAGCCCATTGGCGGAGGAGGGCGTCATCCTGGCGGCTGCCCACCAGGTAAAGATCGAATGACGTGCCTTCAGCTTGCAGGCGTTGAGCCTGGGCGGTGCAGCGTGCGCACGCTGCTTTCACGAAGAGCGCCAGTCGACCACCACCAGCAGGCAAGGAGACCTTGGGGAACGGCGATGAGGTACCGATAAGCCTGACCGGCAGTATGTTGGGAAACTGCTTCTTCCACGCTGCATCATAGGCCCGCTGATATGCCAGCAGCTTTTCCACGCGACGCGCCTCGGCCTGCACCTGCAGCGCGGCATAGCGTTGTCGTTCGCTGTCCGACTGCGCTTCGATACCCAGCGCGCTCAGCGGGTCGAGGGTCGGCGAGTAGGTGCCCAGCGGCCCCTGCATCAGTTGTTGATAGCGGCTCCACTCTTCGGGATTCAGGCCCCAATCGCGGGCGGCTCGCTCACCCGTAAGTGGCACAACAGACGAGGCCTGTTTCGTACTACGTGTTTCTTGGGTGGGGGCCGCCGACCCCCAAGAAGGTAGCGCCAGTGCGAGGGACAGTAGAGCGATTTTCATGATCATCTCTGCCTCACGTCCAAACGGCGGGTTTGAGCGTTGACCTGAAAGACAGCCGCCTGGGGCTCAAGTGACTCAAGCTGCCAGCCCTGGTATTGGTCACCGACGCGTAGCAGCTGGATGTGCTCAAGCGCTGCATTGCCGAGAGGGCTGACGGCGACAAAACGATGGCCACCTCGTACTTCGATTCCCAGCAGCTTGAAAGGTGGGGCCGTGGCCAATGATTTGAAGGATGGGTGTTTGGCAGGCTGTTTCGGCGGCTTCTCGATTTCGAGTTTTTGAATCGAATCGCCCAGCGTGGCTACAGCGTCTCGCACAGCCTGTAGCTCGTTAGTAGACGCCCGCTCTGTGATCTGGGCTTCTTGTGTCGCCAGTCGCTGCTCCAACGCGTTGCGCAGTTCGGAAAGCTGTTCCGGCGTAACGGTCTGCGGCCACTTTTGCTCTTCGCTCTTGAAATGCTCGAGCGCTGAAAGACGTTCGTCCAGGAACTCCGCCTGGGTGGCGGTAGAGCACTGTTGTATTGACTCGGCCAGTTGCTCCAGTGATCGCTGTTGATAAACCAACACACCGACAACCAACAACCCCGCCAGCGTAGGTATCAGCCATGCAGGGCGCGCCCGGATCAGATCAAGGGGCTTCATGGTGGGGCTCCTGTTCTGGCGCACTGTCTTTGATGAAGCACAGATGCCGAGAGAGGTCGTCTACCTGCAGCGTCCAGCCGGGACCCGCCAGTGTAAGCAATGCACTACGCAGCACCATCGGGCCTAACTGCAAATGCGCAGCCGGTAACGGCAAAGCAAAGAGCCCCTGTGCATCCGAACTGCCTGCACAGAGCTGATAGCCCGAGTGCCGCAGCACATAGCGCAGCGCATCTCCTACGGTGGTCGATGAGCCGTTGGGCAGCCGAAGATCTATGACCTGCAACAGCAGATCTTGCTGTGCCAGCTCCGGCGAGAGTTCGACCAGGGTGTAACGTGACTGCCGGGCTACCCAGACGGGTTGCGGGGCAGTTGGAGCTACCTTTACTGCAACCGACTGCGGTGCAGACGGGCCTGGCGGTGATGAGCATCCACCAAGGGCGAATGCGAGAAGGAAGTAGGTAACTGAAAGTCGCATGGCACAACTCCCGTGAAAAACGGGTGTCAGTATTTGCAAGCTTTCTGGGGGGATTCAGCAATGAAACCGGACATGGCGCGAACCCTGAAGATTGGGCTCTGGCAGGGTCTTAAGGCATTGAAGCTGAGAGAACAAGACGATCGCTGAGTAACCTGCGGTTGGAGTCACCGGTAGCCCGGAGCTGGCCAGACTGCATGGGAGGGAAGGTCGTTCCGCAGATGTCGATCGCTATCTTGCAGCCGCACCGCGCGCTGTTTCACTCATCGCCGGTCATCACGTTAATTCTCGAGTGGATTGACCAGGCACTTACAAAACGCTTAACTGTACGAATATACAGTATAGGCGTTTTCGTCATGGTCACCATCCTCGGCCCCCTTGAGCCCAGCGGAGCAAAGCTTCCGCTGTTTTCCTTCCATGTTCCTGCAGGATTTCCTTCGCCTGCAGCCGATCACGTGGAAAAGCGCATTTCCCTCGACGAGTTGCTCGACGTTCGAGCGCCACACATTTACCTGGTGCGCGTCGAAGGGGACAGCATGATCGGCGCCGGTATTTATCCAGGTGATCTGGTGATCGTAGACCGCTCCATTGAGGCTGAGCCTGGCCATATCGTCATCGCTGCTGTGAACTGCGAACCGCTTTGCAAGCGCCTGGCCCGAGACGGTAGCCAGGTGGTGCTCAAATCGGAAAATCCGCGTTACCCGTCCCGGTACCTTCTCGAAGGGGAGGAACTGCAGGTTTGGGGCGTGGTGACCTACAGCGTGCGCAGTCATGACAAAGCCTGAGCGCGTTTTTGCCCTGATCGATTGCAACAGCTTCTACGCCAGTTGCGAGCGGGTTTTCCGTCTGGATCTTCGGAGCAAACCGGTCGTCGTGCTGAGCAACAACGATGGCTGCGTGATCGCGCGTTCGGCGGATGCCAAGCCCTGGATCAAAATGGGCGAGCCGTACTTCCAGATCAAGGACAAGCTTCGCAAGCATGGCATCGTGGCTTGCTCGTCGAACTACGAACTCTACGGCGACATGAGTGAAAGGGTCATGACTGTCATCGAGTCGATGGTGCCGGCGGCGGAGGTGTACAGCATTGACGAGGCCTTTGCTGAGCTCACGGGCATGCCCGGCGACCTCGAGCGCTTGGGCCGGATAATCCGGGCCGAGGTCTATCGGCGAACGGGTATCCCTGTCGGCGTTGGCATTGCCTCGACAAAGACCCTGGCGAAGCTGGCCAACCATGCTGCGAAGAAATGGCAGAACCACACCGGTGGGGTTGTTGATCTGCGCGATGAGGTAAAGCGCAACTGGGTGCTCAAGAAGTGCGATGCGGGAGACGTCTGGGGCATTGGCCGGCGCCTTTCCGCCCATCTGGCGGCTATGGATATCCGCACCGCCTGGGAGCTTGCTCATGCCGACGCGTGGTCGCTGCGAAAGCAGTTCAGCGTGGTGGTGGAAAAGACAGCCAGAGAGCTGGCCGGCACCACATGCCTTGAACTGGACGAGCCTGACCCGCCAAAGAAAGAAATCTGCTGCAGCCGCATGTTCGGTACACGGCTGACGGAGCTGGCGCCTATCAAAGAGGCAGTTGCCACCTACACATCCAGGGCCGCCGAGAAGCTCCGCGCCCAGAAGTCTCTTTGCAAGCGGCTACGTGTGAGTATCCGTACAGGGATGTTCAATCCGGATGAGGCCAAGTACGCCAACGGCGTTCTGGTCGAACTGCCATACCCGACTGATGACACACGAATGCTGACAAAGGCCGCGCAGGAGGGCGTGGAAAGGGTGTTCAGAGAGGGCTTCCGCTACAGCAAGGCGGAGGTGCTCCTGCTCGACCTGAGCCAACCTAACGAAATCACGGATGACCTGTTCGCGGCTGCTCAGCCGGTAGCAAGCGATAAGCTGATGGGTGTGCTCGATGCTGTTAACGGAAGGTGGGGAAGGGGGACGATGCGGTTGGCCAGCGTGCCGATTGATCCAAGCTGGGGCATGCGCAGAGAGATGATGAGCCAAAGCTTCACGACACGGGTCGATGAGCTCTGGACGGTGTACTGCAAGTAGCGCAGTTTATTATGAACAAGGTCAGTAGGGCCGTGTTCGTTCGCCCTGAAATAACCTCTGCGGTAGTCTTCGGTCAGACCGATGTTTCCGTGGGAAATTACGGGCAAACCGCTGACATAACGGGCATTGGCCAAAACGTTCCGGCATATCTCGCCACGTAGCAGCCCAGCAACGCATTCAGAGCAGGCCATCGAGCATGAGGCGGTTTCTCAGGCGCGACCGCCCTTGGCAAGGGCCTCGAACAGTACACGTTTCGACAAGCTTGCTAAAAGCTATGCCGCCATAGTCTCACTGGCTTCCTTCGTGCCGCGTTTGCGACAAGTCTTTTCGTACAGAAGCATTATTGTGTGTGCCTTAAGGAAGATGCTATGAAATTGAAATCTAATTAGGTTTCGAGAGTTTTTCAGGTTTTGCCTATTCCGATAATTAGATTTGAGTTTTCGACACCCTGAACGCTTTAGCGTGATTGCATTTATAGTGAATAGCTATAATGAAGCCGTCTAATTATTGCGTTTTGATAAGCTTTGTTTTGATGTCATTACATGCCATAGATCCGACCAATGGTTTTGCAATTTTAAAAATCTCAGCTCTACTGAAAGTTGTTAAATTACATTTGGTATATGGCTTAAGATATGTTGGTGGAAGTGTCCTGGAGTTGAGTGTTGTGGGTGATGAATGTCGCGATGACTGTGTTTTGATTTTGCTAGATAAAAGACTGGCATATTAATTTGGTGCAATTTATGGACGGCTCTGATGTTAGGCGCGTAATAAAAGACCTTGTTGGTGCTTGCCCGAAAGAAGATGTTGAAAGATTTTGTGCGGGGTTGATATTTAAAGACGGCAGACTCGTACATGCTGCTTACGACAGTTTGATTTCGACAATAGGTAGGGACGGTGTAAAAAAAGTGTTTTCAAGTCTCGGTGTTCCAAGTGATGTATTTGATCTTTACGAGAATTCGAGTTGTGTTGGTGGAGTGTGTTTTTCCCGTCCTAATTCGTTTTGTGACTCCCAGGAGTGCGAAGGTCATCCTTAAAGTAGATTTTTAAATCTTGTAGGAGGTCGAAAAATGAATTTTAAAAATTTCAACAAATCACTATTGGCAAACACAAAAGAAGAGTATTTAGCATTGCTGTCTAGCGAGGCCGACTGGTTTGTCCGGAGTAATGATGATCTAACAGCTTTGCGAGCTTCGAATGAAACATCACTGTCGAAAATTTCCGATGAAAATTTTTACGAGTTTTTAAATAGCATTGAGTTTAAAGGTGGTGGGCTTGGTCATGCTGTCTACTCATCCTTAATGAGGGAGTTGACTTTGACTGAAATACAAATGGTGTTTTCATATTTTGGTATCGGGCCGATAGTTTTGTTGGATTATCAAGATCGCTATTGTCAGAGTAATGGTAGTTGCGTCTCAAGAAACTTTGCAATTTGCACGAGTTCTTGTTAGCGCTGCTTGGGGTGAGCTTTGCTGTGAGCAGAAAATTTCTATTCCTGGTTAGTGAGCCTGCATCAACTGAGTGATATTAAATAGTCATTTAGCACGTGGTTAATTTTTATCTGGTTGGCTGCGAGGAGGAAATATAAATGCCAGTAATGCACGTAAGAGCTCAGGGGTACGTGGCTCACACCTATGAAATATGGGCTCAAGAAAATGCTATGATTGTTCCATCATCTTTTTCATATAGGGTACTCCAAGAAGATTACGTCGGTGTTACTTTTCCCCTGCAGGTTTGTACGGTCAAGGAGGTTAATTTCAAAGTTAGCGGCGCTGGGAGAAGTGCTGAAATAACACTCCGGTATGGGTGCGTCCCGAACAATGCCTGTCCAAATTTTCTAATTGAGTTCGAATGGCAGGAAGATAGCTGAAGCACGAAGTTTCTGTCGTGAAGCTAGGCCTGGAGGCAACGAGCGTTTAATATTAAATGGCTCCGATGATGTTTTTATTTAAGGTATTGGTGCGCTGGCATTTAGCGCTCGGGTTGATTTTTTAAGGTGTATTTTGAATTTATAATGCGGATTCTGGTCGTGCATTATTTCGTGAAATATATGGTGGAGATCTTATCGTGAGCGAGCTAAAAGTTCATTTGAGTGTTTGTAAAGATGTCCAAGAGGTCTCGCTATTGGGTGGGACTTTTCAAGGAGGGTATGCTGGGGTGATCAATCCCTCGATATTGATAAATGAAGAGGGGGCGCTTGAGATTGATCTTAGTGATATTGGCCATCGGCCTCGAATGGGCGAAGGTAAAGATATAGTTTTAGTTAATGTAATGATTTGTACAGGACATATGACGGTGATTCCGGTGTACAAGGATGCCGAAGTCAAGCCTCTAAATTGTTGTGCATGCAATAGCAACGGATGTTGCGTATATGGTCGAAGTGGTTGTGCCTGCTAATATTATAGCTTCCCTGGTAAGTTGATTTTGGTTGCGCAATTAATCTGCGGAGTGCGTGCCAAGGTGGTCACCGGCTAATAGGCGTTCTGTTGAGCAAAAGGTGAATTTCTCAGTGGTTTATGCTGAGTCATTGCTCTCGGGTGGCCGGCAATTAATCTAAGAAGCGTTTCTCTGCGCTTTCCAACATCAAGTGGAGGTTATCTGTCTGCTCTAAAGGTCGCTCCAAAAAAATGAGGTTGCTGGCAATGAGCGCTGAGTGCCGAAGTTGCTGAATGTGCTCAGGAAAACTGACGTCAAAAAACACCAAAATAGCATTGATTTAGTTTGTATTTGGTTTATTGGTAAAGCGACTTAATTATATTGTTGAGGGCTAGTGAGATGCTGACTAAAAAGTACATTGAAGATCACATGAAGTTTATTGAAGGCTTGCCGCAAGAGTTTGGGCAGTCTCTCGCAAGGGTGATTCTTGAAGCAGCAGCGCATAATGTTGGCGATCATCCGAGCGGGGAGGCCATCACTATTCCTTTAAATATAAAAGTCTCTGAGGTAAAAGCCTTGAGTTGTATTGACATCTCAGTAAATGGTGTTCATATAGGACATGTTGGGGTTAAGTTGTAAAGTAGTAGTGAGTAGATTAATTTCCTGGCTCGCGCTGAAACTGTGGGTGCGATATCAGTGCTTCTAGTTCAGTAAGCTTGCTAGCGAGCTGTCGCTCAATTTTACGGTATTCAGCGAGAATAGGCATGGGTGGCTCCATCTGTAGGGGAGCCTCAGTGTCGCAATGCATTGTCGAGTTGTGCAAGGATTGAAATATTACGACATGCATTTGGGGTCGCATAGTTTTTTTATCGTCGAGGCAAATTCCCTTGTAGGAAAAGATGAGGGGTGATTGTGCGACTAGTGGCGCAGCTCGGCAGGAGAAAGATGCTTTAAATTATCATTCTCATAGCCTACGTAGAAAGTTTGCAGTGCAGGAGTTGTCATCCAGATGCGGAACATTTCAATAAAAACGGCCTCTGAAGAGGCCGTGATGAGCAGTCAATAATCTTCAGGAAGCAGTATCGTGGTGGTGCTCCGATCTGCCTCGGTGATGACCCAGACGCGATAATGTGGCGGTACCTCGTAGGCTGAGAACAAGCGACTTTTCGCTTCCAATGCAGCGTCGTTCAGCTGTTTGTCCTCATCGTCCATGTCACCCCAGTCACCCCGAACGTGGCGATGCAGCAGGGGAACTGGGTCGATCTTGTCTTCGTGGACCAGACGATTGACAGAGGCTGAGAAGAGCAGGACGCCCAGCGGGAACTTGGGCTTGGTGGTCTTGCAGAGTGTTTTCCAATCCATGTGGAAATCTCCATGAACCGGGGCCCTGCACCCCAGCGGGGAGAGCCCCGGTGGGTGGATGAATATGTGAAGCATGGGCCTCACAGAGAAAGCAATCACGTTACCTGGTCAGCCGGCCTGCGCATCGATGAGCGCACTGCTGTCAGCTTCGCCTTGTGCGTAGCCATCGAGATCACTTGTACTGGACGCGGTGCTGGATGGCTCGGCTTTGTACACCGTCTCGCCTTCGACCTTGATCCAGCTGATGAACAGCAGCCTCGCTTTCAGGCTGACACCGTGCTTGCCGGCATTTCGCCCCTTTTCATAAAGAAAGGTATCGGCATACAAGTCGCCTAGGCGGAAGCCGATCAAGACTTTGCGTTTGGCATCAACCGACTTAATACAGCGGCGAACGAGGAGCTGAGCCTTGCTACCCGACACACGAACGTCGAAGCGTCGGTACTCGGCGTTGTCGCAGGGCCCGTTGAGTGCGGCAATGTCGCACGCAAGAAAAGCATCCCCCTTTTTGGGAGCTACTTCGCGGATGCGGTTGAGGTAACCCAACCCGGTAATGTGCAGGTCGAAGTAGTTGGTTTCGTGGGAAGAACTGGACATAGATGTCTCCGAACATTGATGCGCAGAGACAGCCGCCCGCTTGGGGAGGTTGACTCCCGCAGGGTGGTTGGAACAGCGGTGGATAAAGAGGGTCAGTGCGGTAAGCACCGCGCCGTAGCCTTGAAGACCGAGGCTACCTGGGCATGTTTGCTGGCAACGCCAGCGGACATGGCACTCAGCGTGAGCGGTTGCACAATCAGCGTCGCGGCTGAATCCGAATTTGATGCCGACCTGTTTTCAATGGATGCTCGGCTCAGCTTGCAGCAATGAAAGAGCCCCGCTGTGGGGCTCTGTTGGATGAAGCAAGGGCGGCTACCACCCCTGATAGTTGAGCAGTAGCGTGGCGATTATTTGCCGGCGTTTGAGGTCAAGTTCGCACAAGTCTGCCAACCCCTCGAAACCGACTTCACTCAGCAGCTTGCCGCCATCGTGAGCGTTGTAGAAACTGGTCAAGGCTGCCAGGAAGGTGCGCTCCCCAGAACTGAGTACATCCAGGGCGTTGCGGATCCGCACAAGGTTCGGGGTCAAATCGTCGAGACAGTTGGCATCGTCAAAGCTCTCAGCCGTACCGTCGCCGAAGTAGTAGATGCCGGCCAGCTTCACGCCCTGGCGCCAGGTGATGAAGAACGCCGTAGGCGCGTGCTGCAGGTGGACCAGTTGGTCGTAAAGGGATTGAGATGTCTCTATGGACTGGGACATGGAGTGCTCCTGATGGGCTGCTAATAGTGAGGACACCTCGTCATCGACGTGGCACGGTCTTGAAGTCCGGGGCCGTCTGGGCAGGTGCTGACCGAGGTCAGCGACACAGACCATCAGGCTCTCCCCACACGGAGCCTTGGTCAGCGCTCAATCCGCAGACCATCTCAACCCGTTTGTCCCAGAGCCCGCAGCAGTCTCCGCCCGATCCACACCATACACGGCACAGCCATGCTGTTCCCCAGTACTTTGTAGCGAGGTGCATCCGGGCAGCACTCTGCAGGCTTGTTGCGCCAAGGTATCCGGGTGTAGTCGCGTCCAAACCCCTGAAGGGCTTCGCACTCCACTGGCATCAACCGGCGTACGGCCATGGTTTGCACCAGGATCGGAGCTTCATGATTGCAGGTCAGCGTCGGTGCGCCATCCTGCAACAGTTCGGCGCTGCCCTGACCATTGGCCAGGCACAGCGGCGACATCACCGGCTGCAGACACCCCAGATCACCGCCAGCATTGCGTGTCGTAAGGGTGCAGGCAATGTCCTGCTGTTGCGTGCGCTGCGGCGCAGAATCCCGGCGCAAGCCCTCGCGCTCAAACAGTACTTCTGCGGGATCGAATCCTGCTCGAGCACTTGCGACAACAAACACACGCTGGCGTCGTTGGGCCACGCCGAAATATTGGGCATCGAGCACTCGCCACGCGACTGTTCGGCGGGGGCCCAGCACCTCACCTGCGTGCGACCAACGCTGGCGTGGCGGGCATAGCGGAGTATCTTCGCCAGCCAGGGCGGCAAGCAGGCATCCGAACGCGTTTGCGCTGTCGCTGAGCACACCGGGCACATTCTCCCAGACGAACACGGCAGGCTGGCGCCGTCCACAGGCGCGGATGTGATCGATGGCATCGGCAAGCTCCACGTAACAAAGGGTCAGTGCTCCGCGTGGGTCGGCCATACCCTGACGCAGCCCTGCGAGGCTGAAGGCCTGGCAGGGCGTACCACCTACCAGGATGTCGGGTGCGAACAGCTCGCCGGCGAGCATGCGGGCGGGTAGATGCAACAAATCACCAAGGTTGGGGACACGCGGATAGTGGTGGGCCAGCAGGGCACAGGCGAAGCGGTCTATTTCCGCGAACCAGGCTGGTTCAAGGCCAAGGGGGCGCCAGGCCACGCTGACCGCTTCGATGCCGCTACAGACGCTACCGTAGCGCAACGCAGAAGTTGGGATCGTCATAGGGAGGGACCTTGATCAGGCGCTTGTCTGGCGGGCCGGAACGGCGCAATGGAGAAAGGCGATCAAGGTGCCGAGCGATGATTCGTCGGCTGGGACAGCGGCGCCACCGTGGCGACGTCAGCAGCGCTGGATGTCGTCATGTCCAGGCTGGCGTAACAGGCTCACCCGACCCGTGTCGTGGCGAGGGTCGGCAGTTACAGGCACACATCCGCGCACAAAAGGCGCCCAGGGTTCGCCGGCGGGCTCCGGCGGCGATTACTGCCGACCTGAAGGGTCTCCTCACGGCACGCGGCGGCATGGCGTCAGGAGGCCCAGCGGATTGGCAAATAGCAGAGGATCAGCAAGCTGACTGGCGCAGGTGAGCGGTCAAAGGGCTGGTGCAGCCGCTCAGCAGCGACGTACATGCTGCAGCAAACGAGAGAGGAGGGGCATCTGCATCAGAAGTCCCGCAATGTGCCGCGTGCGGAACGCTATGGACGTCAGTGGACGTGGGACATAACGAGAACAGCCCTGCAAGCAGGGCTGTAAGGATCAACTGGCGCAGGGCACGATAAGATCACCATGATACAGACGCGTAATGGGCGGGTGTTCACGATGTTCAGCTTGCCAGAGGTCATAGGCGGCCTGGAGGGCCAACCACATACGGGCATTGCCCAGTCCCGCCATCTCCAGACGATGTGCAAGGTCTGCAGAAATACCGGCGTGACCATTGATGACGGTAGACAGCTGACCACGGGAATAGCCCAGGTGTTCGGCCAACGAACTGATGTTCATGTTGATGGCCGGCAGAATATCCTCTCGGAGCGATTCGCCGGGGTGGGGAGGGTCATACATTGGCATTGAAGGCCTCCTAATGATAATCGAGGTAGTCCACCAGCTCGACATCGGTACCGTAGAAACGGAATACCAATCGCCAGTTGGCAGAGACATTGACGGCCCAGTAACCAGAACGCTGGCCCTGTAATGCATGCAGGCGCAGCCCGGGCAATGCCATGTCGGCTGGTGTTTGAGCCTCATCTAGATAAGCCAGAAGGCGACACAAACGCTCGGTATGATCAGCGCGCACTCCCGAGGCATCACCTCGCTGGTGCAGCGCTTTCAGGCCTTTGTGCCTGAAGCTGATGATCATGAGATTTGAGTGTAAGGACTTCCCTTACACAGTTCAAGTGGACGGAGTGCCATCAGCATGGAGTGGCTCCTGGTAAAGAGGATAGGGCCGACCGTAAAGCCAGAGGCAATGGTGCTGTCTCAGTGTCGGATTTCAGGTCGGAGAGGCGTGGTCAACACGAGGTGTCGTGTCGCAGCCTTGAAGGCCTCGGCTGCCTGGGAAGGTACTGACGTGAGTCAGCGATACCTGGTCCAAGGGTGCGCAGCGTGAGAAGGGATGTCGCAGAACAAGCCGAACGAGGAGCTACCCGGATTTGTGGGCTTGGATTGGCGAACAACCCTGAGAGGGGGCAGAAGCGAATGCTGCTGCAACTTCCTGATGGCTCGCGTGCAGACCGGTATGGACGTTGGTGGACTTATCCCCTGGGGATAATTTGCGCCAGCACTAAACGGCCTTGCTGGCGCAAGGCGAGCGGCAAACAGCTGGCGCAGCCGCTCGCTAGCTTCGACTCATTCTTCGGCTTCACTTGGCGCAGCGGCCGGTGACGGCGATGCTGCCGATTTGGCGCTCAATGAGACTGCTTCCAGTCGGTAAGGCAGAATGCCCACACGACGCGCCTCGACCTTGAATGTCACCCGTGTGTTCTCCTCTTCGTCCTCCCACTCATCGCGTACGTATCGGCCATCAACCAGCACTCGCATACCTTTCTGATACAGCTCGCTCCAGTGCTCGGCATCTCGATGCCATATCTCGACCGGGGCCCAGAAGCCGCCACGATCCTCATAGCCCTCGCGGGTCGGCACCGGATTGTCGAAGTAGACATTCAGTCGCAGCAGTCGGCGTGGCTCGTCGTTGCCGTTGTTGAAGGCGCGATATTCGGGCGCAGAACCGATGTTGCCCTCGCCATAAAAATGGGTACTCATGGTTGGTTGTCCTCAAGGGTGCAGGTTTGTCGGTGGGTGTGTTGCTGATAGATGGCTTCGGCATGGGCCCATTTGCTGGCGCAGTCCACGGCCTGGCGCCCGAGGCTATGGGTCAGGCTGATCTGCAGGTTGAGCACGATGCGCTGCTGTTCCAGTGCCAATAAGTCCTCGAGCAGGACGGCAGGTGTGGTCGGGTCAGCCACAAGCTTCTCCCACAACATCACGCCCATCGACGTTCGCGAAACGTTGCGCCAGCGCAGAAAGGTCGTCCCTGCGCCAGTGGCTTGTGGATAGAGCTGCACGGGCAGTCGATTGAACGGGTAGGCACGGGCCTGCGCCAATACTCGACTGCTGGCCACCTCGATCAGCCCATCACGCAGAGCCAGGCATTGGTTGGCCCAGGTCGCCAAACTCCCCTTACCTTTAAAAGGCTGTAAAAGGCCCTTTAGGTAGGCACTCTGTGCCAGCGCCTGATAGTCAGCCTGTGCCAGCGGGATGAAGTAGGGCGAGCTCATGGCAACTCGTCCTCATCGACTGGTGCGCTGTCATCTGTGCCGTTGTCCTCTGGATCCGCAGCCGATGCTGAGTCGGGCTCACCAGATCGACTGCGCCTGCCGTTCAGTGGTGTCCGGGTAACAACCGGCGGGGCGAACCGTGAGCGGCGCGTGCCTTCCATCACGTCCTGAGGCAGTTCGCCAAAGCGCTCCCGTGCCATGCGTGCCACGGCATTGTTGGCAGCAAAATCACCGCGCTGGGCACCTGAGAACTTGTACTGCTGGGCCAGGCTGAACAGGCTGCGCAGTGCATGGGCACCTTCGTTGAGCCAGCGGTCTTGTGTTGCGCGGTCGATTAGCGCGGTGTGATGCGCGAGGATCAGGCGACGAGCCAAATCGTCATAGTCGGCCAAGAGGTACACGGCCATGAAGCCGAGCTGGGCGTTTACGAACAGCGGCAAGTTGACTGGTTGCAAGTTGAGGTTTTCGCCCAGGCTCAAAGCCGCAGGCACGTCGGTCAACACCAGATCAACCTGGTCACGCAGGGCTTGGAGAACGGCCTTGGTGCTGTCCAACTTATCCTCGATGCGCAGCATCCAGGCATCGGAGTAAGGGTCGTCTTGTTCCGCGCCGCGCTTCATCTTGTTCATGATCGCCACGAAGCCACTGAGGCCGATGATGCCGGAGTGGCCGTCGCTGCGGGCGCGCCCGTGCCAGATACGCGAGGCGTGGTGGGTGTGCAGGGTGAGTTGCATGGTGCTGCGCAAGGCACCGAGGTTGAGCTGTAGATCGTTGCTCATGGGAATACCACTCAAGTGGGGGAGTGGGCAGCTTTGCGGGTGTGCGGGAAGGATGTCAGTGAAGAAACCGCAGGTGGTTATGGCCTGATTGCAGAGCGCGAGCAGATGGATTTCACCAGACAGCTAAGGGCTTTTTTCGAGGGGTTATCAGCATTCACTGCTTCAAGCTGCTTGCTCGCGCAGCTATGTTCCGACCTGGACTGGCAAGAAGCGGAGAAGGAAGGTCATGTTCAATGCGAACTGGATGAAAGGATGCATGTTGTTGCTGGCTGCAACAGTGGCGAGCTGTTCGACAAGTCGGGTGCCACCGCCAACCGTGCGTACTGCGGTTGTGGAGGAACACTGCGGTGTGGGTTGCCCAACCGGTGGCGCGGGCCAAGTGTTGAGTCGCGAGGCGTACACGCTTAGCAACAACGCCACGACCAAATTCGCAGACTGGGCGGCCTATCGCATCACAAAGGACACCTACGCGAGCGGACGAGGGCGGAACTGGGCGAAAGACCCAGACATCGCGGTTGAGGAAACCCTTGAACCCAAGGATTACGACGGCGTGAGTTCGCTGTCGATGGATCGAGGTCATCAAGTCAATCTGGCCTCAATGGGCGCGGTTCCCAACTGGCAAGCACTGAACTATCTCTCCAATATCACACCGCAAAAGGCTGCCTTGAACCGGGGACCGTGGGCAGTGCTTGAAAACCGTGAGCGCAGATTACGCAATGACCCGGATGTCGAGGGTGTCTACGTGGTCACCGGGCCCCTTTACGAACGCGATATGGGCTCATTACCGAGGGCGACCAAAGAGCACACCATTCCGAGCGGTTACTGGAAGGTCGTCTTCATCGGCAGTAGCCCGGAGCAAGGGCTCTACGCTTCATTCGTGATGGATCAGGATATGCCGCGCAACGCCGACTTCTGCGCCCAACAGGTCACGGTCGATGAAATTGAAAAGCGCTCAGGTTTGACGCTGTGGTCGGCACTCCCTGCTGACTCCCAAGCCCGCTTGAAGCAGCAGCCTGGCCAGTTGGCCCAGCGCCTGGGCTGCCCTTAGCAACTGACTGGACCTCCATGGTCTGCTCCAGAATTATCCCCTGGGGATAATCTGCCGATCCAGATCAGCGGATATGAAGAATGGACTTGAGCTCATCAATGTAGCGAAGTGCTTTGATGCGGTCTTCGGGTTTCGGCGGCTTCCGCGGTCTCGGGTCAGGCGGTTTGGATTGAGGTGCTGCAGGTGCGGGCGGTGTCTCCTCGTCTTTGCTCCGACCCGCCCACGGTTTGAACTGGCCCTGCGCTGCCCGTTGAATAATGCCGAACAGGTAGCCTTCGCGGCTGCGTACACTCTTGTCTTTGCAGCGCGCCTCCCACTCGTCCAATACGGGCTGGCGCAATACCTTGTCGACGCGCTCCAATGCGAGCAAGGCTGCCGTCTGTTGAGCGTTACTGAGTGCGGTGAATTCCGTTGGCAAGCGCAGTTCCTTGCGCAATGCAGTACGTACGTTCTTTTTCTGTTTTTTTCTTGAAGTACTTAAGCGCTTCGGATTCCGAAGAACGCCGGATTTGAAGGCGTCCAGCTTCGCTTCGGATTCCGAAGTCGAGTCAGACTCATTCCGAAGAGGGTGACTTTCACCTTCTTCGGAATCGTGATCGCCTTTTTGAGAACTTGGGTCTGGCTTAGTCGGATCTCCCATAACCACGCGCTCCAAGAGCACCTGCAGCCGGCTGGGCAGGGTTTTGTTTTTCAGGTGCGGATCTTCGGTGAAATCCTTGAGCACCTGCACGACGACGCGTTGGATGCCTTTGTTGGCATGATTTAAGGCACGGCTGACTAGCCCCAGATATTCAGGGTCGAGTTGCATGGCTTCGTAAGGTGTGAGGGGCGCGTCGTGCAGCACGTAGATGTTGCCGAGTAGGTAACCGCTTTTTGGGTCACGGCGTCGACGCACCAGACTGAGCCAGCGTGCCAGGCGCAATTGGGTCAATGCTTTGGCCACGGACTCGTGGGATGCCTTGGCACCGCAGGGTGTGGAACTCAGGAACGGGCGAAGTTGTTCGTAGGTAGGGAAGGCGGTTTGCCCGCGATCATTGAGTAGAAGGCGAAAGATCTGCCAGGTGTTGCGCTCCAACGGGGTCAGGCGGTTGTCGAGGAACAGCCGTCTGGGCACGGTTTCGTGGCGGTTGCCACTGTAGAGGTAGGTGTCACCAACGACAGGGTTGACCTGTGTTGGTTGCAGCGATTGCACGGCTTTGTCGAGCAAATCCGACAAAGCCTCGGAGGGGTAGTGTGACATGGCTCATACCAGGCCCTGCGTGATCCAACCCCGCAGGGTGGACCAGATCACCGATGCGGGAAGACCAAGTTCCTCGGCCAGTTCTAGGGTGAGATGAAGCAGCTCAGTATCGTCAGAAAGGTTGATCGGACGGGATTGCTGATGCTTATTCCAGTGGTGCCATAGCGCAGTATCTTCGGACTCGCTGAGTACCGGATGGCGCCCTTTGCGTTTGGGCAGGCCTAGTATGTCGCGGCGCAGGGCTACTTCCTGGTGCGTCAAGCCGTAGAAGTCGCTGACCATCTCGGTACTGGCCCCGAGAAACAGCATGCGGTCCACCATCGCGATTTCAGCGTCCACATCCTCTGCCTGGCTGAGCAAGCGCTGCAGCACCTCATGGTTGATACTGACCGTGCACCACGATACGCGAGCGTTAAGCAGGACGCTCACCAGGTTGGGTTGTTTCAAGGCAGCAAGGTCTTGATCCTCGAAACCCATGGACTTGCAGCGGCGCAGCTGGCCAGTGCGCAGATCGTGCAGGGCCTGAGCGATCACAGCCTGGTTCAATGGGTGCGGCATCGGCATGGCAGCCTCCCTGGCGTGTGTTCAATTTGAGGTGGAGGAAGCCAGACCACTCTCGGCTTCCAGTTCATTCAGTCGGCGAATCAGGCGCATAAGGCGAAACAGCTTTATTAGGCTGGCATCACTCACCCGCTCTGGTGCCAACAGCAACGTGCTGACCTCATGGTCGCTATTCAAAAGCTGTAGAACCCCAGTTCCTGCATCATCTTGGGCCCGGCACGTGAAACCGATACCTTGGTCCGTGGGCTCAATCACCGATTCCAGATCCGACTCGGCGGCAATCTCGGCGGCAAACTGGGCAATGAGCTGGCGCAGGCAGGGCGGTGAGTCCACCGAATCATCGACGTGCCAGAGATCGGCCACGGGGAACCGACCTTCGCCATCGGGCAGGCCGTCTATCTGGTCGGCGATCAACCGATGAATCTCCTGGACGCGTCTTGCAGGATTGAGAGCATCAAGCTCGGATCGCGACGTTGCTGGCGATGATTCTGCAGCAAGGTTGGCCACTTGCACTCTTGAGGGGGCTAGGATGGACGGATTTGGTGATGGCTGCGGCGGAGTGGAAGGTGATTTTTTCGGCGCGGGCGCGCGCGTCAGTGCGACCTGTCGTTGCGCGGTGACATCGATGTGTAGCGTCAGGGAGTCGTAGTTAACATCCAGCAGCTCGCTCATCTGGCCGATCAGCTCATCTTGCACTCTCGACAGCGAGAATGCGGCTGTTTCGCCATCGAAGCCCTGCAGGACCTCTTGAAACAAGGTGGCGTAGTCGGTGCCGACTGTTTGATCAGCGAGATGTTGGTCCCACGCGCGTTCAGCGGCTTTGCGCAGGACGGCCAGCCGCTCCACCTGATGGCGGCCGAGACCGCCGAAGAGCACGGCTGGAATTGCCGGCAAAAGAAACTGCACAGCATCACGCATCCGGCTGATATGTGACTGCTGCACCGGATAGCCGTCGAGACTGAGGCGCCTGGCCAGTTCCGCCTGAGTGAGCGAGCCGCCTTCCTGCTCGTAAAGCTCTCGTGCTTTCTCTATACCGAGCGCCCGCTCGATAAAAGTAAGGCCACCTCGGAGTTCGTTTTCAGCCAGGTGGCCCGTCAATGCCACGATTTCCCCACGTGAAGGCCAAGGTCGGAACAGGCACGCCACGCGGAAGAAACGATCGTCCTTGGTCTCGCGCCACAGCTCACCCAAGATTGTCAGGCGTGTGTTGCCGCCGTTGCGGATGATGAAGTGCGGATCACCCGGACGGCGGGTGATGGACGGCGGTGTATCCAGTCCACGCTGCCGGATTGAGGTTTTGATCTCATCGAATAGTGGGTTTCGCGTCACCCTTGGATTCAGTTCGTAAGGGCGCAGTTGGTCCAAGGTGACAACCATCGGCGTGTCTACCAGCGGATCGCTCAACGAATCAGCTGCTGGCCCGGACCGGGGAAATGCATCGGCTAAAAGTTTGTTGGCCAGGTCGTCAGCAGGTGGCATCAGTTAGCCTCCCATTCACAAGGGCGAAGCGATCACGCCATTGAGGGTACAGTTCACTGGCCAGAGCGCGCATGGTGTCCAATGCAGCGGGTGCTTGTCGGCCCGAAGGACGACGATACTCCTCCCGATGTACGGGCAAGGCCGCCGTTGCCGCGCGTGGGTAGGCTTCGATGGCGGGCACGCTGGTGTCGAGCACGCTGATGCCGGGCTCACCGGCCAGAACCTGGCGCAGTGCACCCTGTACGGCGCGGGCGTTACTGGATACTGGATGGACGCGGTTAATGAGCAGCTGCATGGGCGGCGGAACGATGCCGAGATGACTGTACGGGGCGAGGTCCTTGAGCAGCTGTATTGTGCCTCGGCGCAACTCTCGGGCTGCAAGGACTTCAGGGGTGACTGGCGACAGTAACTGGTCGGCCGCCAGCGTCGCCATTTCCAGCAGCACACTGCGGGCGCCCTGGGTATCGATCAACAACAAATCGTAGTGAGGCCGGAAAAGGGGTAGCAGGTTGCGAAGGCGGAGTCGCCCATCGGGCGCATGCAGGAGCAGAGTATTCAACTGGCCTTGTGCATCATTCGATACCACAAGGTCCAACCCCCTGATGGCAGTCTTGCAAATCAGTTGCGACGGCCTACATTCGTTGTACGCCAGCAATTCATAGCATCCGGCCGGGGCCCGAACTGGAAGGGTGTAGTAACTGGACAGAGTGGGCTGCACATCAAGGTCGAGCAGCAGAACCCGCAGCCCGGCATCGGCAGCCAAGCCGCCGATGTTGGCGGCAGTCGTGGTCTTGCCCACCCCGCCCTTGGTCGAGATGATTGCGGTCACATGCATAGCGGCGGCCCTCAGTCGCGCGGTGAAACACGGTCGATCAGCCAACGTTCGACCTCCTGGGAGTCCCAGCCGACCGCACGTGCACCGAGCTTGATAGGTTTGGGGAACTTGCCTTGGGCGATCAGCGCATAGATATGCGCACGCTTGAAGCCAGTCTTGCGCTCCACGTCGGGCCGGCGAAGGATGCGATGCTCGGTGTCGTAAATGACGGTCTGTGGCGGCTGTACCATTTGAGTCTCCTTGACGTCTGCTGGCGTCTACTGAGTTGTGCCTGGCATTCAGCTCCATTCGTCGCTATTGGGCTGCAGGAAATACGAATAAGCACATGTCCGGATTGGATAATTTTGCTGAATATATTGGTAGCAGAAAGAATGGCATTTATCTTTAGATGCTCAGTTTTTTCGCGCTGGACAAAGCAAATGGTATGGTGGGGCTTTAAGATTTCATTGGGTCGGAAAGAATAGGGTACTTGCAGGTTAAGGAGTAGGCCAATTCTACTCCAGTTCTATAGTGTATTGTTTTATTTGGAAAAAATTGATGAGCGGCCGATAGATTTATGTATGTGGTAGTGATTTTCTGAATTGCTGAAGGGCTTTTTTTCGTACAAAGTACTCGGTAGATTCTGACAGTATTTGTCAATAAATTATTCGGCGCAATCGAGCGGCGGGCGTCAGGCGACACTCAACTCCAAGTTTCGTAGCGTGGCGCGGTTCAAGGGGAATTCTGCAGGTAATGACGTTGCTAGGATCTGACTTTCCGCTGCGGATAAGCTGGCGCGGGCCCAGCCTAACGATGAATCGCCACACTTCGTTATCGAATCTGTTGCCCAGTTTTAACCTCACCTACCGGGTGCTCGTCCCATGCGTGCATGGGTATCCCGCATCCCTTGCACCAGTGCATTGTTGAAGCCGGAACGACAAGGCTTTTGCTCCGACTATTTCGTACCGTAGTGCGGATATGAGCTCACAGATATCGTTTATGCATGAATCGGTTATATCTGGGCAATGAAATGAAGCACGAGAATACGGATTTTTCGAACGTGACAGGCCTCCTGACCGAATTTACGCCTGAACGCGGTACATGGGAGGTCAGGTGAGCGAAGTAGGGCTGTATCAGCAGGCGGCGCGTCGGGCCAATACTGCGTGCCGCTACGCCCAGGCCATCGAGCACTTTGAACTGGGGTGGGGCGGGTTACCTGATGGCCTACGGTTCAAACCTGTCTTGAAGTTGCCGGAGCCGTCAGCCAGCGTGGCTGCTGGGTGACGCTCATCGAAGCGCAAGCGCAGCTGCTGGCGCGTACGGGTGCGCGTCGCTGAGCTATTGGGCCAAGCGCTGCATGCCGCCAACGGCGTGTATGTCCAGTTGCAGGTGCAGTTGACGACGATCAAGCCTGGTCCGCTCCTCAAAATCCGGATGCAGACTAACGCGGAACTCGCCCAGACCTGCGGCTTTCAGGTCGAGGATGACATCCTCATCGATAGCGCCTGCGCCACCTGCGCCCCGCAGATCTTCCCGGCGGGAGAGGTGCCCCCCTAGCGTGGTAAGCGCGGTGCACAACTCGCCTAAGTCGCGGCGCAGGAGGGGCTAGACTCGACCGGCGCATTGCTTTCGGCGGTCTGCAGTTCAGTCAGTTGGTGGTGTTAGCTGTAGGTTTCGGCCGCGAGGACAGCAGCTTCTAGGCACAGGGCGCCAATTACCAAGGCTTGAAAATGATGAGCCTTGATGGTGCGGTCTCCAGTGTCGATAAAGGTGGTTTGGATGTTGGCTGGCGCAATGCGTAGCACATACTCCGCTCGACCCGATCAATATCGAGTCGCCAAGCAGGGCCGTCGATGACGGTCAAGGCATCCAGCAGCGACATTGGTCCGAGGTCGTGATTCACGGCAGGCAAGGTGCGGCGGAACAACCGCGCCACGGCGGGACTTTCTGTGCAGAGCGAGTAGCCGGAGCACTGCAGCACGTGGTGCAGTGCCTCACCGACCGTCGCGTGCAGCGAGGGGGCGATCTGGACGTCGATCAGCTGATACAGCGGTGTCGCTGCTCCAGCGTTGGCCGGGTGCTGGCTAAGGTGTAGCGGTCCTGTAAGACCCAGGCGGGTACCGGGGACTTTGACTTGGCCACTGAGGCCGGGACGAGGGCGAGTGGTGCAGGGATGGGCACCGGTGGCGGCGTGCTGGGTAGAGACGCTCGACCCGGTTCTGGGCAGTGTTCATGGGCAATTCCCCTGTACAAGATGGAGCGCCCCCTGGAGGAGTGCCCCACGCAGATGAGAAAGTTGAATTACAGGCCTGTAAAACGATGACGCGCACCGTGCAGCGGGCTGTGGCAGCCCTCGCACGGTTGTAGAGAAGGCCTGGATACCTGCGCCGGTATGGGGATCGAAATCGGCGCTCAGGGAGAGCAGGTCTTGCAGTTGCGTGCGCATCAGGGCGATCCGCTGGTCGACTTCAGTCTCGCTGTAGTAGAGCGACAGTGCGCTGATATCGTCGTAGGCGACTGCCAGCAGGCAGCCCCTACAAAGCCAGAACCTTTCCATGGCGACCTCCGACATAGGTGAGTGCAGGCGCTCGAGAGAGAGCCTGCACTTGGAGTCAAACGGTCTCAAGCAGACTGATGGGCTGCGTTAGATTTACGCGAGGCGATCGGAGTCGGCTGATCTTGATCGAAGTCACCGTCAGCGCGGGTGGGCGCACGTTAGCTGAACTGGCCATCGACCTTGATCCATTCGATGAAGATCAGACGGCCTTTGAGGCTGGCGCCGGGTTGCCCCTTGCTTTCGCCTATCTCGTACAGGAACGGATCAACCCAAGGATCACCGATGCGAAACGCGATGAGGTCCTTGCGCATTGCGCGGACGTCTTCCAGGTGCTCACGGATCAGCCGGTCGGCTTCTCCGCTGGTGACCTTGCAATTGAAACGGGTGTACTCGACGTCGTCCGAGGCTCAGTGCAAAGCCGCGATGTCACAGGCCATGAGCGCTTGTCCACGGCGGACAATTGGCCGTGGCTCGCGTGGACCAGGCAAGCCACTCTGCGCCAAGGCGCTCGTCAGACCTTAGCGCACTCCAGCACCACCTCCAGTGGATGTCGCAGCCTCTTGTCCGCCATCCGCTTCACCTGGCTGCGGCAAGAATAACCCGTCGCCAGCGCTTCACCTTCCTTGTCCAGCTTGGTCGCCCAGGACTGATCAAAAATAATTTTTGAGGTTTCCTGATTGCGCGCTTCGTGCCCATAGGTACCTGACATGCCGCAGCAACCGGTTGCCTCAGTCACCAGCTTCAGCCCCAGTCGGGCAAAAACCTGTTCCCACTGCTTGGTGCTGGCTGGCACGTTGGTCTTCTCGGTGCAGTGCGCCATCAGGCGGAACGACCCCTTGCGTACACTGGCCTGCTCCGGCAGCACATCCATCAGCCATTCCTGAGGCAGCAGTACTTTTGGGCAGTCTTCAAGGCCCGGCACCTTCTGGTATTCCTGGCGGTACACCAGAGTCATCGCCGGGTCCAGCCCCACCAGTGGAGCCCCGCAATCGGCCAGTGCCTTGAGCTGAGTGGCGTTGCGGATTGCTGCCTTGGCGAACGCGCCCAGGAAACCTTGTACATGCAGCGGCTTACCATTGGCACTATAAGGAGCCAGGAAAACACGATGGCCGAGGCGATGGGCCAGTTCGATAAACGCGGCCAGCAGTGGTGTTTCGAAGTAACGGGTAAATGCATCCTGCACTAATACGATGCTGTGTTCGCGCTGTGCCGGGGTCAGCTCGCGCAGCGCCTTTACACTTGCGGCACGGACACCGCAACGGCTGAGGGTAGCCTGGAAGTTGAAACGGCTGATCAGCGGGCTGTCCACCATGCCCACCTGTTTTTCCAACAGCCTGCTGACCAAACGCGAACCCATCACCGCGTTGTACAACCCAGGCGTATAGGCCATGTAGGGAATGGTGAACTCAAGCGAACCAATCAGGTAGTCGCGCAGCGGGCGCTGGTAGCGGCCGTGGTACAGCTGTAGGAACCGCGAGCGGAAGTCTGGTACGTTGACCTTGATCGGGCACTGCCCTGCGCACGATTTGCACGCCAGGCAGCCAGCCATGGCGTCATAGACTTCGTGGGAGAAATCCTCTTGGCCCAGATTACGAGCACGGTTATTGCGCAACCGGGTCGGCAGCCCCTTGAGCCAGGACACTTTCTTGCGGGCAGACTCCAGTACGTCGATGTTCGCTTCACCCTGCAGGCGCAGCCATTCGCGCATCAACGAGGCACGGCCTTTGGGTGAATGCTGGCGCTCGCGGGTGGCCTTCCAGGACGGGCACATTGCGTCGTTGGGGTCGTAGTTGTAGCAGGCACCGTTACCGTTGCAATGCACGGCGCTCGGGAAGTCCTGCCACACGCGCTCGTCGATGGTTCGGTCCAAATCGCCGCGCAGGGTCACACCGTCAACCTTGATAAGGTCTTCGGCACTGTCCGGTGGCGTGCAGATCTTGCCGGGGTTGAGCTGGTTGTGAGGGTCGAAAGCACCTTTGAGTGCCTGCAGCGACGGGTACAGCTTACCGAAGAAGTCCGGCACGTATTCCGAGCGCAGGCCCTTACCATGTTCTCCCCAAAGTAAGCCACCGTACTTGTGGGTCAACGCCGCCACCGCGTCGGAAATCGGTTTCACCAGGGCTGCCTGGGCCGGGTCCTTCATGTCCAGGGCTGGGCGCACGTGCAGCACGCCGGCATCGACGTGCCCGAACATCCCGTAGGTCAGCCCGTAGCTGTCCAGCAGCGCGCGGAACTCGGCGATGTAGTCTGCCAGTTGCTCTGGCGGCACCGCGGTATCCTCAACGAACGGCTGCGGGCGAACTTCGCCTTCGACGTTGCCGAGCAGGCCCACCGAGCGCTTGCGCATCACGTAGACGCGGGTTACCGCTTCGGCACCTTCGGCCAGGGTGTGCCCCAGGCGCTCCACGCTGGTGTCAGCCTGTAAATGCTCGACGAAAGCCTGTACTCGGGCATTGACCTCTGCCGGCTCGTCACCGCAAAACTCCACTAGATTGATACCCAAGGTCGGACGGGCGGCGTCAGCAGGGAAGTATTCGGCAACGCTGTGCCAGACGATGTCCTTCATCGCCAGCATCAATACGCGCGAGTCTACGGTCTCGATTGACAGCGGCTTCTTCGCCATCAGCGCATTGGCGTCGCGCAGCGCATCCATGAAGCTTGTGTAGCGCACGTTCACCAGCACGGCGTACTTGGGGATCGGCAGCACGTTGAGCTTGGCCTCGACCACATAGCCCAGCGACCCCTCGGCACCGCACAGCACACTGTTGAGGTTGAAGCGGCCTTGCTCGTCCCGCAGGTGCGCCAGGTCATACCCAGTAAGGCAACGGTTGAGTTTAGGGAATATCGACTCGATGAGCTCAGCCTTGGTTTCCTGGATCTCCCGGGCCATGCGGTAGATTGCGCCGACGCGATCGGAACGGGCACACGCATGATCCAGCGCAATGTCGTCGATCGGTTGGGTGTGAAGGCGCTCGCCACCGAGCAGCACGGTGTCCAGCTCCAATACATGGTCACGGGTCTTGCCGTATGTGCAACTGCCTTGGCCGCTGGCGTCGGTATTGATCATGCCACCGACGGTAGCTCGGTTGGATGTCGAGAGTTCGGGGGCAAAGAACAGACCATGAGGTTTGAGCGCTGCGTTCAGCTGATCCTTGACCACGCCGGCTTGGACACGCACCCATCGCTCCTCGACGTTGATTTCAAGGATGGAGTTCATGTGCCGTGACAAGTCGACGACGATACCGTCGGTCAGCGACTGGCCGTTGGTTCCGGTGCCACCGCCGCGCGGGGTCAGCTTGATCTGGCGAAACCGCGGTTCGGCCATCAGCGTCGCCACGCGCGCGACGTCGTCTGCGTCTAGCGGGAATACTGCCGCTTGGGGCAGGCGCTGGTAGATCGAGTTGTCGGTCGCGAGCACCGTGCGGGTGGCGTAATCGGCGCTGAATTGTCCACGGAAGCCGGCGGTACGCAGGGCGTCGAGGAAAGCGGAGTAATCGGCTGTAGGTGCGCGGGTCGGAAGCTGGGCGATCATCGGGGGATGGCCTCTTATAAAAAACTGATCACGGAAATGCTTGAAGCTTGCTGCCTCGGCATGAATGTGTGAGAAGGCAGGCAGCGAGTACATCAATGATCAGTGAGCTCAGGCTGCACTACAAACGGATATTTCGCCCTCTATTAATGAGCTTTATGAATGTGTTGATGTTGCTGTGCTATCCGATGGGGGTGAAACAGCGGGCAGCGGAGGACGGCTAGCGAATCCGTTCGAGCGCAGGCGTTAATATGCTCTCGTATCTTCAGTGATTAATGTGCGAGTAAGAAGTGTGCCGTCTTCCCGCAGGAAAATGACGGTAAATGAAGATATCTTCACTTATATTGCATCGATCAAGCCGCCCGCCTAGCATTTTGCGCAAATCCAAATAATTATCATTTTGGGGCGAAATGTATCTATCCGATCTTAAGCGTCAACAACCAGCGGTGGTCTGCAAAATCATGCAATCGGAATGCACGAGAAGACTTGCCCAGAGGCTTCAGGACATCGGCCTCGTCCCTGGTGAACCTGTGTCGGTGGTAGCGCATGCGCCATGGGGCGGGGATCCCATTCTGGTTCAGGTTGGGGCTACCCGTTTCGCCTTGCGCAAAAGCGAGGCAATGATGGTCTTGGTTGAGGTGGCAGGGTGATGGCGGGCAATCGTATAGCACTGGTCGGTACGCCCAACTGCGGAAAGACAGCATTATTCAATTTGTTAACCGGCGCGAAGCAAAGAGTTGCGAATTTCGCAGGTGCCACGGTTGAGCGCAAGGAGGGCACCCTGCGAATGCCTTCGGGAGGTACTTGCCAGGTTATCGATCTGCCAGGCACCTATGGGTTATCGAGCATGAGCGAGGATGAGCGCGTGACCCTTCGCGTTCTTCAGGGTGCTTACCCAGGTGAACGCTCGCCTGACCTTTTGCTATGCGTCGTAGATGCCACAAATCTCCGACTTCAACTGCGCTTGGTACTGGAAGTCAGGCGTTTTGGCATTCCGATAATCCTCGTCCTCAACATGGCGGATGCTGCGCGTAAACGTGGAGTTTCCATCGACAAGTTCAAACTATCGGCTTGGCTGGGCATGCCAGTAGTCGAGACTGTCGCTGTTCACCGCGATGGCGCCCAGGCATTGCTCAAGATGCTCGACGACGCACCCACAGCGCCCTCTGACACTGCGCCCTCTTTTACCACTGACACTGATCTGCACGGTCAGGTGCGCCAAATACTTGAAGCATGCGTACAGAACCTGCAGCTTTCAGATGCGGGAGTTGATGCGGTTGATCGTTGGTTGCTCCATCCTATCGTGGGCCCGGTGGCGTTGATCACCATCATGTTCATGGTGTTCCAAGGTGTGTACCTGATCGGCAAGCCCATTACGGATGCAATTGCAGAGGGTGCTGATGGATTGGCCAGTTTGGTGGCCGGATTGTTTCCAGCAGGCCCGCTACAGGGCCTGCTATGCGACGGTTTGATCGGCGGGTTGGGGACAGTGCTCGGCTTCATGCCTCAAATCCTCGTCCTGTTTTTCTTCATATTCGTGCTGGAGGAGTCGGGCTATCTGCCGCGAGCCGCGTTTATCCTCGACCGGTTGATGCGTGGGGTAGGGCTGACCGGCCGTTCTTTCATTCCGCTGTTGTCGAGCTTCGCTTGCGCCATTCCGGGAATTATCGGGGCTCGCAGCATCGGCGATCGCTATGACCGCCTGACGACCATTCTGGTTGCCCCGTTGATGACCTGTTCGGCGCGTCTGCCGGTCTATGCGTTACTCATCAGTGCGGTTATTCCGGACGCAACCGTCGCAGGCGTATTTACTCTGCAGGGGTTAGTGCTGCTTGGGCTGTATTTGTTGGGTATCTGCGGTGCCATGGCCGTAGGCTGGGTATGCAAATATCTGCGTCCAACGGCCATCGAGCAGCCGCTGTTGTTGATGGAATTGCCGGCCTATCGCTTGCCACGGCTTCGTGATCTGGCGCTGCGGTTATGGGAGCGAAGTCATCTGTTCCTGAGGAAACTCACCGGTGTCATTCTCGCGCTCACGATCATCATGTGGTTCATCTCCGTGTTTCCTGGTCCGCCGGCGGGCGCTTCAGGGGCTTCGATCGATTACAGCATTGCCGGATACCTTGGCCAGGCGCTGGAACCGTTGTTTTCTCCACTCGGTTTCAATTGGCAAATTACATTGGCTTTGATTCCTGCATTCGCAGCGCGTGAGACTGCAGTGGCCACATTGGCGACTGTGTATGCTGTGGCCAATCCTGATGATGTGACATCGCTGAGCCACGCGCTTTCGGCGCAGGTCTCGATAGCCAGCGCGCTTTCATTGATGGTGTGGTTCGCTTTCGCACCGCAGTGCATGTCGACCTTGGCGGTGATCCGCAAGGAAACGGCCAGTTGGCGACAGGTTGGCTTGGCTTTCGGATACATGTTTGTGGTGGCTTACGTGATGGCCTGGGTTACCTACCATGTCATGCGAGCAGCTTCATGAGCCTTATAGTGCAATACCTTACCGTTGCGCTAATTGTTGCTTTCGCAGCTCACAGGCTTTGGCTTCGTCTGAAACCCGCGAGCGCAGGAGCCTGTGGTGACGGATGTGGCTCGTGCTCATCTGGATGCTCGACAGCCTCCGTGAATCCTCCACATGAACAAACACAGCCTTGCGAGCGCATTCCTCTATTTGTCGTGCAAGAGCACGGTGAGGACATGAATGTACTCGATGAGGGCCGGGTACTAAACGATAGTCGCTAACACCACTGAAGCCTGATCGAAAGGCGAGGGGTTGTTACAATGTGGATTGGGTTAGATGTTTGCCAACTGTATCGCCTCCGTTACTTGCACCTGATCGGTACATCGCTGGATGAGGTCTGGCTGACGTGGTCTGCTTTCCTGGTCTTCATCGACAGAGAAGGACGATCATACCGGCTTACGGCCTCTACCGCGGGGCTTTGCGGGGCTTCATTAAAGAACGGGTCGTATGGGTGCTGGCAACCACGACCAAAAGCCCGGCAATCCGAGACATGCCGGATGCGCGCCGGGCGTTGCACACTGTATTTGCAAAAGGGCACCCGGCTAACCAGGCAACGAGCGCGCAACTGAAGACTCGCGGGTGTGTATCCAACAACAATAAGGTAGGCCTGTATGTCTCTTTCGTTGGAAAACCCAACTTCGTACTACTCCATGACCCGCAAGTACGATCTTCATTATGGTGACCTAGAAGGTGATATCGAAGCGCAGGTGGTGATCATCGGCGGTGGCTTCTCAGGTATCAACACTGCCCTAGAACTGGCCGAGCGCGGTATTACCGACGTCGTGGTGCTCGAGGCGAACACCCTGGGCTTCGGCGGCTCCGGTCGCAATGGCGGGCACGTCATGGCCGGTATTGGACATGACCTAGAAACTATCGAAAAGGACGTCGGTCCCGAGGGCTTGAAGGCGATTTTCGAGATCAGCGATCTGGGCGCCAGCCTGATAAAGCAGCGCATCGCCCGATACGACATCCAGGCAGATTTTCGTCACGGCTATGGCTATATGGGCTTCAACAAGCGGCAAGGCAAGCTGCTGCAGGCTTGGGAGAAAGACTTCCAGAGTCTGAATCCAGACCAGGAGATCACCTACCTGGAAGGCGCTGAGGTGCGTAATATTGTCGGCGCCGACATCTACACCTGCGGCCTCAAGCACATGGGCAATGGCCAGGTGCATTCGCTCAACCTGCTGCTAGGCCAGGCCAAGGCCTTCACCGAGCTGTATGGCGGGCGCATCTATGAACAGTCACCGGTGCTGCAGATTCAGTACGGGCCGAAGGTCACTGTGCGCACGGCCAAGGGCACGGTCAAGGCCGATAAACTGTTACTCAGTTGCGGTGCCTTCCTCAAGAAACTCGATCGTTCGCTCGACAGCACCGCGATCAATGTGTATGCGTTCAATACTGTGACCGAGCCGTTGTCGGACGAGCTAATTCAGCGTATCAGCCCCATCCGCGGCGCCTTCAGCGACATCACACCGATCATCGACTATTACCGCATCACTCCCGACAATCGCTTGATGTATGGCACCGCCGGCATGCTGCTGGAGTACGTCCCGAGCGACCTCAAGGCATGGAACCATAACAAGCTGCTGCGGCTATTTCCGTACCTGGCCGATACCCGTATCGACTTGGCCTGGGGTGGTCCGATGGACTGCACGCTGAACCTATTCCCCCAGGTCGGTACGCTGGAGGGACATGACAATGTGTTCTATGTTCAGGGTTATTCAGGCTTTGGCGTGACGCCCAGCCAGGTGATCGCCAAAGTAATCGTCGACGGTATGACCGGTGGCTCAGCTGCTTGGCGTGCCATGAGCTCCATACCGCGCCGTCGTATCCCCGGCAAGGATCGCTTCCGGGCGCTTATCTGCAGTTTCGGCAAAGTGGCCCGTCAGCTCAACGCGTACCGGGTGGGGCGCCGCTGAGGCGCGCCACCGGAGTTAGGGAAAGTCGCGTCACACCGCTGTACGTCTACATTGCTCAAGCCTGGTTTCCGCTGATGGGCACTGCTACTCAGTGTTTGACGCCGTAGTCGAGTACTTCGGCTACGGCGAGCAGCAGTTGGACAGCCTGGCCAGCAGCATGGGCCTGGGTTTGGTTGCTCGGCCGGGCCTCGTTCAGCCTCATGTCGGCCTACACCTACGGCGCGATGGTTGAGTTTGACCTGTCGGGGCGCCTGGTAGCCTTGCGCGTGTATGCCTGTCGGTTCGGCGCGGAGGGGATGGCTGCGATCAGGTGTTACGACTGCGCGGTGGTGGTGCTGATTTACGCTTGCCTTACCAACGCTGAAATGCACATCGCGTTACCCAGCAAAGCTCGCCAGGTATACCCCGGCGAGCTTGTGTCATGGCGCAGGTTGGTGGGTTGTCACGAAGGCGTCCAGATGCACGCTGGCATTACGGTAATCGCCCGCTGCAGCCAGTGTGAAAGCTTTGACCTGGGCTCGCTCCTGGTCGAGCACGTATTGGTAGAAGGGCCGGTAGTCGGCGGCAACCTTGGCTGTCGTGTACTCCAGCGCCTGATAGTAGCTGATTGTGGCCTTGGCCATGGTCTTGAGCATGTGTTCAGGCGTGATGCGGTAATAAAGCGCTGCCGAGCGCCCTTTTAGCCAGGCCGAAAAGGCGCTCGGCTCAAGCCGCAGTTCAGTTGCAACCGGGGTGTACCATTGCAGGTTCAGTACTTCAAGCCTTGCGTAGCTCTCCCAGAACAGGCGTGCGTCCGGTTCCAGGCTCTGGGCCGCGATGGCCTCGATGGCCTGGCGTGCCGTTGCGCGGTTGGTCAGTTCCTTTTGCAGAGTGTCGTTGAAGGATTGGCGATTGGGACTTGAGGTCATGTCGGAGTTTGCCAGGACTGTGGTGCTGGCCAGTGACAGGATGAGCAGGGTGATCTTGAACATCTGGCTCTCGCACAGGTTGTGAGTGTTTGCATCTGTGATTGAACCGCAATAAACCCGCAAGGCTTTGTGCGTGGCTGCCAGCTGGCGGTATTTGCCTGCCAGCAGACGCCGGTCGAGTACACCCGCGACCGGCGCCTGCAGGCGGTGCAGGGAGGCGAGGGCAGCGTGGCCGAGATGCTGCTGCGCTTCGGTATCAACAGCCCAGCGCATTTCACCCAGCAGTACCGGCAGCGCTTCGGTTGCCGGCCCTCCGACACGCTCAGGGGCTGAAAGCTGCGCAATCGGTAGCCTGCCTGCGCGATCCGCAGCGCCGGCTAAACGCGTGATGGCTAGCATCGGCCTACCTTACACACGCGGAGTTCCACCCATGCAAATCACTGTTCTTGGTGGCGGCCACGGCTGCTATGCAGCGGCTGTCGAGATGGCCGAACGCGGCCATGCTACCCGCCTGTGGCGCCGTGACGCTACGGCCCTGAAAACCCTGCAGGCGATTGGCAGCGTCACCGTGCGCGATTATCGCGGCACCCGCCAAGTGGCCCTTGGCGACCACCTGCACCTGGTCAGCGACCTGGGCGAAGCGCTGCAGGGCGCGGATCTGGTGATCATCCCCTTGCCGTCGACCAGCCACGCGGCGCTGGCCGCCGAAGTTGCGCCGTTGCTCAGCAGCGGTCAGGTGGTGTTCCTACCGCCCGGCACTTTTGGCAGCTATCTGTTCGCCAAGGCCATGGCCGACTGCGGCAATAACGCGGAAGTGGCCTTTGCCGAAACCGGTACCTTGCCGTACCTGGTGCGCAAGCATGGCGCCGACCAGCTGGTGATCAGCGCCTACGCCACGCGGCTGCCGACCGGCGTGCTGCCCAGTCGTCTTTCGGCGCATGCCTTCAGCGTGCTGCGCGAGGCCTACCCCAGCGTTGAGCCGATCGAAGATGCCCTGAGCGGCGCCTTGATGAACGCAGGGCCGATCATCCACCCACCGCTGATCCTGATGAATGCAGGGCCGCTGGAGCATTTCGAGTCGTGGGACATCCACAACGAAGGCACCCAGCCTTCGATTCGCCGGGTGACCAATGCGCTGGATGCCGAACGTATGCGCGTGCGTGAAGCGCTGGGCTACCCGGCGCCGCACTTCCCCTTGGCCGACCATTACAACACCGATCAGGGCGAGGAGTGGATGTACGGCCGTGGTGCCCATGGCAAGCTCACCGACAGCGGCGACTGGCGCGAGAAGATTGACTTGCAGCAGCACCGCTACATGCTCGAAGACACTCGCCTGGGCCTGTCGCTGCTGGTCTCGGTCGGGCGCTGGGCCGGCGTGCCGACGCCGGTGGCGCAGGGCTTGCTGGCCTTGGCCTCGGCGGTGACCGGGCGTGACCTGTATGGCGAAGGCCGCACCCTGGAAAATCTCGGCCTGGCTGAGCTCGACCACGAGCAGATGGCAGCCTTGCTGCGTGACGGTGTTGCACCATGAGCGGGCCATTGCGGTACATCGCCGTGGTTGGTACCGGGCGTTAGGGAAACTGCGCTCAGCTCATCGCTGGCGGTCAACGAGGGGGCGTGTCGTCGCACCGTTGCTTTAGTCAGCTGGCCAGCAGGGCGACAACTGCTATCAGGCAGGCGTTAGCCTGCGTGTGAACGCCGATTCGCACAAGCGTTCGACATGCTTGGACAAAAATGCCGATCGGCATCGTCCGAAACTGATCTGCCAAAACACCGACTACGAGACACAACATGAATATTGCAGTGATCGGGGCAGGGGCAATGGGCAGCCTGTTCGCCGCCAGGCTCATCGATGGCGGAGCTGACGTAACCCTGGTGGATGTCGATGAACAGTTGCTCGAAACCCTGCGTATCCAAGGCTTGCATCTGGAGGACGATCAGGGCAGCCGCGTGTACTGGCCCCGAGTGGCGCGCGCAGAGCAGTTGCGAGGACAGGCCGATGCCTTGCTGATGTTGACCAAGAGTTACCACACGCGCCAGGCAGTGCAGGCGTGTCGGCATTTGCTCGGTCCGCAGACATTGGTGCTGACGTTGCAGAACGGCCTGGATAGCGTGCCGGTGCTACGCGAGTACGTATCTGACCAATGCCTGGCGATCGGCATGACCCTCTACCCGGCCGATGTGCTGGCGCCGGGTAGCGTACGCAGTTGCGGGGGAGGCGAGGTGCGCTTGCGTGGGCTGTTACCTGAAGGTGAGCTGGCTGCGGACGGTCGGTTAGCGTCATTTGTGAATGGATTACGCCGCGGTGGCATGCAGTGTGTCGAGGACCCGGATATCGAGGTGAGCATCTGGGAGAAGGTGGCCTTCAACACCGCGCTCAATTCGTTGTGTGCGCTGAGCGGTGAAAGCGTTGGCGTGGTTGGCCGAAGCTCACGAGGCCGAGAGCTGGCTGGTACCTTGGTCGCGGAGACGGCACTCATCGCCGCGCCCTTGGGAATTGCGCTGGACGCGCGGCGGGTCATTCAGGCCGTGCAGCAAGCGTTCGTCGTCCATGCCGGACACAAGCCCTCCATGCTCCAGGATCTTGAGTACGGCCGGCGCCTGGAGGTCGACGCATTGTCCGGAGCGCTGCTGGCCATAGCGAGGCAGCATGGTGTGCGCGCGCCAGTCATGGCTGCCATCGACAGGTTATTGCGCCGAGTTCAGCTCGGCGGTGAGAAGCGCGTCGGAAGGCAGCGCGGCCCTGAATACGGCTCTGCGGTGCGCAGCACGATCGACCTGCTCGATACCCTGTAATTCTTCGCCGACGCTGCGCATTCCTCCGAGACCTACAAAAGCGACTGGACGTGGAGTCTGGGTAGCAGCCGGGTACAGCGTCTATTCCACATTGGCAAACAGATGCAAAACACTGTCAGCCACGGCCAATCCAGCGCCCGCTCCCTGGGCCAGAATCCTTCCACATCCAAGGGGCCCGTACGGCCCCCGGGGTGCTGTCTGCGCAACGATAATTTTAAGGAAGGCCAAATCCATGAAGATACTTCCCCTGCTGCTGCTATTGACCACCCTCGGAGTCGGCGGCAACTGCACCCAGGCGCTCGCCACTGACGTCCGGCAATCCATCGACAGCAAGCTGCAGGGCATCGCCAGCATGTGGCCGATGAAGGATGCCAAGGCCGTGGTCGACAAGGTCTACACCGAGCAGACCGAGATAACCGGTGAGGGTGTCAATGAACTGTACAAGGGCAAGGCCCAGCTGACCGGCCTGGTTAGCCACCTGATGGAGAGCTCGCGCAGCACGCTCATCCATCTCGACCGGTTGCAGCAGATCGGCGATGACGCCGCCTACACCTGGGTGACCTGGGATGTGACACCTGCCGATGACGAAGCACCGTTCAAGATGAAGAGCCTGTTCGTCTGGAAGAAAGAGCACGGTGATTGGTTCATCGTCGCCGACATGTTCGCCGCTGGTGCCATTCCCGACTAACGCCCTGCGCCACACGCCTCTCATCCGCCAATAACAACAAGAGGCGCGCCGCGCTGACGGCGCGCAAAGGAGACGTTTTGCCATGAAAAAGTACTTGGGAATCACGCTGGGGCGTTCGGTCTGCATGCTGGGAGGGCTTTGGTGCTGCGGAGTGCCGGCGCTACAACTGGTCGACGAATCGGACATCAAACTGTCGTTCGACGTGCAGTCGACCGTCGGCGCTTTCCATAGCAAGAAGAACTATCAGATCTGGGGCAACCGAGAGGCGGGGCATTCGTCTTGGCAGGAGGGCTACATCAAGTATGGCCTCGGTGGCAGTGTCAGCCGCGACGACCTAGGTACTGTATACGGTAAGCTGAATCGGGTGGCCTCGGCCACTTGGGGCGACGGTGATGCCGCCGGCTTCACCAATGGCAGCGAGCGTACCGACAAGTGGGAAGAGGTCTACGCTGGCTGGCGCTCTGGTGAACTGTTTACAGCACTGGGGCAGGACGGTATCGATATTTCTGCCGGGCGCCAGGCCATCCTGCTGGGTGACGGCTTCATTGTCGCCGGTGATGGCATCAGCGCCGGTCGAGGCGTCGCCGACAACGTCTACAACCGCGGTGGAGGCTACTACATCACGCCGCGTAGGGCGTTCGACCAGACCCTGTGGGTCAAGCTGGGTGGCGAGCATGGCCTGCATGGCTCGCTGGGCTGGTTCAAGTCCGACAACCCGATCCAAGCCAAGGTAGAGATGGCTTTTTCAACCCTGGAGTACACCGTCGACGCCGGTACGTTGGGATTGACCTATCTGCGCGGGCTCGGTGTGGACAAGAAGTTTGCCGTGGAAGCCCAGGCCGATCGCGATGGCATGGATGTGTACAGCCTCCGTGCCGTCGGCAATGCCGGGGTCGAACATCTGTTTCTGTCGTCGGAGCTGGCTTGGCAGAACACCCGCCGCGGGGACGCGCAGGCAGGCTATGTCGAAGCCGCCTGGACTTTTGCCGGGGCCCCGTGGCAACCCACCCTTGGCTATCGCTACAGCCAGTATGGGGCGCACTGGGATTCGTTGCTGTACGGCTTCAGTCGCGGCTATGGCACTTGGTTTCAGGGCGAAGTGGCGGCCAACTATGCTGGTCCGTTCGGCAGTAACACCTCGATCCACCAGGTGTACTGGCGCGCTCAGCCCCATGAGAAACTCGCGGTAAATGTGTTGGCCTACGATTTCCGCACCCGCCATCCAAACGGCGTGGCTGACAGTTCCGGCCGCGAGCTTGACTTGGTGCTGGACTGGGCGATAACGCCGAACGTGGTGATTTCACCTATGGTCGGGCTGTATGACCCGAAGAAAAGCGCCGAGCAAGGCGGCGTGCAGTTAGGTGACAATGAGCTCAATACCTACACAGCGCTGCTGATCAGCACGCAGTTCTGAATCCCGGGCTGTAGGTCCACTTTCCTGTGCATGGCAGAGGCATGTTGCCATGCATTGTCGTTTTGCTCGATATATCAGTGATGTACCGACCATGCACATTGCCCCATGTGGATGCGCTCGACGCCGCTTCCGGTGCAGGACCGGATCTGAGTATCTAGCGCTGGCAGGCACGACCCAAAATGTGGCAGGGGTGAACCAGAACGGTGAGCGGTGTTGTTGCAGACTCGGGGCTTGGGGCAACAGCGCCCTCTACCGACACTGTCACAGGAGAGTTGAACATGTCTGTCGCACAAGCCGTCCAGCAACTGCAAGCACGCTGCCAGGCCCGGGATGTCGAGGGTGTGCTGAAATACTTCGGCGCCGATGCCACTATCTCCGGCGAAGGCGCCCAAGGCATCGTGCAAGGCGCTGAGAGCCTGCGTGCCGCAGTCGAGCACATGCTCGAACTCACCCCCTCGCTGAGCATCGAGATTCATTTGCAGCAAAAGATCAACGCCGACTGCGAGGTCACCTGGCTGCACTGGTCTTCACCGACGCCGCAAGGCGAGGTGATCGCGTTTCGCTCGCTGACCACCTGGCGTCGCGAGGGCGAAGCCTGGCAGATCGCCGCCGACTTCTACGGCATGGGTCAGTTCGAGGATTGATGTCATGAGTGACATTCCACTGCTTTCCAGCGTTCAGCGCTTTCTCGACAGCAATCCCGGCAGCCTCGTCGACGGCCAGCGGGTCAGCGAGTCGGGCGCCGAACGCTTTGAAGTGCACAACCCTTCCAATGCCTCGGTACTGACGCTGGTGTCCCATGCCAGCGAAGCACTGGTCGAGCGTGCGGTTGAGGCGGCCCACAGCGCTTTTCATGGTAGTTGGGGTAGCACGTCGCCTTACCTGCGCGGTGTCGCCCTGAACCGTCTGGCGGACCTGATCGAGGCGAATGCCGAAGAACTGGCGCAACTAGAGTCGCTGAGCTCGGGTAAATCGATCCATCTGACCCGCCAGCTGGAAGTCCCACAGAGCGTAGTGTTCTTGCGTTACTTCGCCGGCTGGGCGACCAAGATCCATGGCCAGACCATGACCCCTTCGCTGCCTTCGCTACAAGGCGAGCAGTACGCGGCGTTCACCCGCCGGGAAGCGATCGGCGTGGTGGCGGGCATTACCCCGTGGAACTTTTCGCTGATGATCGGCATCTGGAAGATCGCCTCGGCATTGACCTGTGGCTGTACAATCGTGCTCAAACCCAGCGAGTTCACGCCCTTGTCGCTGCTGCGTATCGCCGAATTGGCTCTCGAAGCCGGTATCCCGGCGGGCGCACTGAACATCGTCAACGGCAGCGGGCGCATCGGCCAGCAACTGATTGGCCACAACCGCATTGCCAAGGTCTCATTCACGGGCTCCATTCCGACCGGCGTTGCTGTGGGTAAGGCCGCACTCAGTGCCAACCTGACCCGTGTGACCCTGGAATTGGGCGGTAAGAACCCGGCGGCGTTCCTTGCCGATGTCGACGTCGATGCCGCCGTCGAGGGCATCCTGCAGACCGCCTACGTGCACCAAGGCCAGGTGTGCGCGGCACCCGAGCGTCTGTACATCCACCGCAGCAAGGTAGAGGCCATCTGCGCCAAGCTGTCCGAACGCCTGGGGACGATGAAGGTAGGTGGTGCACTGGATGAGTCGGCGCAATTCGGGCCATTGGCGAACAAGGCGCATCACGACAAGATTCTCGGCTTCTTTGCGCAGGCCAACGCCCGCGGCCAGGTCATCTGCGGCGGTAAGCCGCTGCCGGGGCCGGGCTACTTCGTGCAGCCGACCTTGCTCAAGGCCATGGACGAGCACGACCCGTTCCTGAAGGAGGAGACCTTCGGGCCGATCGTCACCGTGCTGCCTTTCGACGACGAAGACGAGCTGGTGCGCATGATGAACGACTCGCCGTTCGGTCTTGGCGCCAGCGTGTGGACCAACGACCTAGCCAAGGCTATGCGGCTGATACCGCGGATCGAGGCCGGTACGGTATGGGTGAACATGCATACGTTCCTGGATCCAGCGGTACCGTTCGGTGGGGTCAAGGGTTCAGGCATTGGTCGAGAGTTCGGCAGCGCATTCATTGACGACTACACCGAATTGAAGTCGGTAATGATGCGGTTCTGAAGTGCTCTCACCGTCATCACTTCAGGAATCAGGGGCGTTTGACGCCCCTGATTCTCTTTCAAAGCCTTGAGAGCTCGCCATGATCTAAGCAGACAATCGGCTGAGCTATTGTGCGTGCATGCCATTGAGCAGCAATTCGTATGCCTGTGTCTCCAGGCCGAGCAGCGCAATGCGCCCTGACAGGGCGGAATCGGCCAACCCGGCAATGACATACCCGAACATGTCGGACAGGCAGATGGCAGAAGGACCTACCCTGAAGAGGCCTTCACGTTGACCTCGCATGAAGAACGCTTCCATTCCCTGTTCGTAGGCAATCCATTGCTCGTCGGTCTGGCGGGCCTGCTGAGTAAGCGGGGAGCGCCAATAGTTGAGCAGAAACGCACAGGCCTCTTTCTCGGCCAAGTGGTTATCCACCAAGCTGCGAAAGGCCTGCTCGACAGGTGCACTTTCAAGCTTGGCCTTATTACTTGCCTCGGCCAATGCGCCGACACAGCGGGCACGCAGCTTGTCGATCAGTTCGTCGCGAGTCTTGGCAAACCTATACAGCGTGGTCTTGCCGATACCCACGGTATTTGACAGCTCTTGAAGGGACGCGCGGGGATTACGAGCCAGTGCCATGACCAGCGCGCTGATGATCTGTTCATCGATTACCGCTGTTCGCATCGATTTTGGTTCCTGTGGTGACGGCAGCACCACAGTTTAACCCGCTGAAGGGCAAAGGATGCAACGCGGTGGGCCGTGACAGTAGGTCTCCGACACGACCCAGTGCCTCTCAATACCAAGCGCCGCCAAGCGATCGGTACAGGGCCACCAGCGCCAGTTGCTGATCATTGCGTGCCTGGATCAGGTTGATTTGGGCAGTGAAGTCGCTGCGCTGTGCATCCAGATAGCGCAGATGAGTGTCGATACCCTGTTGGTAGCGGGCGCGAGCCAGTTGCAGCGCCTCACTGCTGGTATCGGCCAGTGTACTGCGAGCGAGCACCTCGCGGCGCAGCGTATCGGAACTATCCAATGCGTCGGCCACCTCACGGAACGCCGTTTGTACAGTCTGCTCGTAGTTTGCCACTGCAACATCCCTGCGGACCTTGGCCAGATCCAGGTTCGCCCGATTACGTCCGCCATCGAAAATGGGCAGGCTCAGCGTTGGCAGGAAAGACCAGGAACGCGAGCCGCCATCGAACAAGTTGGACATTTGCGAACTGGATGTTCCGAACGATCCGGTCAGCGCGATGCGAGGGAAGAACGCCGCCCGGGCAGCGCCAATGTCGGCATGCCGCGCCTTCAGCTGATGCTCGCTGGCCAGAATGTCCGGACGCTGGATCATCAACTCCGAAGGAACGCCCGGTGCCAGATCCTGAACGATGTGTGACTGCTCGCTCGGGTGCTCGGGTAACAAGGACGCTGCGTCAGGCGTGCCAATAAGCAGGACCAGCGCATTGCGTGCCTGGCGCCGGCTACGCTCGTTGCTTTCCAGATCTGCACGAGCCTGCTCCACCAGTCCGCGTGCCTCTTGATAATCAAGGGCAGTGGCGGTGCCATTGGCCAATTGCTGGTGGACCAGGTCAACTGATGCTTGACGACTCACCAGGGTTTGCCGGGTGAGAATGGACTGCCGTTGCGCGCTTTCGTAGTTGAGGTAGCCCTGAATGGTGTCGGCGATCAACGCGATCCGCGCACTTTGCGCCGTTTCCTCCGTAGCCAGGTACTGCTCGAGTGCAGCGTCACTCAGGCTTTTTACGCGGCCGAACAGGTCAATTTCGTACTCCGGCAGGCTCAGGCTTGCCTGATAGGTCGACGAGACGCCTTCCTGTCCTGTACTCGACAAATCTGCGGGCACATGAGCGCGGTTGGCCGAGATTCCGCCATTCAAGCCCGGCAACCTGTCACTACGCTGAATGCGGTATTGCGCCCGTGCAGCCTCTATATCCAGAAGTGTCTGGCGCAATGAGCGATTGTTCGACAGTGCCGCGTCCACGACCTTGAGCAACTGCGGATCTCTGACGAATGCCTGATATCCCTTGTGCAGAATGAGCCCAGGTGCCGGTGCCGCTATCTTTTGCGGCCAGTGATCGGCTATGGGAGAGGCCGTTCTCTGGTAGTCCGGTGCCAGTGAGCAGCCTGCGAGGGCGATCAGAACGCCCAGCAAGGCAGGCAGGGTTAGTAGTTTACGATCCACCGGGTTCACTCCTTGAGAACAGCATGAGGGCTCGGATGCCCGTGAGATTCGCGCGGCGTTCTGCGCATCCGGCCCAACACAGCGACGAAGAAGATCGGGACCATGATCACCCCCAGGAAGGTTGCCGAAATCATGCCGCCAATCACGCCGGTACCGATTGCTTTCTGACTGGCCGCGCCAGCGCCGGTAGCAAGCGCAAGGGGAACCACACCGAGGATGAAAGCCATCGAGGTCATGATGATGGGCCGGAAGCGCAAGCGTGCGGCCTTGACTGCCGCCTCTCTGAGCGGCATGCCTTGAGCGAGTAGGTCCTTGGCGAACTCGACGATCAGAATCGCGTTTTTCGACGCCAGGCCGATGATGGTGATCAGTCCGACCTTGAAATACACGTCATTCGGCATGCCAACGGAAGTCACTGTGAGGACCGCGCCGAGCGCGCCGACCGGCACGATGAGCATTACGCTGAGCGGGATGGCCCAGCTTTCGTATAGTGCTACCAGTAGCAGGAACACCACTACTACAGCCAGGAGCAACAATTGGGTAGCTTGACCGCTGGCGACTTTTTCCTGGTACGACAGGCCCGTCCATTCATATCCGATACCCGGAGGCAGCTCTCCCACCAGCTTTTCCATTTCCGCCATGGCTTCGCCGGTACTGGTGCCAGGTGCCGCATCACCGGCGATCTTGATGCTCGGATAGCCGTTGTAACGCACGATCTGCACAGGGCCTTCCTCCCACTTGAGCGTGACAAACGCACTGAGCGGCACCAGCTTGCCAGCACTATTGCGCACGCGCAGGTCCAGCACAGTTTCTGGCCGTACACGATCCTTGGCGCTGGCTTGAACGACCACACGCTGTTGGCGGCCGGAGTTGGAGAAGTCGTTGATGGTGGCTGACCCGAACGCCGTCGATAGCGCACTGCTGATGCTGTCGAAACCAACGCCCATCGCCTCGGCTTTTTCACGGTCAATAGCAACTTGTAACTGAGGTGCTTCATTCAGGCCCTCCATCATTGCGTAGAGGATCTTTGGGTTGGCATTGGCGCGTGCGAGCAATTGATCGCGTGCATTGAGCAGTTGTTCTCGGCCCACGTTACCGCGATCCTGCAGGCGCAGTGAGAAGCCGCCGGAATTCCCCAGACCGTCGATCGGAGGCGGAGTTACGGCGAGGACGGCCCCATCTGTCGCCTGCCCGAAGCGTTCGTTTACACTGGCCGACTCTGCGTCGGCCGACTGATCGGCGCTACGCAGCGACCAGTCTTTGAGAGAAGGAAATACCAGTGCAGCGTTTTCTCCCATGCCGGAAAAGCTGTAGCCCATGATCAGGAACGAAGAAGCTGTAGCCGGTCGGCTGAGCAAGAACTGGTCAAGTTCATCGCTGACTGCAGAAGTCCGCTCGCGAGTAGCACCCGGCGGCAGTTGGATATCGATGATGGTGTAGCCTTGATCCTCGACCGGGACGAACGACTCTGGCAAACGCAGGTACAAAAAGCCCAGCAAGCCCACGATGCCCAGGTAAATGAACATGTAACGCCCGGTACGTTTGACCAGATGCTTGTTCAGCAGCGTGTAGCGCTCGGTCAAACGATTGAACAAGCGGTTGAAAGCGCCGAAGAAGCCGCGTTTTTCTCCATGTCCATGTGGCACCGATTTGAGCAGTGTGGCGCACAAGGCGGGGGTGAATGTCAGTGCGAGGAAACCCGAGAACAGGATCGAGATCGCCAGCGAGATGGAGAACTGCTTGTAGATCACGCCAACCGACCCGCCCATGAAGGCGAGTGGCATGAACACCGCCGCCAGTACCAGTGTGATACCGACGATGGCCCCCGACACCTGATTCATGGCTTTGGCAGTGGCGCGAACGGGCGTAAGCCCTTCCTCCGCCATGATTCGTTCGACGTTTTCAACCACCACAATGGCGTCGTCGACCAGAATGCCAATGGCCAATACCATGCCGAACATCGTCATCATGTTGACCGAGAAGCCCAGCATGTACATCACTCCTAGTGTGCCGAGCAGGCACACCGGCACGACGATTGCCGGGATCAAGGTATAGCGGACGTTCTGCAGGAACAGAAACATCACCACGAACACTAGAACCATCGCTTCGATCAGCGTGTGTATGACTTTCTCGATCGCGACGTCTACGAACCTGGAAGTGTCGTAGGGGATTGCGAACTCCACATTCTCGGGGAAGTAGGGTGAGAGTTCAGCCAGGCGTGCTTTCACTGCCTCGGCAGTGGCCAAGGCATTGGCGCCCGGTGCCAGCTGAACTGCGGCGCCAACTGCCGGCTGGCGGTTCATACGGGTAGCGAAGCTGTAGTCCTGGCTACCGACTTCGATGCGTGCCACATCTCGCAATTTGACCTGTGAGCCATCGCTGTTGGCGCGGAGCAGTATCTGACCGAATTCTTCTGGGGTGGTGAGCGTGCCCTTTACTGTGAGGGTGGCAGTCACCTGCTGTTCAGCCGGGCTTGGAGCTGCGCCAAAACTGCCCGCCGGTACTTCGATATTTTGCGCCTTGATCGCATTGCTGACGTCGTCGATCGACAGCCCGTAGCCTAGCAGTTTCTGGGTATCGACCCAGACGCGCATTGCCGCCTCCGAAGCAAAGAACTGCAATTTGCCCACACCGTCGATACGACGGATTTCAGGGTTGATGCTTCTTGCCATGAAGTCTGCAAGCTGGGTGGTATCACCATTGGCCTGCGGCGTCTTGTATTTCAGTGCATAGATGATCAGAAAGCCGGCTGTGGTCTGCTCTACTGCCAGCCCTTGCGTAAGCACTGGCTGAGGCAGGCGTGACTCAGCTTTCTTCAGGCGGTTTTGTACGTCGACCTGGGCCAGTTCAGGGTCGGTACCCGGTTGGAAGGTAACATTGATCTCTGCAACGCCGTTCGAGTTGTTGGTTGATTCAAAGTACAGCAGTCCCTTGGCGCCGTTGAGTTCTTCCTCGATGACGCTAGTGACCGAGTTGGTAAGGGTTTGCGCGGAAGCGCCAGGGTAAGTTGCATAGATGTTGATTTGCGGTGGCGCGACGTCTGGGTACTGCGCGACAGGCAGAAACGGGATCAGCAGCAGCCCGAACATCGAGATGAACAGGGCTACAACCCAGGCGAAGTTGGGCCGATTGATGAAAAACGAAGGCATGTTACGCTCCTGTGCTACGCGCGGAGTCACTCGGATGCGAGGTGCGCGGAACGGCTCTCGGAAGTGGTGAGGGTGACTTTGTCTCCGGCAGTCAATCCATCGAGGTTGCTTACCACTACCTTATCGCCGACGTGCAGGCCTTGGGTGATCTGCCAGCGGCCGCCTTGCATGGTTCCCGTCTGCACTGAACGCAAGGCAAGCGTGCCTTGTGCGTCCACCAGCCATACCTGTGCCTGACCGTTGCGGTCGCGCTTGATCGAACGCTGGGGTACCAGCATGGCGTTGGCATCGATGCCCTGGGGTGCTTCTACGCGCACGTACATACCCGGCAGCAGTGTGCGATCTGGATTATCGAACCTGCCCCGTAGCGTAACCTGACCTGTGCCTTGATCGACGGCCACATCGGAAAACAGTAATCGGCCTTCACGGTTCAGGCCCGTGTCTTCGACGCGCACTTGCAAGCGGTCGTCGCCGTCGGAGCTTAACCTCCCGTCCTTCAGCGATTCTCTGAGGTTGATAGCTGCGGAGGCGGTCTGTGTGAAGTCAACGTAGATCGGGTCCAGTTGTTGAATCTTGGCCATGAGTGTCGCTTCGCCTTGGCCGACCAAAGCCCCCTCGGTTACGACGGAGCGGCCAATCTTCCCTGCGATTGGTGCGGTGACCGAGGCATAACTCAGGTTCAGACGTGCTGTGTCGACTTCGGCCTGTGCGCTCTGTCGGGCTGCTTGGGTTCGCTGCAAGTTTGCCTTGGCGGTGTCGTAGTCTTCCTGGCTGACGGCATTGATCTTTACCAATGGCCCGTAACGCTTGAGCTTCGACTGAGCCTCGATGACGTCTGCTGCTGCTTTGCCCAAGTCTCCCTGAGCTTTAGCCAGGGCAGCCCGCAAAGGTGCCGGGTCTATCTCGAACAATACATCGCCTGCTTTGACTTCAGCGCCTTCTTCAAAATGGCGTTTGATCACGATACCTGCAACACGAGCGCGAATCTCCGCTACGCGCACGGGCTCAACCCTGCCTGGCAGGGTCGCGGTCAGTTGCAGGCGAGTGGGCGTAACTGTTTCCACGCTCACTGTTTTTGCCTGCACCTCTTCGGGGGGGGCCTCTTCTTGCTGGCATCCGGCGAGGCCAGCCGCCGCCAGCGCGGCGACGAGAGTCGCAGCGCGGTAGCGATTCTTGTGATCCATTACTTTCTCCAGAGGATGGGGAGGTGACGAGGAGCCGGGATGATGTCACCAAGGTTTTAGTGGGTCAATATTGATTCAATATGAATTTTTGTGTTTCATTTGCGGGTGCTTACTCACCCTGTCGACTCGCGGAATTCATCATGACCAAAACTGCACAAGATCACCGGCTGCTGCGCTCCCTGGCTGCTGCGATAGGCACTCATCCGCGGAGTACATTGAAAGAGCTGGCCGAACTCGCAGGCATCAGCAGGGCGACATTGCACCGGTTCTGCAGTACGCGCGAACACTTGGTTGAATTGCTGATGAACCATGCATCGCAGGAGCTTGATGCGATGATCGCCGATGCACAGCTCGACGCCTCTACGGCAGAAGAAAGCCTGCGCCGCTTGATTCGATGCCATCTCGAACACCCAGAGATTCATTACTTTCTGATGAGTCAGATTCAGCCCGATACACTGGAATTACCGGAAGGGAACCGGTGGAACGGTTACTTCGGCGAACTCGACCGCCTATTCCTGCGTGGCCAGCAGGAGGGGGTATTCCGGATCGATCTTCCTGCTGCGGCGATGACCGAGCTGTTCACATCGAGCATCTGGGCGTTGGTGGACGCCGAACGGCGTGGCAGGGTGGCAAGAGCCTCCAGCGCCATGGTTATTGAGTCGTTTTTCTTGCACGGTGTCAGCCTTGCTGCAAGCGAGAAGCGGACCATCGAGAGCGCATTGTCGACCCAGCTAGAACACCGGAGTTTCTCTGCATTGCTGGTCAGTAGCGACGCAAGCTTTGCTCACTGCTTTGCCGACCGAATGGAGGCATGGGGGTGTAGCGTGGAGTGGGTGCGTGGTGACGAGGACTTGGTGGAGCGCCTGAGCTCGATTGACCCCGATGTGATCGTTTTAGACCAGCCTGTACATGGAGGTAACACGCTGCAGTTGCCGCCCGAGTGCGATCGCTATCCCACCCTGCTGTTGACCAACGCGCCATTGTCGAACGCACGGGACGCTGATCACTACATGCCTCGACGCAGCGAGCCTGAACTTATACACGCGCGTATCTGCACATTGCTGCAGCTTGGCGCGCAAAGCGTAGCGCGATGTGAAGGCGCATTGGTCATCGGCACGTTGAGACTGCATCCTCAAGAGCGCTCTGTTACCTGGCGTGGGTCTGCGGTCGAGTTGCCGACTACCGAAATGCGTGTGCTGGAAGTCTTGATGCGCTTCGCTGGTGAGACGCTGAGTCGGGAGGAGTTGAGCCAGCGCGTCAGAGGGCGCACATTGGACCCAGACGATCGCTCTATTGATGTCGCTGTGTCCAAGCTGCGCAGCAAGTTCTTCGACCCAGCCTACGGTGCCAAGAAAATCAAAACTGTGTGGGGAAAAGGCTACGCGCTCAATCCCGGAGCATGGCAAAACTGAGCGTAGCTCACTTGAAGCTTGCTCGGCATATTGACCGGCTCGCTGGACCCAGAGACACAATGTAAAGAGTTGTGAAAGATGTAAGTTTTTCCGCTTGAGGCGTCGCCTTGCGACGCACACTCTACCTGCGGTCAATGGTGCGACTTGGTCTCGAGATTACCCTCGTTGTGGAGCAGGTCAGGGGACAAAGGCTGCGATGCAGGCTCCAACGGTAGGCGGACCTCGAAAGTCATCCCGCCTCCCAGGCGTCGATGAGCGCTGATTGCCCCCCCATGGGCGGTGCATATGGCATGTGCGATCGAAAGTCCCAAACCACAACCTCCAGCACGGCGATTGCGCGACGTTTCCTGGCGCCAAAAGCGTTCAAAAACTCGCTGCGCTTCATCTTCATTCAGGCCGGGGCCGCGGTCGGAGAATGCCACAGTAATGCTGTTGTCGTGCGCTTGTCCTTTAATATCCAACTCTCTGCCTGAGGCGGCGTACCGCAGGTAGTTTTCTATCAGAATGTTAAAAACTTGTCCGATTCGGTTCCGGTCCGCATTGATGACTAGTGCAGGAAGCCCGCTGGTGCTCACGTGCGTTCCCGCTGTCGTCAGTTGCGGGCCGAACCATTTGAGTCTTTCGAGCAGGAGTGCTTCGATGGTAAAGGACGTATTGTTCAAAGGTAGCTGGCCGGCCTGTGCCAGGGACAGGAGAAGGAGGTCGTCGACCATCACATTCAAGTGCGATAGCTGATGGAGGACTAATCCGAGCTGTTCTCGGTTTGCCGGAAAAACCTCGTCAAGCATGCCTTGAACTCGTCCCATTGCAGCATTGAGGGGGGTGCGTAACTCGTGGGCAAGCACGGCGCTCGACTCCTGGACCTCCCGTTCGTAGAGGCGCAGACGCTGTGTCATGCTATTGAAATCGCTGGTCAGGCGCTGAACTTCAAGGGGCATTTCTTCGGAAATAGGCAATTGAACGTTCAGATCACCCTGCGCGACTTTTCGAGCCGCCTGGGCAATTTCCTTAACGCGACTTGAAAGGGGGCGAAGCAGGAGGAAACCAGCGGCGTAAATTATGGGCAATGCCGCGATCACCAGCAACGCGACTGTCCACCATTCCGTTCCCGAGATACCTGGGAAGACGTCGTCAAGTGCGTAGTAGCGAGTGAGGTAGTCCCAGATTTCAGCTTCGTGTCCGGTAGGATTTTCCACCAACCTCTGTATTTTTGCCTGTGCTTGCGGTGGGATTCTGGAAGTGACCTTGATATCCCACCAGAGAAATTGCAGCCACATGATCAGGCATACCAGTACCACGGCGCCGCCGGCGATAAAACCCATGCGCCAGCCCACCCATTGCCACAAATTTACAGGCTTTTTCATGGTGGTCCCTTAGTGAAAGCGATAGCCGATTGAGCGGACCGTCACCAGTACTCCAGTGATACCGTGTGCTTCGAGTTTGCGTCGGGCATTGTGGATGTGAGTATCAACAACACGCGCTAATGCATCGCTTTCGGGTAGGCAACGGCTTAGCAGATCTTCGCGGGAAAAGGCTTTCTGTGGTGCGCCAAGCAGTACCGCTAGCAAGTTGAACTCGGTCGGGGTGAGTTCAACCAGAACATCTGGCCCTGCTTCGGTTTTTACACCTACGGTCCTGCTGTCCAGGTCAAGCCACAGCGCTTCAAATTGCAAGCGGCTGTCCTTCGTTTGCACCGGCTGTATCCGGCGAAGGACGGCATGTACTCTGGCCACTACTTCTTTGGGATTATAGGGCTTGACCACGTAGTCATCGGCACCATATCGCAGTGCACCGAGCTTTTCCGGCTCGTCGCCAATCGCTGTCACCATGATCACTGGCGTACTGCCTCGCTTTCGAATGACATTGAGTACTTCGGCACCATTCATCAGCGGCAGCATCATGTCGAGTAACACCAGATCGGGTTTGAGCCGGTGGTGCAACTCAGTGCCTTTAAGACCGTCCTCTGCGATGGCCACCTCAAAGAAGTCGCGCTTGAGGTAAGCTTCGAGAATGCTTGCACTGTCAGCATCATCCTCGACGATTAAAATCAGTTTACTTGTCACTTTGGCCTCGAAATGATTGCCTGCGTTCATCTGTGAAGTGCCGGCAGGCAAAGCGTGCGAACAGAACTCGAGCGCACGACGATACGCGGCAGAGCTGAAGAACGGAAGCAACGGCTGTATCGATCAGCCGTTACCGCTGATGACGAGCCAAGCGTCGATCAGGTCATGCAGGAAGACCGCTCAAAAGCTGTAGTTGACGCCGATAAAGCTTGACGCGGTTGTGTCGGCAGTCACCACGGGGCTTTTGCGTACTTGATCCGTGTAGTGGGTGAGCTCAATGCCCGCAATCGTTGTCCAGTGTTCATCGAATCTGTGCAGCCAGCTCAATTCGGTCGAGTAAGCGTAGATACCGTTGTCGGCCTTGAAGCTGTCGAACCGGGAGTTAACGCTCTGCTGATCAGTCACGCCGTAGTAGGTTTGATTGAAGCGGCCATTACCCGCATGCGCGTCAACGCGCCAGGCCACGTTGTCATGGTCGTCGTGCAGCAGTGTCGCTTCGAGACCCAGGGCATATTGGTCTCCTCGTTTTGCACCGCCCAGGCGAAATTGGGCATGGGTATCAAGTGCCAGCCAGGAAGTCAGTTGCTGTGCAGCATGCAGATTAAGCACCGTGGCGCCGCCGACTTCTCCCATGCCCTTGAGCTTGTCAGAGCCGTAGCGGGAGTCGCTGTCCCCATCGGCGCGTCCCAGGTCGTAGCCGATCGAAGCGCGGGCACTGAAACCTGCGTCAGTTCGCCATTGCAGGCCCAGGCCATCGTCGGAATCAAGGAAAAAAATCCCTCGTTCTATGTGAAGCACGGGTGCAGCATCGGAGGTGTAGTTTTTAGAGCCTTGATAGCGAGGCGTATAGGCCGCCATCAGACCAAGTGTAACGAGCGTTTCGTCGCCCCAGATACTTGTATCGTCTGCCGATGGTTCATCTGCCTGGGCGTAGGAGGAGAGCGCTGCATTGAGCGCCAGAGACGTAATTAGAACTTTGCGAACTGCATGGATAACGGGCACAAATTTTTCCTTTTGTTTTCAAGATGGGATAGCCAATACATCGGCTCCGTGGAGGCACGGTCAATAGAGTCGCGAAACTGCCCAGTTGGAGTTGTTGATAAATGGGACAGCAATCCCATTCGTTGTTGACTGGTGTTGACCGAGCAGCTACTTATGGTCGTGGTGGCAAAGGTAATTGCAGCGGATACTAAAATAACTGGCGCATTGTGAATCGAATGAGAGGTATTGGATCTATTCATTGTGGCAACCTGACCAACCAAGCTTGCGGTGCGTATCTCAAGGAGTATTGAAGGTTTCATCAAGAATTGGTCAAGATGCTACCTAGATAGTGAAATCTGCGCCTACATGACTAATGGGCGCCCAAACGGCGGAGGAATTTCCGACTGAATTTTTGATGCTCATTCCCCGGCGGGTCACATAGCACCACCGCGTCGCGGCTACTAAACCCAGCCGGATTGATCCCGAATAGGTAATCGTTGTTGTCTTCTTGGGCCATGTTGGACTGGGCGACCACCTCATAGTTTGTTGAGCCACAGCTCTCCTCAGCCTGCTTGAGGCAGTGGGCCCAAGAAGAGGTGAGGCCAGAGCAGCTTATGTAGAGGAAGTGCTTGCCGTGCCAAGTCCGATCAGCCATGACTGTAGCGCAGCCCGTGATAGTCATCAGTATCAGCACTAGACTTAATAGACGAAGCTTGAAGGGCGCAGTCATGGTTATGCTGCTCTGATCTAGAGTTCATGGCTGTAAAAGACAGCGATAGATTCAATTCCTTGATTCGGCTCTTTTATTCCTGCGTTGGAGTAATGAATGATTCGCGCGCCTAGCTTGTCCTGGTTGGCGAATTTAAGGCCGAAACCAAGACGGTCTTCGAAATTGAAAGCTGAGCCCAGCTGCTTGTCGCCGACCCGGGTAGCCGAAAAGAGTGAAACGCCGATCCCGGCTTCGATGAATGGGGTAATGCCGGAGTCGGTCTTGAACTCATAGACAAAAACGGGTGCAAACGAGAGCGAGGTCTGGTCTGACGCTTTTTTGCCTGACTCCCAATGAGTCAATCCCGTATCCCAATAGCCGGTCAGGCGCCCGCTGTTGCTTTCCCACCAGCTCTTGTTCCAGTTGAAGCCCATGCCCAATCGGGCGGTGAGACCACCTTGAATGGTAGAGCCGAGCGCGCCGCTGATGTTATGTGCGCTGGCACCGGATGCTGAAATGAACATGACCAAGGCTGCTGGCAATTGGATGAAGAACTTTCTCATGGTGCCCCGAGTAAACTAAAGAAGGGAGCATGAGAGTGCCGCAGGATTATCAAGATTCTGTCAATTCCGTCAGGAGCTGCAATCTGCGTAGTCCAGGATCTCGCCGCGGGCAGACCTCAAGATCAGGCTGGGCTGGCCATTCCAGTTGCCTTCGGTAAGCGCGTAGACCTGGCCGCTTTCGAATGTTGTCCAGCTGAGGCTCTTTGAGCATTCAGTCAACCGATCTGCGGCGGTGGTGAGCTGCGCTTGGGCTTCGATCACGTGGGGGCCGGGCACTAATGAGTACGCTGTGCTGCCATCAGCCGGCTTGCCATCGATGCTTTGTATGGCCAGCATCTGAGCGTTGATTGATGGATATATTTTCAAGCGGGCCAGTTCGGGCTCGCTGTTCCAGAGGGCGCTGCAGCCAGAACCTATGAGGCAGATCAGCATGGAGGAGCCGATTTTAAATGGAACGGATGAATGCCGCATTTTTAAACCTTGAATTGATTTTTCGATCGTTGCTGTTGCAAATGTTGATCTTGACAGTGGTCTCCTTATCATCGAAGAGTAAAGTGAAGAAACGATCAACAGTGAATGAAGATTTCATCAAGACGAACAGGTGCGCAGCCATGTGATACTTTCAGTCAACGACGTCATATCTCCGCTAGCCTCGGTGAGGCAGAATGCATCATGGGTGATGTTTTTTAGACTTGCAAAATTTAAGGTTGATCATGCTGGATGCGATAGTTCTGATATCTCCAATGGTAACCCTGTACTGCCTGGCGGCGGTATTTATTGCCGCATTGGCGCGCGGGTTCTCAGGATTCGGTTTCACGATGCTTGCGATCATGTCGCTGTCGTTTGTGGTGCCTTTGACGACTATCGTGCCGGCGATGGTAATCCTAGAGATAGTCGCCGGTGTGAAACTACTTCCCGCCATCTGGCGACATGTACATTGGCGGTCGATAAGGGTATTGACGGTTTCCTCGATCATTGCAACGCCCTTGGGGGTCTACCTGCTCGCCAGAATATCCGGTGAAGCCGTGAAGATCGTGCTGGCAGTGCTTATCACGGCTTGCTGCTTGGTGATGATCAGCGGCTACAAACTGCAAAAAATGCCGTCGATGATTCAAACTGCCGCCATCGGAGCGGGAGCAGGCGTTCTCAATGGTTCCTTGGGGCTGGGCGGGCCACCTGTCATCGTGTTTTTCCTAGGGTCGCCTTTGGCGCTGGAGGCAGGCAGGGCGTCCATTATCGCTGCATTTCTGGTCATGGATTTGGCAGCACTGCCAGCTTTTTGGGCGCTTGATCTGTTCACCTCGCAAGCGCTGCACTTGGGGTTGCTGAGCTTACCCGTGCTTGCAACTGGAGTGTGGTGTGGCTCGCGTCTGGTTTCCGGGATGAATGAAATCACGGCGCGCAAGGTGATCATGGTACTGCTGCTGATTATGGCTGTCGGAAGCCTGATCTGATGACTCCCAGCTGCGCTGCATGAGGCATGGGCTATGCTGAAGGCAAATGTGCCTTCGGGTCGTCCGTGGGCGGCGCTGAAATGTAAAATTGTGCTGTGAATCGTCCTTTTCTTTATAGACGGGGGTTGTATGCCACTACAGAATCTTCCTACGTCTCGAAGAGTCGATCGCCATGAAACAACAAAAAAATTGGGCTGACGATTGTTCTGTGTGTTGCCTTGGAAGCCAAGGTCAGCCTGTCCGATTCAATGCTTGCTATAGCATGCTCAGCTTATTTTTGAGCAGCGCTCTTCTTATTGCTGCGCGCCTGTTTATTGATGAGGTGAGCGCATTCTTTACTAGATTTTCTTTAATGTCATGTGGCCAGGGCCAGGCAGGTGTGCTGGTGGTTAAACTGAGGCTATACGTCTATCTGCGAAGGAAAGGGCGGTTGCGAAATTAAACTTCCGCAGTTGTATAAGAAGTTCGCGCACTGTTAAGCAGGATCGTGGTTTGTTGCATGGGGTATCGTGCACGCTGCGCGGTGTTCGGTTTGTTTGTTGTTGGCTCGATACAAAATCAATAAAAGAGGGTACTGCACATGAATAACCTGAGGCGCGAGGCAGCCGTGGGCGTGGTGGTGGGTATTGGGATGAAACGTGCACTGTCAGCGGTGTCGCTGGCCATGGGGCTGACCATGCTGATGCCGGTGGCCCAGGCTGCAGACTGCGGATCGGTAACAATCGCCAGCATGAACTGGGCTTCGGCGGAGTTACTTGCTGAGGTCGACAAGTTCATCCTGCAAAAGGGTTATGACTGTGACGCCAGCATTGTGCTTGGAGACACTGTGCCAACCCTGACCTCTATGGCGGAAAAGGGTAAGCCTGACATCGCGCCCGAGTCGTGGACTAGCCTAAGGCCTCCTATAACCCAGAAGAACATTCAGGAAGGCAAACTTCTGATCGCCAGCAAGGCATTCACTGACGGTGGCGTTCAAGGCATCTATGTGCCCAAGTTCATTGTTGACGAACATCCTGATATCAAGACCATTGCTGATGCCCTCAAGCATCCGGAGTTGTTCCCCGATCCGGAAGATCCTTCCAAAGGTGCATGGTCGGCCGGCCAGCAGGGATGGGGCGGTACCATCATCGCCAGCCAGTACTACAAGGCATATAAAGGCAAGGAGGCGGGCTTCAACTTGGTCGACACGGGGTCCGCTGCGGGCCATGACGGCTCGCTCATCCACGCCTACGAGCGCAAGAAGGGCTGGATCGGATATTACTGGGACCCAACCTCACTTTTGGGCAAGTACCAGATGGTTCGTCTGCCCAGTGGCGTGCCCTATGACGATGCCGAGTGGAATCGTTGCAACAAGGTTGAGAAATGTCCGGACCCCAAACCTAACGAATGGCCGGCAGATGAAGTCAACACCATTGTTACCAAGTCGTTTTCCGATCGGGCAGGGGATGCCTACAAGTATCTGACTAGCCGCTCTTGGCCGAATGCGGTGGTGAGCAAGATGCTGGCCTGGATGGCAGACAACCAGGCCACTGGTGAAGACGGGGCCAAGCAGTTCCTCAAGAAGAATCCCGATGTCTGGAGCAAGTGGGTGAGCCCGGACGTAGCCGAAAAGATCAAATCAGCATTGTAACCACCGGCTGGCCCGGCGCCACTCGGCGCCGGGCCATACCGCCGGGAACAACAAGAAAGCGCCTGGTAAACGGGTATAGGTACGCATATGAGCTGGTTTCAAGATTTTCCTCAGATGGATGAAGACGCCCTGCGCAGCCTCAAGCAGGTGATCGACGAAGGTTTCCGCACGTTTACGCGTAGCCATGGCGAGGCCATCGAAGGCTTTTTTGCTCCACTTCAGAAGTTTCTGCTGATTTCTGAACGCTTCATGACTCAGACACCTTGGCCGATCATCGTACTGATCATCCTGGCCATTGCCTGGGGCGCCAGCCGAAGCATCAAAGTGGTAATCGGCGCGCTGGTGGCACTGATGGCCATCGGGTATTTCGGCATGTGGGACGACTCGATGCGCACGATCTCCATGATCTTCGTCTGCACCGTGCTCTCCATCGTCATCGGCTTGCCTATCGGTATCATGATGGCGCGGTCCGAGCGGGTTCAGCGGGTGATTAACCCGGTGCTGGACGTTATGCAGACGATGCCGAGTTTCGTGTATCTGATTCCGGTGGTCATGCTGCTTGGCATTGGCAGGGTCCCTGGGTTGATCGCGGTGGTTATCTATGCGATTCCGCCCATGATCCGCATGACAAACCTTGGTATCCGTCTGGTGGATAAGGATGTGCTCGAGGCAGCTGACGCGTTTGGGTCCTCCAACTGGCAAAAACTACGCAACGTGCAATTACCGCTCGCCTTGCCGACCATCATGGCCGGCATTAACCAGACCATCATGATGGCTCTGGCGATGGTCGTCATTGCCTCGATGATCGGTGTGCAGGGCCTGGGCCAACCGGTGCTCAAGGCTATCGCCAACCAGTATTTCACCTTGGGCATTTTCAACGGGCTAGCCATCGTCGGCATCGCCATCATTTTCGACCGAGTCAGCCAGGCTTACGGGCAACGGCTTCAGAAGCACCTGGAGGTGGTCCATGGCTGAGCAGACATTCGACGGCATCAAGATCCGTAATCTGTACAAGATCTTCGGCCCTCATGCGGCGATGCATATCGATGCGGTCAAGCAGGGCATGACCAAGACCGAATTGATGGAGCGCCATGGTCACGTCCTGGGACTTCGTGACATCAATCTGGAGATGCCTGGCGGCTGCATCCAGGTGATCATGGGGCTTTCCGGCTCTGGCAAGTCGACGCTGATCCGTCACATCAACCGGCTCATCGACCCCACCTCAGGCGAGGTATTGGTCAATGGTGTCGATGTCGTGAAAATGAGCCCTGATCAGCTGCGGGATTTTCGCAGGCAACAGACTGCGATGGTATTTCAGAAGTTCGCCTTGCTTCCACATCGTAACGTGCTGGAGAACACGGTCTATGGGCTGGATATCCAGAAGCTGCCGCGGGGCAAGAGCACCGAAATCGCCATGCGCTGGATCGAGCGCGTGGGCCTGAAGGGCTTCGAGAAGAAGTATCCGAATCAGCTTTCCGGCGGTATGCAGCAGCGGGTGGGGCTGGCACGCGCGCTGGCCAATGATGCGCCGGTGCTGCTCATGGATGAAGCCTACTCAGCACTTGATCCATTGATCCGCATGGACATGCAAACGGTGTTGCTTGACCTGCAGAAGGAAATCAGGAAAACCATCGTGTTCATCACTCATGATCTCGATGAGGCCCTGCGTCTGGGCGACCAGATTGCAATCCTTCGCGATGGCCAGGTAATCCAGCAGGGAACCAGTCAGGACATTGTGCTACGTCCAGCCGATGACTACGTTGCCAATTTCGTGAAAGAGGTGAACCGGGGCAGGGTGCTGCACGTCGAAGCCGTGATGCAGCCTTTGCGTGCGGGCAGTGTAGGAACCAGCACTACTATCGTGGCCGGGACCACAGTGGAAGAAGCGGTGCGCCTGCTCGTCGGTGCGCCGGAAGGTGATGTTACGGTTGTTTCAGCTACGGGCAAGCCATTGGGTACAGTGACATTCCGCCGTTTGGCCGAGGCAATGGTCAATGCCAAGGATTCTCCAGGCTCTCGCAACCCTGGATTGGTTGTGGCGAAGTAGGCGCTCAGAGTGCCGCTAATGGGTGGGGCCAACGTAAAGCGGGCCTCACCCGTTATTAAAATTACGATGACTCGTCCCACTCGTTATATGAGCAACAGTTTCACGGTGACATAGTACAAGCATGACGCCGCAGCGCATTGTTTGGCCCAGGCCCCTTGATGCACCGCGGTCAGTGCACGCTGATCAAAAAGGCAAAGGGGAAATCATGAGCGTTTTAGGAATTCTGGGTGTCGGCGACCTCACGGACAAGCTGGTACGAGGCCTGCGCCGAAGTGGATACGACGGTACCATTCTGCTCTCTCCCCGCAATGCTGAACGTGCTGCACTTTTGGCGGCAGAGTGCGATTGCCGCATACTGGACAGCAACCAAGCGTTGGTCGATGGCGCCGACACGGTCGTCATTGGCGTCCGTCCCCGTGCGATGGACGATCTAGCCGCCCAAGTCAGATTTCGGCAAGGGCAGCACCTCGTGTCGCTGATGGCCGGCATCTCCCTCGAGCAATTGAGCGCCGCGTTCCCGGGTGCGGAGTGTGTTCGTGTCATGCTCTCCTACGCGGCGCTGTTCAACCAGTCCACAGTGGTCATCTGTCCGCCGCATCCGGCCACAGAGCAGTTGTTGCAGCCGCTGGGGCAGCGCGTGGTACTTGATGATGAGGCATCATTCGAACTTGCAACCGTGGCAGCTTGCATGAACGGCTGGTTCTACTTCCTGCTACACGATCTCCAGCAGTGGCTCAGTGAAAAGGGGCTGTCTGCTGAAGACGCGCGAACCCTGGTGCTGGGTAATCTTCAGGACTGTATCGCGCGGGCACAGTATCACCCTGAGCAGTCGCTCAGCGCGCTGGGGCAGAGCATCGCGACGCCTGGGACCTTTACCTATGCTGGGCTCGAGGTGCTCATGCATCAGCCTGCGAGTGCCACCTGGGGGGCCGCGTGCGAGGTTGTGCTGGATGCGTTGTTGACCCGGTCCAAACTGGAGTCTCAAGGGCGCTAAGGTATCCAGTCAGTAAAAGCGGCCTCACGTGATGCAAGGCCGCACGCAATCCGTCAGGTGCGGCGTTAATGCTGGAACCTTCCCACCAGATTTTGCAGCTCGCCGGAGATGCGTGACAGGCGCTGCGAATCGCCATTGGCGCCTTCCGCCAATTGCTCGACCAGTCGAGCATCTTCATGTATCTGGGTGATGTGACGATTTATACCTTCAGCCACCTGATGCTGCTCCTCTGCGGCAGTGGCTATCTGGGTATTCTGATCGCGGATTCGGTCCACGCTGAGGCGTATCGACTCGAAGCTGTCGCGGGCCTGGCGGATGTTCGCGACACTGGTGTCTGAGATAGTCAGGCAGGTTTGCATCTGCCGAGTTACCTCCTGCGTCCGCCGGCCCAGCCCGGTGAGCAGCGTGTCGATTTCCTCCGTGCATTCTCCCGTGCGCCTTGCAAGCGCGCGGACCTCGTCTGCAACCACCGCGAAGCCACGCCCTTGATCGCCCGCGCGTGCTGCCTCGATCGCGGCATTGAGCGCCAGCAGGTTGGTCTGCTCAGCGATCGAGCCGATAGTGCCGAGAATGGTGTTGATGTTCTGGCTATCGCGTTCGAGCTGCTGCATCGCGGCTGTCGAATCACGCAGTGTATCGCCCAGGCGCGAGACGCTGGTGGTGGCCTCTACGATACGGTCCTGGCCGTCGTGCACCTGGCGTTGGCCGGCGTCGGCAGAGTCGGCGGCGTCGCTGCAGGAGCGCGCCACTTCGTTGGCGGTTGCGACCATTTCATGAAAAGCCGTGGACACGAGCTCCACGGATTCTCGTTGCCGGCCTGCCGCATGGTTCATTTGTGCAGCTGTCTCGATAGCGCTTGATGAGGCCTCATCCAGTTGGGACGAAGCCTGGCCGATCCGTTTGACCAGTTGCCGGATCGCCCCCAGGAACTGATTGAACCAGCGTGCCAGCACTGCTGTTTCGTCGCGGCCTTGCACGGCGAGGTCGCGCGTCAGGTCGCCTTCGCCCTGGGCGATATCCTCGAGCCCTCCTGAGACGGTCAGGATTGGGCGCACGATGAGGCTGGCGAACCAGAAACCGAGGCAAGCAAACACCAGCACGAGCACTACCACAATGGCGGCCACCAACCACGTGAGCCGGTTGGCGGTCGCCATGACTTCGTCCTGCTCGATCAGGCCGATGAATTGCCAGCCTAGTCCGGGTGATTGCCAGCTGTTGGCCATGAAGTGGCGCCCGCCCAGGGTCACCTGCTTGGAACCTGTGAACCCGGCGAGTGCTGCATAGCCGTCGCCCAGGCTGGCGAGTGATTTGAAGTTGTGGGTGTCGTCACTCGGGTCTGTAAGCACATTGCCATTGCCTTCGATCAGCATCAGGTAACCGGTATTGCCGAGCTTGATCTTGCGCACGATATCGGTGAGCTGATTAATGGAGACGTCAAGGGCGAAGACTCCGGCGGGTTTGCCAGAAGCATCGCTGAAGGTGCGCACGGTACTGAGCAATATGGCGTTGTCCGCAGGCCAGAAGTAGGCGCCAGAGCGCATGACTTTTCCTGGTTGTGACATGGCGAGTTGGTACCAAGGCCGCTGCTTGGGGTCGTAGCTGTGCCGCTGAGGGTCTTCAGGCCAGGTGGCGAAGGTGCCGTCCTCCCGGCCAAGCGACAGGTATGCGGTTCCTGGGTGGGACTGGGCGAAGTGGTCGAAAATCTGCGCCAAGTGCTGATGCTCGGGTGACAGCGCAATGCTGGCTGCTGAGTCCGACGTATAGTCCTTCAGCGGTTGAGTGCTGATGACTTCAGCCCGCGTTGAAAAGTCGTTTACGTTCTGCGAGATACCGTCGAAAAACAGCATCATAGCGTTCTCGATCTGGCGCATTTCGCGGCCGGTGCTGTCGACAAACCCAGCCTCGGCCTGGCTACGCGCGTTCATCAAGACGATGGCTGCAACCAGTAACACGGGTGCGCAGGCGATGGTTGCGAAGGCCAGTGTCAGTTTGTTTCTGATGTTCATGATTGACCCATTGAATTTATTATTGGCCAAAAAAAAGCTTCCGATCGATCACTTCAATCGGAAGCCTTGTCAGCGAGTGTGCGCAGGAGCGCACTCGATCAGGTCAAGCCCAGATGTCACCGATGGTGAAGCCTTCGGTGAACGGATCGTCGTGATCCAAAACGAAGGTGTTCAAGCCGTAGATCCAGCTGGTGCCGGTTACGGTCGGGACCACGGCCTTGTGTTGGCCAATGGTGGTTTCTTCGATCAAGCGGCCGGTGTAGATGTTGCCCAGAATGCCCTGATGACGGAAATCCTGGTTCAGTGGCAGCTCGCCCTTGGCGTGCAGGGTGGCCATCTTGGCGCTGGTGCCGGTACCGCACGGGCAGCGGTCCAGAGCGCCGGTCCAGGTGGCCGGGTCATCCCAGGAGAAGGTGCCCGAAGACATGGTGACGGTATTTTTCCAGTCAGCTTTAGGGTCGTCGGATGGGCCGGACAGTTGAGAGATTGTGATACCGACACCCGGGTAGTCCGGGTGGGCGACAGGCAGTTGTTCGATGGCCGCTTCGCGAATCATCGACGAAACTCGGGCGATCTCGCCGCCATGCTCCGGCTTGAGCTCTAGTCCCTTGAACTGGCGTACGTCGGCGATGACGTAGAACATGCCACCCCAGCCGACGTCGACCCGCACTTTACCGAGGTGAGGAACATCAATGACTGCATCCAGGTGTGCAGCGAAGGCTGGCACGTTCTGGAAGGTGACACCTTTGACTTTACCGTTTTCGCACTGGGCCTTGATGCGGATCAGGCCGGCAGGCGCTTCCAGCACCAGTTCGGTCAGCGGCTCCTTCATAGGCAGCATGCCCATTTCCAGCAGCACGGTAACGACCGAGATGGTGTTGCCGCCGGACATCACCGGATACTCGATCTGCTCCATGATGACGTAGCCGGCATCCGCTTCCGGGTGGCAGGGCGGAACAATGATGTTGCAGCAATGCGCCGGGTAGCCGCGAGGCTCGCGCAGCATCAGCTTGCGCAGTTGGTCGTCATTCTCTTCCAGCCATTTCATCTTGGCGTAAACGGTATCGCCAGGAATGTGCGGCACGCCGCCGGTGATCACACGCATCGGGGTGCCGGCGTGGGTGTCTACCGCGTGGATGGTTCTTTTGAAGGCCATGGGGGAGCTCCAGCTTATTGTTCATATGATCAAGCACGCACCCTGGCACTGCGAATTCCGGGCGGGCCGGAACCCGCAGCGCGCTGGGGCAAAATCTAACAGACAGCAGAACGTGCGGGCGGAGCACCTCTGCGTGTGCGAGCACTCTCTCACCCTTGAGCCTTGAGACCCTATAACGTTTGAGACAGCTCATAGAATGTTCGGGCGCTGAGATAAAGTCATTATCGTCACCCGTGCGATTTTTTCTCGCTTGGGCGATTCATACGAATAGTTGTCTCAAACGTTATAGGGCCGCCCGGCATGCGATGCGATAGTGATTGGCAGGTGGGGCGCGGCAGTTGGTCGCAGCTCTAAGTTTATGATTTGTTTGAGGGAGTGGTACCGAGCAAGCACGCGACATTCGTCAGCGCGCAAACTTGGCGTGCCCGTCAAGTTATATATTCATACTTTGCGTCACAGTGATTGGCTGGGCGTTACTGCAATAACAAATACAAAAGGAAACTTCAATGTCGAGTTTCAAACGATCCATTGAAGACGCTTCCCTTAATGGTTTCCATAAGAAATTGGCGTTTTCTACATCAGGCAGCCCGTTCCTCGACGGCTATGTCCTGAGCATCATCGGTGTGATCATGTCGCACCTGACTTCTGCCTTGCAGGTCGATCTGTTCTGGGAGGGCTTGATCGCCTCTGCAGCGCTGATCGGTCTCTTCTTCGGTGGCTTCCTGGGCGGTTGGTTCACTGATCGCTATGGCCGCAAAATGCTCTACGTGATCGACATCGGTGTCATCATCGTCATTTCAATCGCCCAGTTCTGGGTGGATTCTGCCTGGTTGTTGTTTGTCTTCCGGCTGGTAATCGGGGTAGTGGTAGGGGCTGACCTGCCAATCGCCACGTCGCTTCTAGCCGAATTCCTGCCCCGTACCGCGCGTGGCCCGTTGTTGGCGAGCATGGTCGTGAGCTGGTTTGTGGGTGCTGCGCTGGCTTATGGCGTGGGTGAAATGCTCATGCGCCTTGGCGGTGCTGACGCGTGGCGTTGGGTGCTGGCAAGCGCGGCGGTGCCAGGGTTGTTGCTGTTCATTCCGCGAATGCTGACCCCTGAGTCGCCGCGCTGGCTGATCAGCAAGGGGCGTATTGCCGAGGCGGATGCGATTATCAAGCGTATCTACGGGCCTGATTACTGCTCACGTGACCTGCCGGAGCCTGCTGCCAAGAAGAAGGTCTCCGTTGCATCGTTGTTCCATTCCGGCTACGGCAAGCGCATGGTCTTCGTCACCCTGTTCTGGACGTGCTCGATCGTTCCCTTGTTCGCCATCTACGCATTTGCCCCGAAGGTGCTTCAGGCGTTGAAGCTTTCGGATGACATGGCGAGCGTAGGGTCGATCGCCATTACCGTGATGTTCGTGATCGGTTGTCTGGCGGCGACCCGTGTCATCAACACGATGGGTCGGCGGCCGATGGTGATCCACAGCCTGCTCTGGTCAGGCGTTGCACTTGCTGTGCTGGGCATGTTCCCGGATGCGGCGCCGATAGTCGTCCTGTTCCTGTTTGGTGCGTATGCGTTCCTGATCGGCGGGGCGCAAGTGCTGCAATACGTCTATCCCAATGAGTTGTTCCCGACCGAGATCCGCGCTTCAGGTGTGGGCCTGGCAACCTCGTTGTCGCGCATCGGCGCTGCGGCCGGGACCTACTTGGTTCCAATTTCCCTGGCTTCGTTGGGCATCGGTCCGACCATGCTGGCGGCTGCGGCCATTTCTTTGTTGGGCGCCCTGGCTTCGTGGTGGCTGGCGCCGGAGACTGCGAAGCTCGACCTACAACAGGCATCTGCCCTGGATGGGTGCGCAACTGCGCGCTGATCCAGCCATAACCATCCGTTTGAGGATTTATCATGACCCAAGTTCTTACCGTTGTGCGCCAAGCTGCTGAGTCGCCGCTGGGTGAAAAAGCCCCTGCCAAACTGCCGGTTGGTGAGCTGATCGCTCACGCAGCTACTGGTCAGCATCAGGCTGATGATGCTGTGAATGCCAGCATTGGCGTGTGGGAAAGCTCGCCGGGCGTTTTCCGTCGTCACCTGACCAACCGTGAATTCAGTCACATCATCAGCGGTTCGTGCACCTTCACGCCTGATGGTGGTGAGCCGGTGGAGCTGCGAGCAGGCGATGCCGTACTGTTCCCGGCAAACTGCGAGGGTGTGTGGGATATCCGTGAAACCCTGCGCAAGACCTACGTGCTGTTCTAAGGAGCGTCGCATGATCGAGCGAATCAATCCCGGCAAGCGTGCCAGCCAGTTGGTAATCATCGACGGGCGTATCGAAACCTCGGGTATCGTGGCTGAAAACCTCGATGGTGACATCGCCGAGCAGACGCGCTGCGTGTTGCGTCAGCTCGAAGCTTGGTTGGCCCAGGTAGGTGCCAGCAAAGCCAACGTTTCGCGCGTGCAGATCTGGCTGGCTGATATGGCCGAGTTCGATCGTATGAACGAGGTTTACGATGCATGGGTCGGCGACCAGCCGCCTGTGCGCGCCTGTGTGGGGGCGCCGCTGGCTGCGCCGGGCTATCGCATTGAAATTCAGGCGTTTGGGCAGCTCTGACCTGCGCTTGAGCAAAGAAACGCCGCATGTGGATTGCGGCGTTTTTTTTTGCCTAGAGGTCTGGGTCCAGGCCCGCGCTGTCGCCATGCCAGTCGAAGCGCTCCACCTCATGCCGGCGCTTGCGGAAGGTATAGGGCGTCTCGCCGTATTGCTTACGGAACCACAGGATGAAATGCGAGGCGTCGGAGAAGCCGCAGGCGAGGGCGATGGTGGTGATGTTCTGGCTGGTGTTGACCAGCAGGCGACGGGCATGCTCCAGACGCAATTTACGCCAATAGTTAGCTGGCGGCTCCTGCGTATTGGCCACGAACTCGCGGTGCAGTTGGCGGGGGTGCGTGCCTACGGCTTCTGCAACGGTCTGCAACGTCATCGATGCATCCAGATGCGCGCGCATGAATTCAATGGCGCGTTGAACACGGTCGTTCTGATACACGCTTTCGCTGGCCGCTGCTGCCTGCTGCTCTTCCCGTCGCTCTTCAACCAGCAGATATTCCAGGCCCTTTTGCGCGCGCACAGCGCCGCAGTGACGCCTGATGAGGTTGGCTGCCAAGTCGATTGCTGTGCCGCCCGGGCATGTGATGATGCCTCGATCATCGACATAGCTCTTGTCGATGACCATCGTGGAGGCGGGGAAGCGCTCCTTGAACTCATCGCGCAGGGTGAAGTGCACGGCGCAGCGTCGCCCATCCAGCAAGCCGGCTTTGCCCAGTACAAAGGAGCCGGAACAAAGTGCAATGATGGGGATGTTTGCAGTATTGACCGCGCGCAGTCCATCCAGCAGCCAGTCGGGCGGGTTGCGGGTTTCCCCCAGAAGCCCGCCAGCAAGCACGATGTAATCGTACTGGGCGAACATGTTCAACGGCTTGGTCGGGTGGATGGGCATGCCGCAGCTGGCGGTGATGGGTTGATCGTTGAGGGTCATCCAGTCCCACTGGCAGAAAAGTTGTTGGCTGCGGAAGGACTTGTCTGCGGCAAAGCGTAGCGAATCGACCAGGCCAGCTACCGGGACCAGGGTGAACTGATTCAGCAGTACAAAACCCACGCGCAGCTCGGGCTTTACGGGCAGTTTGATGTCTGCTTCAAGCGGAGTGTCATAGAGCGCTTGGTGAACCATGGACGACTACCTCAACTCATCATGTCTGCACACATTTTAGATGCTGTAGTGGGTCCGGAATATCATATCAATCTCAGCAAGTAGAAAAATCGGGACAAATGGTAGCTTTTGCGCGTGCTTCTACTATCAATTGTCATACTTGTTACAGCGAGAGTGCCCCAAGGGTGAGCATTATGTTGCAAAAACCAACATGCTCTCACGCTCAAAGGCACCAACACTATGTACCGTGGATTCTGGTATGCCCAGGCACTCGACCTGGATAGCGATCTCGCCCCTGCCTTGCAGGACTCGATTCAAGCAGACGTCTGTATCGTCGGCGGCGGGTTTCTCGGTTTGTGGTCGGCCATCCGCCTGAAACAGGCGCATCCGGAGAAGACCATCGTCATCGTCGAACGCGACCGCTGTGGCTCTGGCGCCAGCGGGCGCAACGGCGGTGTCGCCACCAACTGGTGGGGTAAATACCTGTCTGTGCGCACTATCTGCGGCGACGTCGAGGCGCGTCGCATCTGTGAAGCGGCAGAATCGGCCATCGATGAGATCGGCAGCTTCTGCCAGGAGCACGGCATCGACGCCCAGTACCGTAAAGACGGCTGGCTGTGGACGGCTACCAACCAGCGCCAAATGGGCTCCTGGAAAGTGCTCACCGACGGCCTGCAGAAACTTGATGTCAACCCGTTCCAGGAGCTGGACCGTGAGACCATCCGCGGTCGCGTGGGCTCGCCGCTGGTGCTCGGTGGCATTTATGACCCGAACGCTGCCACCGTGCAGCCAGCAATGCTGGCGCGCGGTCTGCGCCGGGTGGCCCTGAAGCTCGGGGTCAAGATCTTCGAAAAATCGCCGTTCACGCACCTGGAGCGTGGCAAGAACCCGGTGGTGCACACTGCCATGGGCCGTGTGAAAGCCAATCACGTGGTGCTGGCATTGAACGCTTGGGGCGCGCAATTCCCCGAGCTGCGCCGCATGATTGCCATCATGTCCAGCGACATGGTCGCTACCGCGCCAGTGAAGGCCAAGCTTGATGCTATCGGCTTCAGCGGCGGTGAGTGCATGACCGATTCGCGCACCGTGCTCAACTACTGGCGCAACACGCCGGATGGCCGCGTGGTGTTCGGCAAGCCGCTGGGTCAGTTCGCCTACGCTGGGCGCATTGGCAACCTCTATGAGAAACCTTCGCCGGCCGCAGACAAAGTCGCTGCTGAGCTGCGTCGCCTGTACCCACAGCTGGCTGACGTGCCGGTGGTGAGCAGCTGGACTGGCCCGATCGACCGGGCGATGAAAGGTTTGCCGAACTTCGGCTACCTCGATCATCACCAGACCGTCAGTTATGGCATCGGCTTCTCGGGTAACGGTGTCGCCACCACGGTCTTCGCCAGCCGCATCATCAAGTCGCTTGCCACACATGCCAATGACGAGTGGGCCAACTGCGGTCTGGTTAACCAGAAGATGAAGCTGCTGCCGCCTGAGCCGTTCCGCTTCTTCGGCGCGCACATGGTGCGTGATGCACTGGTGCGCAAGGAATCGTTGGAAGACCACGACCAGGACGCCGGTTTCATCACTCGCCAGCTGGTTGCCATGGCACCGGCCGGCTACGTCCCAGCCCAGAAAAAATAAGTATCAGAATCATGAGCGAACATATCGTTTTCCTCGATGACGAGGGCCTTGCGGCTTCGACCCGTTTGAAGCGCCCAGACTGCGAGCACACCTGGCAGCAGTTTGCCTACACCCACCCTGATCAGGTGCTCGAGCACCTGAAGGATGCCACCGTGGCTCTGACCTGCAGCGTGCCGCTGCGCGAGGAGCATCTGCGCCAACTGCCGAAGCTGAAGATGATTTCGCTGGCATTGACTGGTCGCGACATCGTTGATGTCGAGTACTGCGAGGCCCACGGCATCGAAGTGTCCAGCGTGCCCGGTTACGCTGCCAATACCGTCGCTGAGCACAGTATGGCGATGATGCTGGAGCTGTTCCGTCGCCCCGCGGCTTTCAACCGCCTGATGCGCAAGGTGCATGCAGGTCAGGCCGAGTACAAGAATATCTATTTCGACCACCGCATCCGTGATGTGCGTGGCAAACAGATGGCGATCATCGGCAGTGGCCCGATTGCTGTGCGGCTGGCTGAGCTTGCCCGTGCGTTTGGCATGGAAGTGCTGTTCGAGGACCGCGGTGGCAAGCGCCCGGGCCCCGATAGTCGTTCCCTGGAAAGCCTGCTCAAGAGCTGCGACGTGCTGTCGATCAATGCGCCGCTGACGCCAGAAACCTATGACCTGATCGATGCTGCAAAACTGGCGACCATGAAGTCCGATGCGCTGGTGATCAATACCGGTCGCGGTGGCATTGTCAACGAAGCTGCCCTGATCGACGCCCTGCAAAACGGGCGCTTGGGCGGTGTGGCGTTGGACGTGGTTGAAGTAGAACCGCTGCATCCGAGCAACCCGCTGTTCCAGCTGATCGACCGGGACGACTTCATCCTCAATCCGCACATTGCCTGGAGCAGTGAGGATGCCATGCAGCAGTTGATGGATCGCGCCGTCGACAACATCACTGATTACGTTGCCCGCCACGCCACCGATAAAAGGATCCGTACCGCATGACCATCGCCACAAAAAGCAGCTTCGTTGACGGCGCTTTCGTCGCTCTGGACAGCGGCGCCGATATCCTCGAGAACCGTAACCCGTCCAACCCTGGCGAGGTCGTCGAGCGTTTCGTGCGCGCCGATCAGGAACTGACCGAGCAGGCCATCGCCGCCGCCCGCCGTGCCCAGCCAGCGTGGGCGCGCAGCAATCCACAGCAGCGCGCTGATGCGCTGGATTTCATCGGTACCGAGATCCTTGCGCGCCGCGAGGAGCTTGCACTGCTGCTGGCTCGCGAAGAAGGCAAGATCGTTCGCGAAGCGCTGGGCGAAGTCGACCGTGCAGGCCGTTCGTTCAAGTTCTACGCCCAGGAAGCGTTGCGCGCCGAAGGCGAGAAGTATCAGTCAGTGCGCCAGGACGTAGGCATCGATGTGTTCACCCAGCCACTGGGTGTCATCGGCATCATCGCACCGTGGAACTTCCCGATCGCCATTCCGGCCTGGAAGATCGCCCCCGCGCTGTGCTTCGGCAACTGCGTCGTGTTCAAACCTGCCGAACTGGTGCCGTCCTCGGCCTGGGCTCTGGCCGAAATCATCAGCCGTTCCGGTCTGCCAGCGGGCGTGTTCAACATGCTGATCGGCCCTGGCCGCAGCGTTGGCGACACCATCATCCGTTCGCCGCACATCGATGGCATCAGCTTCACCGGCTCGGAAAACACGGGTCGTCAGATCGCCAGGCTGGCGGCTGAAGGCATGAAGAAGGTCCAGCTGGAAATGGGTGGCAAGAACCCGCTGATCGTGCTGGACGACGCCGACTTGGAGCAGGCGGTGGACGTTGCGCTCAACGGTTCGTTCTTCAGCACTGGCCAGCGCTGCACAGCAAGCTCGCGCGTCATCGTCACCGAGGGTATCCATGACGCGTTCGTAGCGCGCCTGGCCGAGCGCACCCGCGCCCTGAAAGTCGGCGATGCACTGCAGGCTTCCACCGATATTGGCCCAGTGGTCGATGGCCGCCAGCTGGAGCAGAATCTGTCCTACGTAGCCAGCGGCCGCGAGCAGGGGGCGAAGCTGGTATGTGGTGGCGAGCGCATCGAAAACGAGGCGGGCGGTTACCTGTTCACCCCGGCGTTGTTCACTGAAGTGACACCAGAGATGCGTATCTACCGCGAAGAAATCTTCGGGCCGGTGCTGAGCGTGCTCAAGGTTCGCGATTACGAAGCCGCCTTTGCTGCTGCCGAAGATACCCAGTTCGGGCTTTCCGCCGGTATCGTGACCACCTCGCTTCGTTACGCCGAGCATTTCAAGCGCAACAGCTCGGCAGGCATGGTGATGGTCAATTTGCCGACTGCTGGTGTGGACTACCACGTCCCGTTCGGTGGTAACGGCGCTTCAAGCCTCGGCTCGCGCGAGCAAGGCACGCATGCTCGCCAGTTCTTCACCCGCGTCAAGACCACGTACCAGCTGGCCTAAGAGCCTACCTGTACCCGAAGTCCACCCACGGGGCCGCTTGCGGCCCCGCGGGTTCTGCTGCGCCTAATACTCTGAATTTGAGGTTACAAGAAAAATGGCCAAGGCCGCCGATGTTGTTGTGCAATGCCTGGAAAACGAGGGTGTCGAGTATGTGTTCGGCATTCCTGGTGAGGAAAACCTCGACCTGCTGGAATCCCTGCGCAAGTCGAAGATCAAGCTGGTTCTGACCCGCCACGAGCAATCCGCGGGCTTCATGGCCGCCACCTATGGCCGCCTGACCGGCAAGACCGGCGTTAGCCTGTCGACCCTCGGCCCTGGCGCCACCAACCTCGTGACCGCCAGTGCATACGCTTACCTTGGTGGCATGCCGATGATGATGATCACTGGCCAGAAGCCGATCAAGAAGTCCAAGCAGGGCCGCTTCCAGATCATCGACGTGTGCGGCATGATGGACCCCATCACCAAGTACACCCATCAGTTCGCTTCGGCTGATAACATCCCGGCCCGGATGCGTGAAGCGTTCCGCCTGGCGGAAGAAGAGAAACCGGGCGCCGTGCACCTGGAACTGCCTGAAGACATCGCTGCCGAACAGACCGATGCCCTACCGGTTCCACGCAGCCTGCACCGCCGCCCGCTGGCCGAGCACAAGTCGATTGAAGCCGCCGTTGAAAAGCTGCAGAGCGCACGCAGCCCGATCCTGGTGATCGGCGCCGGCGCCAACCGCAAGATGACCGCCAAGGTCCTCCAGCAACTGATCGACAAGACCGGCATCCCGTTCATCACCACCCAGATGGGTAAAGGTGTGGTCGACGAGCGCCACCCGCGCTTCCTCGGCAACGCTGCGCTGTCGTCCGGTGACTTCGTTCACCGCGCTGTAGAAGCCGCCGACCTGATCATCAACATCGGCCACGATGTGATCGAGAAGCCGCCGTTCTTCATGGTCCGTGGCGGTACCGAAGTCATCCACATCAGCTTCCGCTCCGCCGAAGTTGATGCCGTGTACTTCCCGCAGGTGGAGGTGATCGGCGACATCGCCAACGCCGTGTGGCAGATCAGCGAAGCGCTGAACGACACCGCGCATTGGGACTTTACCCGCCTGATGACGATTCGCGAAGCCAACGAAGCGCAGATCGCTGAAGGCGGCGACGACAACCGCTTCCCGGTGTACCCGCAGCGCCTGGTTGCCGACATACGTCGTGTGCTGCCGTCCGAAGGCATCGTCGCCCTGGACAACGGCATCTACAAGATCTGGTTCGCCCGCAACTACAAGGCGCACAAGCCGAACACCGTGCTCCTGGACAACGCCTTGGCGACCATGGGCGCCGGCCTGCCATCGGCCATGGCCGCGCACCTGGTGCACCCGGAACGTCCAGTAATTTCGGTGTGCGGTGACGGCGGCTTCATGATGAACAGCCAGGAGCTGGAAACCGCAGTCCGTCTAGGCATGCACATCACTGTGGTGATCCTGCGTGACGACGGCTACGGCATGATCCGCTGGAAGCAGGCCAACATGGGCTTCACCGATTTCGGCCTGGACTACGGCAACCCGGACTTCGTCAAATACGCCGAAGCCTACGGTGCCAATGGCCACCGCGTGGAAAGCGCCGAAGGCCTGCTGCCGCTGCTGGAGCACTGCATCAATACGCCAGGTGTGCATGTGATCGACTGCCCGGTCGACTACAGCGAAAACGATCGCATCCTGAATATGGACCTGCGCGAGCGCAGCGCTGCTATCTGAGGAGCTGGACATGCAATTGAAAGATCCACAACTGTTCCGCCAGCAAGCGTTCATCAATGGGGAGTGGCTGGATGCTGATAGCGGTCTGGTTATCCGTGTGACCAACCCGGCTACCGGTGAAATCATCGGTACCGTGCCGAAGATGGGCACTGCGGAAACCCGCCGCGCCATCGAAGCTGCCGACAAGGCCCTGCCGGCTTGGCGTGCACTGACCGCCAAAGAGCGCTCGAACAAGCTGCGTCGCTGGTTCGAATTGATGATCGAGAACCAGGACGACCTGGCTCGCCTGATGACCACCGAACAAGGCAAGCCACTGGCCGAAGCCAAGGGCGAAATCGCCTATGCCGCCTCGTTCATCGAGTGGTTCGCCGAAGAAGCCAAGCGCGTCTACGGCGATACCATCCCGGGTCACCAGCCCGACAAGCGCCTGATCGTCATCAAGCAGCCGATCGGCGTTACCGCAGCCATTACCCCGTGGAACTTCCCGGCCGCGATGATCACCCGTAAAGCCGGCCCGGCCCTGGCTGCTGGCTGCACCATGGTGCTCAAGCCTGCTTCGCAGACCCCGTACTCCGCCCTGGCGCTGGTCGAGCTGGCCACCCGTGCCGGCATCCCTGCTGGGGTGCTGAGCGTCGTTACCGGTAGCGCCGGCGAAGTCGGCGGCGAACTGACCGGCAACGCCCTAGTCCGCAAGCTGTCCTTCACAGGCTCCACTGACATTGGCCGCCAGCTTATGGAAGAGTGCGCCAAGGACATCAAGAAGGTTTCCCTGGAGCTGGGCGGCAACGCTCCGTTCATCGTGTTCGACGACGCTGACCTCGACAAGGCCGTCGAGGGCGCGATGATTTCCAAATTCCGCAATAACGGTCAGACCTGTGTCTGTGCCAACCGTATCTACGTGCAGGACGGCGTCTACGACGCGTTCGCCGAGAAACTGGCCGCTGCTGTCGCCAAGCTGAAGATCGGTAACGGCCTGGAAGAAGGCACCACCACTGGCCCGCTGATCGACGGCAAGGCTGTCGCCAAGGTCCAGGAGCACATTGACGACGCGGTCTCGAAGGGGGCCAAGGTGCTTGCGGGTGGGCAAATCATCGAGGGGCATTTCTTCGAGCCTACCATCCTGATTGACGTGCCTAATGAAGCTGCCGTCGCCAAGGATGAGACCTTCGGCCCGCTGGCACCGCTGTTCCGCTTCAAGGACGAAGCCGAAGTCATCGCCATGTCCAACGACACCGAATTCGGCCTGGCTTCGTACTTCTACGCCCGCGACATGAGCCGTGTGTTCCGTGTTGCCGAAGCCCTGGAATACGGCATGGTGGGTATCAACACCGGCTTGATCTCCAACGAAGTGGCACCGTTCGGTGGCATCAAGGCGTCGGGCCTGGGCCGCGAAGGCTCCAAGTATGGGATCGAGGACTACCTCGAAATCAAGTACCTGTGCTTGAGCATCTGAAGACGCGGTTTCACCAATGCCCGGCTTCGGCCGGGCCTCTTGAAAGGAACGTCATCCATGCAAGCTTCACAGCAACGCAAATGGGCTCGCTCTGGCATCGAGACCAGCGTCATGGGCTTTGGCGCTGCCCAATTGGGCAATTTCATGGCCCCTATCAGTGAAGAGACAGCGGCAGAACTCATCCAGGCCACCTGGAATGCCGGCATCCGGTTTTTTGACACTGCACCGAGCTATGGCCACGGCCTGAGCGAAGCCCGGTTAGGCCAGGGGTTGCGCTGGCAGCCTCGCGACCAGTTCGTACTGGCTACCAAGGTAGGTCGGTTGCTGAAGCCCCGCCGTCGTGAAGAGATCGATTTCGGTTGCTGGATCAAAGGACTGCCATTCGAATGGCGGTTCGACTACTCCTATGACGGCACTATGCGGTCCATTGAAGACAGCCTTCAGCGCACGGGGCTTGAGTACATCGATGTCGCGCTCATTCACGAAGTGGATGTCTACACCCATGGCAGTCAGCAGCCGGAGGTGTTCGATCACGCCATGAACGGGGCGGGCAGGGCGCTGCTCGAGCTGCGCGATCAAGGCGTGGTGAAGTCGATCGGCATTGGTGTCAACGAAAGCGACGTGGCCCACGAAGCCATCCGCCGTGTCGATTTCGACTGCTTGCTGCTGGCAGGTCGCTACACGTTGATCGAGCAGAATGCCTTGGACGCATTTCTGCCACGCTGTGAGGCACAGGGTGTCTCGGTAATCGTCGGGGGTGGGTACAACAGCGGCATTCTGGCTACCGGTGCGGTGCCGGGGGCGCGCTACAACTACGCGCCGGCGCAAGCGCCCGTACTGCAGCTTGTGAAGTCGATCGAAGACGTCTGCCGGGAGTTCAATGTTCCCCTCAAGTCGGCAGCGTTGCAGTTCATCGCCGCGCACCCAGCGGTAGCGAACATCATTCCCGGTGTCCGCAGTGTTCGGCAGCTCACCGAAAACATCGTGACCTTCGAGCACGACATTCCTCACGAATTCTGGCACGAACTGAAGCGGCGCTCGCTCATCCGCGAGGATGCGCCTACCCCGGCTTCACGCTGATACCGCTTTTTGATCCTGGTGGATCCAGCGAGCATTTGCCTCACCGGTCGGTGCTCGCTTTTTTTTTCGCAGTACGTTGCACGCGTAAAACTTCTTTACAAAACCAATAAATAGAGAGGCTCGCATGAACAAAGGATTGATCGCTGGTGCAATGATTTCCGTCCTGGCCACCCCAGCTGTTGCTACCGAGATGACGGTCATCTCGTACGGGGGGGTCAGCAAGACCGTACAGACCGAGGTTTTCTATCAGCCGTTCGAAACTGCCCATCAGGTAAAACTGATCGCCGGTGAATACAACGGCGAGATGGGGCGTATCAAGGTCATGGTCGATACCAACAGCGTCAACTGGGACGTGGTCCAGGTTGAGGGGGACGACCTTGTACGTGGCTGCGAGGAGGGGCTGTTCGAGCCATTGGACCAGGCCCGTCTCGGCAAGCAGGAAGACTTCGTGCCGGGCACGCTGTCCGATTGTGGCGCGGGGCTGTTGGTCTGGTCGATGGCACTTGCCTACAACACCGATGCGTTGAGAACGGCGCCTAGCGGGTGGCAGGATTTCTGGGATATCAAGAAATTCCCAGGCAAGCGTGCCCTGCGCAGGGGTCCCAAGTTCAACCTAGAAGCGGCACTGATGGCCGATGGCGTACCGCGTGATCAGATCTATCAGGTGCTGGGCACGCCGGAAGGGGTGAATCGGGCGTTTCACAAGCTCGACGAAATCAAACCCTACGTCCAATGGTGGGAGGCAGGCGCACAGCCCATGCAGTTCCTCGCAAGCAACGACGTAGTGATGACCACTGCATTCAACGGTCGGATCTTCGCTGCCGAGCAGTCGGGCGCGCCGATCAAACCGATCTGGAATGGCAGCATCTACTCCATCGACTACTGGGCGATCCCCCGTGGCAGCAAGAACAAGGCACTTGCCGAAGACTTCATCGCGTTCACCTTGCGTCCCGAGAACCAGCAGAAGCACACCACCCAGTTGGGCTATGGATCGGTCAACCTGCATACCGCCGCCTTGCTCGATCCGGCTCTGGCCCGGCAACTCAATACCGCACCTGACAACATGGCGCGCTCGATGGCCGTCAGCAGCGAGTTCTGGATCGATCATGGTGAGGAGCTGCAGGAGCGCTTCAATGCCTGGGTCGCCCGTAAGGGCTGATTTGCGCCAGCATTCTAAAACTCGATGGCATGACATTCCGGTGGATCAGTGCGTCCACCGGATTTTGCGCTCTGTGACAATTAGGACGGTTGACCGAGATCTCGCATTCTTTGTGGTAATCATACTATTTCCTGAGCTCACGTCAGCTTACTCTGGGCGTGTCGTAGGAATTTGCTCGGCCAGCATCACGAACACGCGGTTGTACGAAAAAATCGTATAACTCAGATCGTAACGCCATGCCGATGTGCAGGGACTGCCAACTTGAGTCGTTCACTTTGCAGTGAGGATTTCGAACCCCGCGATAGTCGTTCGGCTAGCTAAGATTATATACAAAAATAATACGGTAACTCATACGTTTTTGCCGCGTGCCCCGTCGTGCATGATCGCGGGCTTGCATGAGTTACTTAGCATCGAGCAAAGAGACAAAACAATGTCAAACAAACAAAAGATTTCCCTCGAAGATGCCCCTCTGAACAGCTTTCACAAAAAGCTGGCCGTATACTCCTCTGGCGCCCCGTTTCTGGATGGTTATATCCTGAGTATCATCGGTGTCGTCCTTGTTCAACTTAGTCAGTCGCTGCAATTGACCGTTCTTCAAGAAGGTATGGTAGCCGCTGCTTCTTTGATCGGTATGTTCTTCGGCGGGTTTGTGGGAGGTCTGTTCACCGATAAGCTTGGGCGCAAGACACTTTATGTGTTGGTGCTGGTGGCCTTGGCCGTGTTCTCCCTGGGCCAGTTCTGGGTCAATTCCGCTGCAGCGCTTATCGTCTTGCGCTTGCTGCTGGGTGTTGCCATCGGCGCCGACCACCCGCTCGCCACCTCGCTGCTGGCCGAGTTCCTGCCAAAGAAACAGCGAGGTTCGATTCTGGCCAGCCTGGTGATGATGTGGTTTGTCGGTGCAGCCGTAGCTTACGTTGCCGGTGAATTCATCCTCCGTGCAATGGGTCCTGAAGCCTGGCGTTGGGCGTTGGCCAGTGCCGTGGTGCCGGCAGTATTGTTCCTGATCATGCGTGCTGGTACCCCTGAGTCTGCCCGTTGGTTGCTCAGCAAGGGTCGCACTGCTGAAGCAGACCAGGTCATCAAAAAAGTCTATGGCGACAAATTCTCCATCGCCGACCTGTCCGAGCCTGTGGCAGAGCGCAAGGTTTCCGTTTCCTCGCTGTTCCACTCACATTACGGGAAACGCATTTTCTTCGTCAGCATCTTCTGGACCTGCTCGATTATCCCTCAATTCGCGATCTATGCGTTTGCTCCCAAGATCCTCGCTGCGATGGGACTGACCGGAGACCTGGCTGCCTGGGGCGCGGTTGCGATCACTATCATCTTCGTGTTCGGTTGCTTGCTGGGAGTGAAGCTGATCAATCCGCTGGGTCGACGCAAAATGCTCATCCACAGCTTCCTGTGGTCCGGCCTGGCACTGCTGCTGCTTGGCCTGTTCCCTGACGGTGCTGGTCTGTTGACCTTGGCGCTGTTCGGTAGCTACGCGTTGTTCATCGGCGGTGCCCAGGTGTTGCAATACGTTTATCCGAACGAATTGTTCCCAACAGAAGTTCGGGGTTCGGCGGTCGGTCTGGCCACATCGCTTTCGCGGATCGGCGCAGCCATCGGCACTTACCTTGTCCCCATGTCGCTGTCGTCCATCGGTATCGCCAACACCATGATCGTTGCCTTCGGCATCTCGATGGTAGGCCTATTCTTCACCTGGCAGATGGCCCCTGAGACCCGCTCTCTGGACCTCGCCAAGGCGAGTGCTGCCTCGGCCTAAGAATTAGCTGCTCTTGTTGTGTCGTTTGGCGCGATTTCGAATAGAAATCGCGCTTTTTTTATAATGAAATACTGTCTTTTGAAAAACCGTCTCGTCGTTGCGAGACGGTTTTTTTGCGTTAGGAGTTTATCTGAGATTGCGCGGGTCAGGCGATAGGAGTGCGAGCATGCCCAGTTATAAGGGCCTAGGTTGAATAGTTAAATAGTATCAGAGGAAGAAAATTTCACTGCCTTTCATACTGCGGTATGAATGATGTGGAAAAATGCAGATTTATCTTGTTTGTTGGTGATTTGTTCTTGCGAAGCGTAGGTTCGTACGTTAATACATAGTCATCGGCTTGCGGTGTGTCGGTACGACACCACTATCAAAGTCGGTGCCATAAGAATAGCGATCCCGTTTCAGTCCTTCATCCTGCTGAATGTTTTCGGTGTGTTCATTCGTGAACGCGTAAACCCTGCGCATGGATGTTGCAGAACGGCAGTCATGGAGCCGTTGGCCTACACAACAACGCTTTCTATGATCCAATACTGGAGTCTCTGAAAAATGACAAAAAAAATGAGCGCTTTCAAAAAACTGGTCTTCGCAGTGGGCGCACTCGCCACCTTTGGCAGTGCCATGGTCGCCCATGCCGACCTTGCAGATATAAAGGCCCGGGGGTACATGACTGTCGCCACAGAAGACGATTACTCCCCTTTCAACTACATCGTCGATGGCAAACCAGCAGGCTTCCACGCTGACCTTCTGGAAGATCTCAAGGCTTTCGGCAAGGCACGCGGTATCGAGGTGCGCCAGGAAATCATGCCTTGGACTGGGCTGCTGGGCGGCGTCACCACTGGCAAATTCGATGCGGCTTTCACCGGTTCGGTGGTCACCGATGAGCGGCTGCGGGTCTTCGACTTCGCTCCGCCATTTGCGCCGGCCCAGCACTTCTTCGTCAAACGCAAGACTGACACCTCGATCACCGGCGACGTGAAGAGCCTGTGCGGGAAAACTGTGGGTTTACAGGGCGGTAGTTCCTTCGAAGCCCGTTTGCCGGAGCTCGACAAAATGCTCGATGTGGCGGGCTGCGAGCGCGGTGAGTTGGTGAAGTATCAGTCCTACACCGAAGCTTTTGCGGACCTTGCCAGTGGCCGTATCGACTATGCGATCACCTCTCTGATCGCGGTCAACGATGTTGTGAGGACTCGCCCTGAAGTCTTTGCCAAGGGGTTCGCGGTGTCCGGTGGAGGTTTCAATGCCTGGGCCATCCCGAAAAACAATCCGCAGCTGCGTCAGTTCTTCACCGATTTCATGACCGAGGTACGCTCGAGTGGGCGCTTGGCCGCTCTTCAAGTGAAATGGTTCGGTGAAGCCTTCCCCGACATGCCAGCACAGCCGATCACCAGTGTCAGCGAGTTCCATACCCTGGCGGGTCTCTGAAGCCTGTTCTACGTCGAGGAGCTCACCATGAATCTCGATACCTGGAAACTGTTGCTGGACGGCGCCTGGGTGACCTTATACGTCTCGGCTGCGGCCATCGCTCTGGGCGTGCCCATCGGTCTGCTGATTGCAGCAGGCAGGGTCAGCAAACTGCCGGTGCTGAGCCAGGTGCTGGCGATGTACGTGACCCTGGCCAGGGCCACGCCGCTGGTCACGTTGACCCTGTTCATCTTTTTGGCCGCGCCGTCGTTCGGCATCCAGATCAATCGTGTGGCGGCAGCGATCATGGCATTGACTGCCAACACCGCTGCCTTCAACGCGGAAATCTGGCGCTCTGCGTTCATTGGCTTCGCCCGTGAACAACGTGAGGCGGCCTATGCCTGCGGCATGACCCGGTGGGTGTTCTTCCGCCGCATCATGTTGCCCCAGGTCATCGTCAACAGCCTGCCGGCACTGGTCAGCGAAATGTCATTTTTGATCAAGGCCAGCCCAGCCGTTGCGGTGATCGGCATCGTCGACCTCACCCGGGTCACCAATCGGATCACTTCGGTTACCTATGAACCACTGCCGCCGATCTTGGCAGCTGCAGTGCTGTACATGCTCATGATCGGTGGACTGCTCAAGCTGCAACAGTTGCTCGAGTTCAAAGCCCGCCGACTGGCGGTGTAAGGAGGCGTCATGACGGATTGGCAGATTATCTGGGAAGTCAGGGACGTCTTTCTTCATGGGGTGTGGACCACCGTGCTGCTGTTCGCAGCATCGTTCACCGGCGCTTTCTTGCTGGGATGCCTGGCCCACTTTGGGTTGAGCAGCAACGCGCTGGTGCGCAGCGGGGTCAGGGGCTACATCAGTATCATGCGCATGTTGCCGTTCCTGATCCTGGCCTACCTGTTCTATTACGGTGCGCCTCAGCTGGGGTTCAGGCCTAACGCATGGGTAGCCGGTGCTGCGGCCTTGAGCCTTTATCATGGCGCCTATCTGGCGGAGATCCTGCGCGGCAGCAAGCTCACGCTGCCTGTGGGCCAGGCCGAGGCGGCGCTGGCTCAAGGGTTTCGGCGTGTGCCGCTGTATCTGCGAATTATCCTACCGCAATTGCTGATGCGTTCGCGGCCGTTGATCGGCAATCAGATGGTGTATGCACTGAAGGACACGGCCTTTCTTTCGATCATCACGTTGCAGGAACTCACCGCGGCGGCGAGCGCAGTGCAGGCCAGTTACTTCATACCGACCAATGCGTTCCTGGTGTCCATTGCCTTCTACGTGTTGTTGACCCTGCTGATTGATCTGTATGTGCAGCGATTGGCCCGTTACGGTGTTGCCCGAGGAATCGAACATGCATGACGAAGTGGTAGTCAGTATCAAGGACCTGAGCAAAAGCTTTGGCGGGATCGAGGTGCTGCGCGGTGTCAGCCTGGATGTGAAGAAGGGCAGCGTGGTCAGCATTCTGGGTTCGTCTGGCTCGGGCAAATCGACCTTGTTGCGCTGCATCAACTGGCTGGAGGTGCCGGATCGCGGCAGCATCACCATCGGGGGGCAACCCATTGGCGTAACCGAGACCGGCAAGCCGATGGACAACAAGACCCTGGCCGCAGTACGGGCACGTACAGCCATGGTATTTCAGAGTTTTAACCTGTGGCCGCACCTGACGGTTCTGCAAAATGTCACCGAAGCGCCGATCAGGGTCAGCAAAGTGCCCAAGGAGGCCGCACGGCAGCAGGCCGAAGAACTACTGCGCAAGGTGGGCATGCTCGACAAGCGCGACCAATATCCCTACACGCTGTCGGGCGGACAGAAGCAGCGGGTGGCAATCGCCCGGGCGCTGGCCATGAACCCTGAGGTGATTCTGTTCGATGAACCCACGTCGGCACTGGACCCGGAAAGGGTCGGGGAAGTGCTGCAGGTGATGAAGGGGCTATCGAACGAGGGCTACACCATGATCGTGGTCACTCACGAAATGGAATTCGCACGCCAGGTCTCCAATGAAGTGGTGTTTCTGGAGCAGGGCGTGATCATTGAGCGCGCAGCGCCACAGAAATTCTTCAACGCACCAGAGAGCGAGCGCGTCAGGAAATTCCTCGAATTGGAAGCCTGACGCAGGGCATGGGCACCGCTCGCTCGTGAGCGGTGCATCGCGGGCCTGACACTAGAACGCCCCAAGATTGCTAACGCCGTTTTGTCTGCCGTCAAGGAGGGCCGGCGACGTGCACTCTGAAGAATGTATCAGGTGCAACTAAAGGGTGTTTTGCCGGTGTGGCGAGCGCCTCTTCAAGCCTAAACTTTTGCAGGAACTTACAATGAAATTGACAACGACTGTTCCGCTCAAGCCCAGCCATTGGATGACCTCCGCCAATCTGCTGGAAAGTGCGACAACCCCCTTACAAGGAGTACAAGAGGCCGATGTGGTGATCGTCGGTGGTGGTTTCGTGGGCCTGTGGACGGCCATGACGATCAAGGAGTTGGAGCCGGACGCTCGCGTCCTTGTGCTCGAGCAGCATATCTGCGGAGGCGGCGCTTCCGGCCGCAATGGCGGTTTCGTGATGTCCTGGTGGCCGAAAATCGGTTCGCTCAAGGCATTTTGCTCGGCTGAGCAGGCCCTCTTCCTGGCCTACGCAGCGGAGGAGGCCATCAACGAGCTTGGCACCTTTTGCGAGCGACATGGGATCGATGCCCACTTCCAGCAGAGTGGCTGGTTATGGACAGCGACGACACGCCAGCACTTGGACAGCTGGAACGGCACGCTGGCGGCCTGTGCCAAGCTAGGCGTCGAGCCGTTCGAACGCCTGGATGCACGTGAAGTCGCTCGCCGCACCGGTTCGTCCGTGCACTTGGGCGGTGTGTTCGAGCGCAGCATCGCCACCGTGCAACCGGCGCTGCTGGTCAAGGGCATGCGGGAGGTGGCGCTGAAGATGGGCGTGTTGATTCACGAGCATACGCCGGTGCAGGGGATTGAGCCGGGCCGGCCGGCCACCATTACCACTCGGCACGGTCAGGTAAAGGCCAAGTCCGTCGTACTGGCAATCAACGCCTGGGCCGCGGCCTTGCCGGCTCTGGCCAAATTGATCGTGCCGGTAAACAGCTCGATCGTGGCTACCGAGCGAATGCCTGAGCGCCTGGCGGAAATCGGCTGGACCGGCGGTGAAGCGATCACCGACTCGCAGTTGCTGGTGGATTACTACCGCACCACTCAGGATGGGCGCATCTGCTTTGGCAAAGGCACCGGGGCCATCAGTTACGGCTCACGAATCGATGAGGTGTTCAGCGAGCATCAGCAAAGCATTGCCCTCACAGAAGCCGATTTGCGACGGACCTATCCAATGATCGGCGATACGCAGATCCAGGCCGGATGGTCGGGGCCCATCGACCGTACCTACGACAGCCTGCCGGTATTCGGCCAATTGAACGGATATGCCAATGTGCACTATGGCATTGGTTGGAGTGGCAACGGCGTAGGGCCCAGTCGGCTCGGCGGCCGCATCCTGGCAAGCCTTGCGCTAGAGCGCGAAGATGCCTGGAGCCGCTGTGCCCTGGTGGGACGTACCTGCCGCAGCTTCCCGCCGGAGCCGTTGAGGTACGTGGGCGGGAATTTAGTACGTAACGCAGTTTTACGTAAAGAGCGCAATGAGTTGGCCGGGCAATCGCCTGCAGCACTGGACCGCTACCTTGCGCGTTTTGCCCCGGCAGGCCTTGAAGACAAAAACTGAGGATATACGAACATGACGTTGACCAAGATCTCCACTCAGGAACCGCTTGTTTTTGGTGAAGCTGTGGGGCTGAGTCCCGCCGGAGCGGAACCGGCCGCACAGGCGCGCCTTGCGTCGAGTGTCACACTAGACGATGGACGCGGCGAAGCAGGCATCTGGCAATGCAGTCCCGGGCAATTCAAGCGAAAGGTGATGCAGGCGGAATACAGCTACATCGTGTCCGGAGAGGGCAGTTTTACTCCGCTGGGGGGGGAACCGATCAACTTCGCTGCGGGGGATGTGCTTTATTTCAGCGCCAACACCCTCGGCCTATGGGACATTCGCAGTACGGTGCGTAAGACCTATATCATCCTGAGCTGAATCAACCGTAGTGGAGTGCTGCTCATGGCCCAGCGTATCCGTGATCTTATCGCCATACCCGAACTGCGCTCGCGGATTATCGCCGGCCATCGGGGACTTGATCGTACGGTCCGTTGGGCGCATGCCTTCGAGCTCCAGGACCCGGGTGAGTGGTTCGGCAGTGGCGATGTGCTGATGACCACCGGCCTCGGCATACCCCGTCAGCCTGCGCAGCAGCGGGAATACCTTGCGCGGCTGGTCGAATGTGGTCTGGCGGGCATCATGATCGGCGAGAACATGCAAGCACCTGCCGACATGAGCGGGTTGACCGAGAGCGGTAATGCTTTGGGCTTTCCCGTAATCATGACGGATTACGAAGTGCCGTTTGCCGCTGTCACTCGAGCCATCATTGATGCTAACCAGCAAGAAGAGTACGAGCGACGCACCATCTTGGCGAATGTTTACGAGAGCGCTCGTCTGGGGATGCAAGGTTTAGGGTTACCCGCAGTACTTGAACGGTTGGCGAAAGACATTCATTGCAGCCTTTACTTAGTGACCTGCGATGACCATGAGCCATGGTCCGATGCTCTCCCAGTCCTGCCAGAATCGCTTCGTGATGCTCTCGCTCTAGGTCGTAACCGCAGCAAAGCCCAGCAGTCCATCGTTCGACGACATCAATCACCTAACGGTGAGTTACACAGCATTGAGCTGTCCAATCAACAGGGATGTCTACTCGTAATCGTTGGTGAGCACTTGCCAGATTATGCGTTGCTCCACCACCTCACCGTGGTCCTTGCGCTTGAAACCCAGCGAGTACAGGCGGATCTGGAAAGGCATCTGCGTCTCGGTTCAGAGTTGCTGGATGATCTTCTTCAACGAAGGTTGTTGGTTGAGGTAGCAGATGCACGATTGCGAGATTTTCTTCCTGGAACGTCACTTCAAAACGCGGTTATTTCAGTAGCTCGCCTGGATCATGATACGGCTCGTCGTATAGATGCTACCCTCCGAAAAATGGATATTGGTGCCTTGGTCCGACGTCAAGCCGACCAGATTTTGCTTCTACATGACCACTCACTGTTGGATGAATACGCTCAGCAGCTCGGTGTTGCCTTGGGCGCTAGCGGAAGGCTGGAAACGCCTTACAGAGTGCCTGAAGCGTTAAGGGAGGCGTGGGTCGCACATTCCCACACCCATCGCCACAGACCTGTTTGTAGCTACGCCGATTTGGAGACTGACACACCCTGGGTGCCTCGTACACCTGATGAGGCTGCAAGAGCATTCATGCATGTCCTTGGCGCAGTTCACCAGTATGACAAGGCAAACAATACGGCTCTGATCCAAAGCTTGCGAATGCTGCTGGAGGAAAACCGCTCGTGGTTGAAAGCCGCCAAGCGGCTTCATGTGCACAAACAGACTTTGGTGTATCGAATCCGGCGTGTAGAGGAGATCAGTGGGCGCTCACTTGATTGTACTGCAGATGTAGCGACGTTATGGTTCGCACTGCAAAATGCTTGGGCGATTGAAGAGGGACAATCGGGGGGCTCATGATTACGGCCCTCTCCCTGTCAATGAGCCCCTTCGGGAAGAGGCTTCGAGGGAAATGGATACTAGAAATAATATCCAATATTTCCGTAAATTTGATTTTCCCAACGGTTGCTACCGCCTGCGGCCAAACTCTGGGTGAAATCGCTCCCTCCAATGTAAGGGTCATTGCGCCCGTGCAGCCATTCCATAGCAACCCAGACCGGCCCTAGATTGAAGGAGGTCCCAAGAATCGCTCGCTGCGAGTCCTTGAAGTGTTTCTGATCTTTGTCAAACAGGCTGTAGTTGCCGTAAATCTTGACCTTCGAAAGCCACCCGAAATGCGGGGCCAGTTCATAGCTGACGTCCGCTACATAGAGGTTACCTTTAGCGGCGACATTGAACGTTGCGTCAAACCCGCCAAAACTCACTAAAGTATCGGCCTCGGGATTTTTCGGCGTCATTTGCTGGCGAGCCGCCATTGTCTGAAAACCGAGCGGGCCATGTTGTGATTTTAGATGCAGCGCAGCGGCCAAGCGCTGGCCATCGCGGTTGGTGTCGTTGTTGTGCAAAGTCGAAGAGAGTAGCGACAAGCCAACTTCGCCTTGCCATTCGCCGGCGCTGTAATGGCGGGCGAGACGTCCGACGAGGATGTCGCGTTCTTCGTTGTCGCTGCCTTGCGCTACATAGTCGTCGGCCGACGCCACGCTGGTGCCATAGGTACGACCGCCCCGGCTGGTGCCGCGGCCCTGTTGCGCGCTAACTGGATAATAGGCCGCGCTGAAGTCCCAGAGGTCGAATTTACCGACATACTTGATACCGAGGTCCTGGGTGTCCTCCAGGCCGATTACGTTGCCGAGGGTCTCGAAGAAGGTGTTGCCGAAGTAGCCGCCCAAACCGAAAGGGATGTCTGTTTGGCCGACCTGGAGCTGGTGCGCGGGAGAAAACTTGTAGCCTATCCAGGCATGCTCGAAGAAGGCGATGTCGCCGATATCATCGGTATATCGATAGGGGTAGGCATTGCCATACAAACGATATTGCGCAGAGCCGATCCACTGCTCCGAGTTGTAGTCGGCGCGCAGGATGAGGGTGTCGAAATCGAACTTGGAAATATCCCGGTCCGGATCGATGTCGAGCCTGCCGCGTATTGCGCCGCCGACATCCAGGTTCTCGGTAATGGGGACGGCCCAGACCGGTTTCGGTTGAACGAGCATGGCGAGAAATGGTAGCGCCAGGACAACGCGTTGAGTATTCATGAATCGCTCCGGAATTATTGTTTTTAGGGCGATGATGTGTGGCTTGGGGTAGGTATGACGAGGCACAGCGGCGCCGTGGCATCGCATCAGGCGACACCAGGGCCACTGTGTGGAAGGGGTGGCTTAGAAACCTGCCCCCGGTCGGGGGCAGGAGAGAGCAAGCTCTGTTCAGCCTCTCAAGGCAGAGGTGGCGGCCTCGTCGACTTGAAGCGTGAGTGGGTCGATGACCACGCCGTAATCACGTTTGGCCGTTTCGATGCTGATGTACTCGTCGAGCACGTCTTCCAGTACTTCTGCAACCGTACGCTTGCGAGGGTTACCCCAGCCGCCACCGCCGGTGCTTTCGAACATGAATACGTCGCCCGCCTTGAACTTGTGCGAGGCCAGCAAAGGGCTTGTCCACGAACCGTCGCTGGCGATGCCTCCAATAACCTGAGCTGAGCCATTGGCATGGAGATGAGTGGCGCGTTGCACTGCGCTAGGCAGGCCGCCCGCAGCACCTGGGCTGCCCTCTAGCGTACGTGAGGTTTCCATGCCCAGCTCACCGCCGCCAAGGAAGCGCACTTTGAAGGTGGCGCCCAGGCCACCACGGTGCCGGCCTGCACCTGCCGAATCGCCACGCAGTTCGAAGGCCTCGTAGGCGATAGGGAAGAACAGCTCGGCGGTTTCGGCCGGCATGTTCATGCAGTTGCCCAAGGGGTCCATGGTCACGCTCATGCCATCGGCATAGGGCGTGCCTCCCCAGCCGCCGGCTGGCAGGTCAGAGAAGACATCGGTTTTGCCGTCAGGTGATGTGCAGCTCGCGACAAACCAGTTGCATTCCGAGCAGGTTGAGCCGGTAATCTGCTCTGGGATCGCTTTGGCCAAGGCCTGCCAGATGGCGCTGGTGATTTTCGATGATGTGAGGGTGGTGCAACCGATTGTCGGCGCCGGCCACTGCGCGTTCAACCAGCAGCCTTCGGGAAGCACGACCTCAATAGGGTTGAACATACCCTGGTTCTGCGGTGCATCGGGCGCCAGGAAGAACTGCAATGAATAGAGTGCTGCTGAGATGGTGTTGGCACGCGGCGAGTTGATTGCACCCTGACAGATAGGGTCGGTACCAGCAAAGTCGACTTTGATCGAGGTGTCCTTTATCTCCAGCGTTACTTTGAGCTTGACGCGTTGATCGGTAATACCATCGGTGTCCGCGTAGTCCTCGGCCTCATAGATGCCGTTGGGAATCTTGCGAATTGATTCGCGGATCATGCGCTCGGTGTAGGCCTGAATCTTCTTCATGGCCTTCTTCACAATCTCGGCGCCGTAGCGATCACAGGCGCGTTGCAACTCCTGTTCTGCGCCTAGGAGCGCACCCAAGTGGGCCTGAAGGTCACCCTTGATGAAGTGCGGAGTGCGCGAGTTATTGAGGATGATCGCGAGCAAATCTTCGTTGAGCTTACCGCCGGAGTAGATCTTCAAAGGCGGCAGCCGTAGACCCTCTGCGGCAATGTGAGTACTGAACGCCTGGCCACCAGCTCCGCCGCCACCGAGGTCCATCCAGTGCCCACGGCTGACGCCGTAGCCGATCAGTTCTTGCTTGTAGAAAATCGGTTTGATGAAGGAGATGTCGTTGATGTGGGTGCCACCGCGATAGGGGTCGTTGACCACCATAACGTCACCCTCAAGCACGTTCTCGCGACCAATGGTTTTTACCGCTTCCTCAGCGCTGAATTTCATCGCAGCCAAGTGCACAGGGCAGTTCGCCGCCTGGCTCAGTAGCTGGAGGTCGGCATCGTAAATGGCGTTCGAGAAGTCCAGCATGTCTGCCAGAATCGGTGAGAACGAAGAACGTTGTAGCACGGTGGCCATACGGTCGCTGGCGTATTCGAAGATGCTGCGCATCACCTCGAAGGTGATTGGGTCGATGTCGTTGTCGACGTCATGACCAACTGGTTGCTTGCTCATAGTGGGCTCCTTATTTTTATTTTTCGATGTCAATGACCAGGGCGCCCATCGCATTTACATGCGCATGGGTGTTTGGTGGCATCACGGTGCAGGCATGTTCGTACTCGATGATCGCGGGCCCCTGAATCTTGTGCTTGGTGCCCAGGGCTTCACCGTCGTAGACCTTGCACTGCGTCCACTGGCCATCGAAATACACATCGCGAACTGTCTTCACAGCATCGCCTTCGGTGGCGTTAATCAGGTCGACCGGTGGTGGCGAATCCATCCGGCCGATGGCGGTGACGCCGAAGGAGACGAATGCCGGAGCGAAGTCGTCGGAGCTGACACCGAACTCCTGCTTGTGCGCGGCGTGGAATGCATGTTCGATACTCGGCAGGCACTCGGCGGTCAGTGCGCCAGCGGGGATCGGCGTGTCCACTTCATAGGACTGGCCGACATAGCGCATCTGCGCGGTGCGGATCAGCTCGATGTCGTTGTCGTCGTCGATGCCTTGTTCGCGCAGGACCGCCTTGGCCTTGGTTTCCAGCTCGGCGAGCATTTCGTTGATCTTGCCGAGGTCGGCTTCCTTGACCGGCGAGTAGTAGAAGCGTTCGAGGTCCTGGCGCAGGTTCATCGCGGTGGCGCCGAAGGCCGAGGCGACCCCGGCATAGGGCGGCACGATGACCTTGGGTATGTTCATCGACTTGGCGACGATGCAGGCGTGCAACGCACCTGCACCGCCAAAGCTGGCGAACACGAAATCGCGTGGGTCGCGTCCCCGGGCGACAAGGATCTTCTTCACGGCCTGGGCCATGTATTCGCAGCCGATGCGGATCATGCCTTCGGCGGTTTCTAGCGGCGACAGACCGATTTCCTTGGCAAGCTGGGTCATGGCCTTGTCGGCGGCCTCGATGTCGAGGTCGAACTTGCCGCCAAGGGTAGGCTCCAGACGCCCCAGCAGCAGGTTGGCGTCGGTGATGGTCGGTTGCACGCCGCCCCGCCCGTAGCACACCGGGCCCGGCTCGGAACCTGCACTTTTCGGGCCGACGCGCAGCGAGCCGCCCGGGTCCACCCAACCGATCGAGCCGCCACCGGAGCCCACACTGTGGATGTCGAGCATCGGCACCACAATCGGCACTTCCCATTCCAGTTCGTGGTCACGGGTGATCAGGCCCTTGCCATGCTCGACGATCGACACGTCGAAGCTGGTGCCGCCCACGTCGGTGTGCAGGATCTTGTCGAAGCCACTCAGCTCGCAGAGGTAGGCCGCATAGGCCACGCCGCCCGCCGGACCGGATTCGAGCATGTCTTCTGGGTGCAGCCGTGCAAGCTCTGCCGACATCACGCCGCCGCTGCTCTTGAGGATCAGCAGCTTGCCGGTGAACTGGTGCTGGCGCAGGCGCGACTCCAAGTCGTCCATGTACTTCACCATCACTGGCATGCACGCTGCGCGCACCGCAGTGGTAGTGAAGCGCCCGTGTTCGCGGAACACCGGGCGGGTCTCCCCGGACAGCACCACATGCACGTCGGGGCAATGCTCGAGCAGGATGTCGCGCATCTGTTCTTCGTGGCGGGTGCTGGCATAGGAGTTGATGAAGCCGATGCCGACAGACTTGATGCCTGACGCCTTGATCTTCTGCGCCACCTCGTGGGCGACGCTGATGTCCAGCGCGCGTTCGCTCTCGCCACGGACGTTGGTGCGCTCCGGGACGGTATAGCGGAAGCGCCGCTTGATGATCGGTTTTGGCTTGGTCTGGTACGGATCGTACAGATGCTCGCGGTGCTGGCGGCCGATTTCCAGAGTGTCGCGGAATCCTTCAGTCGTGATGAAGGCCGCATCAGGATAGCTGCGCTCGATCAGGGCGTTGGTTGCCGTGGTCGTGCCGTGCATGAGGTGCGAGATATCAGCAATCTCGATGCCAGCCTTTTCGATCGCCTCCAGAACCGCAATGGAGCGATCCTGTTTGGTGGTGAGCACTTTGGCTGTCACCTGCTTGCCTGATTTGTCTTCCCAGGCGAACAAGTCAGTAAATGTACCACCTACGTCAACGCCAACTCGCCACATACGATGTTCCTCCAGCTTTCGATTTTTTGTTTTGTTTGAAACCTGCCCCCCTAAATTCATACGGAATGCCCGCTGCCTCAATCAGACGGAACCAACAAATGATGCAGGTCGCTCATACATTCGTACTAGCTATGCCGCTTGCACCTGTGTCGCTCAGACAGAATCTGTTCGCTTGCCAATAACAGTGTGCAATTTGAAGCCAGCATCCGCGGCATTGGACGATGAATGACCTGTCCTTCTTTCATACGATCGCATGAGTGGGGGTGTCATTTTCCTAATTGCGTTTGATTGTCCAGGGCCACAGGCCTTAACAAACTGGTCGTGACCGTTTCGACCACCTGGGGCTATCACAATGAAACTAATACCCACCCCGCCTTTGAAGCGCAGCTTCTGGATGGAATCCTCTGATTTCGAAGCAGCGATCTCTCCAACCTTGAGAGGCAATCATGAAGTTGATGTGCTGATCATTGGCGGCGGCTTTGTTGGGCTATGGACCGCAATGACGCTGAAGCAACTGGAGCCTGATGCTCGAGTGATGATTCTTGAGCAAGATGTCTGTGGAGGAGGGGCTTCTGGCCGCAACGGAGGATTCGTCATGTCTTGGTGGCCGAAAATTGCCACCCTACGAGCCTTCTGTGATGAGAACCAAGCACGTTTCCTTGGCGAGAAGGCGGAAAGGGCGATCTACGAGTTAGGCGAATTCTGTGCGGAGCATGGGATTGATGCCCACTTTCAGCAGAAAGGTTGGCTCTGGACTGCTACTACACCGCAGCATATCGATACCTGGAACGGCACGTTGACAGCTTGCGAGAGGCTCGGAGTGCATCCGTTCGAGCGGTTGGATGCCGAACAGGTCGCTCGTCGCACGGGTTCTGCTGTTCATTTGGCAGGTGTATTCGAGCGGAGTAATGCCACCGTCCAACCTGCATTGCTTGCGCGAGGCATGCGTCGAGTGGCAATTGCTCAAGGCGTGGAAGTTTATGAGCGCTCGGCAGTCACGAAAATTATGCCGGGCCAGCCTGCCCAGGTTTTGACCCAACAGGGCGCGGTGATCGCACGGAATGTGGTGTTGGCTACTAACGCTTGGGCAGCCCAACTGCCGGAGTTGGCTCAGATGATGGTCCCGGTGAACAGTTCAATCGTGATTACCGAAGCAATGCCAGCGCGGTTGGCAAGTGCTGGCTGGGCAGGGGGGGAGGCGATCACCGACTCGCAGTTGATGGTCGATTATTACCGAACCACGCGGGATGGGCGCATTGCTTTTGGCAAAGGAACAGGTGCGATCGCTTTTGGGTCCCGGATTGGCCCAGTGTTCAGCGATGATCGGGCAAGCCTGGAACTTACCAAAGCGGACCTGCGGCGAACGTATCCTGAGTTTGATGATGTTGGTCTGACTCATGGGTGGTCGGGACCCATCGACCGTACCTATGACAGTCTGCCGGTATTTGGTTGCCTCAATGGCAGCCCAAACATTCACTACGGCATTGGCTGGAGCGGAAACGGTGTAGGGCCGAGCCGGCTTGGTGGGCGCATTCTTGCCAGCCTTGCACTGGGCAGGAATGACGATTGGAGCCAATGCCCACTCGTGGGGCGAAATTGTCGTCGATTCCCGCCTGAGCCGATTCGTTACTTGGGCGGGTCGATGGTGCGCAATGCTGTCCTTCGCAAGGAAAGGGCTGAACTCGGAGGAAAGGTAGTATCTGGCGTTGACCGCTTCCTGTCACGTTTCGCCCCTGCTGGTCTCGAAGACAAGGGTTGAGCAGATAGTGTCAATCATAGGCATCAGCTATCTGATTATCGACTAAGTTTTCCTTTATTGGGCATTCCCTCTCCCTCGCTGAGCGTCCTGCCGTTGAGAGGGAAGTCCAGGTTTTCACCCGCTAAGCGTTAATTGTCAATCATTCACCCGCACCAGCGATATCACCAGACCTGAGTGCAATCCACAGTACCGCGACATCCTCGGTGCTGTCCAAAGAGCGGCCAGTGATCTCTTCGATTCGACGTATTCTGTAAACAAGAGTCTGCTTGTGTACGTTCAGCTGCTGTGCAGTTTTTTGCCAAGAGCGGTTGTGCTCAAGGAACGTCCTTAGGGTTTGGTTGAATTGCGTGCTCTGCTGCAGATCGTAATCGAGCAGCGAACCGAGAACGTCACGGTGCAAGCGTTGAGCCTCATCCAGGCTATCTGGAAGCCAAGGTGCTGTCGTGTGGGAACTGCCGTAGTGGACCAAGGGGCGCTGAACACTTGCATGCGCGAGTGCTAGGCGTGCTTCACGTAAAGTTTCGATGATCCTCCCGGGATGCCCAAGAGCATTGCTCAAACCCAGTGGACAGCCCAGTGACTTCTGGATCACCTCTGCCGCATCGCTCGAAACCAGGAGGAAAATCAATTCATCCCCTTGGCTACGTAGCAAGAAGTCTTGTCGTTGCCTAAGGAGCTGATGTTGCCAGCCTGTAGGAAGCTCATTGGCTGGCCGGGCCAGAGCCAGCACCGCATGCTCCACTGTTCCAAGGATTTCTTGCAAGCGCTCCTTCCCGGCACGCTCGGCAATGCGCTGTTGAAGCAGGTCGTCGAGAAGTTCAGAACCAAGCCGTAACTGGCGCTCCTGCTCCGCTTGAAGGCGTTCGAGTTCAATCCCAATGACTGCTGCGACATGATGAAGGAGGCCATAGTCGAGCAAATCGCCACTCGTAGCCAAAATCGAGCAAGAGGGTTGCGTGGGCAAAGCCATGACCATGGCTTCATCATTGGTGTCTGCGCGTATGCAACGCAGAACGGCCGGTTGAGCGCCACGGAGCTCTTGTCTGCGGCTGAGGGTTGCCTGTCTCCAGGTTTCCGGAAGGGTTTGCAGATTTCCCTGCCAAGGGGCCAATTGCTGCGTGTCGAATAGATACAAGCTGGAGCGCACGTCTTTACCCAACCGCTCCAGGAGTGACGCGACACCAATGCCTCTCAATCCCATGCGGGCGCTTTCATAGACCCTGCTGACTGCATTCTGGCGTTCGAATTCTTGCTGCCTGTCCGCATCGACGATAGCTCGAGTTACCGCCGAAAAGGGGATGGAGTAATGCGTCATCAAAACAGGAAAACCGCGATCGCTCGCGGCTTCGCACAATGCGCTCAGGTCCGCCGGCGCTTGCATGTTTTCGCCGATCATCAAGCCTGAAACTTTTGCGTGGATCAGCCGTTCCAGGTACTCACTCTGGGCGCCTGGTTCAGCTGGAATTCCTATGCCTGTCGTCATAAGAAGATCGCCTTCACCTAGCCACTCCGTTGGGTCCGCCAGTTCGCATACATGTGCCCAGCGTACCGTTAGAGCGAGGCCCTCTGTGCCAGTGAGTAAGCGAGTTCTCAATGAACTGTTGTTGATGATGTCGCTTATGGTGAACTTCATGAGCAATTCCGGCTAAGAGGAGGGTTCAGCGGCCACGGTATCGTAGTGAAAGAACAAGGTCCCAGAAAGCCGCGCAAGAGCTTTCTGTGCCATGCGTTCCTAATCCTTCAGGGCGGCCGAGCGCTATGCAGGTCAAGCGCGCAACGCGTCCAGCAACACCTTCACCTTAGTCGACTGCTCTCGATGTCTCAGGAACGCCACGAATACTTCGAACTCATCGAACTCTAACCCAGGAAGTACCTCGACGAGGTCTCCACGCTGTAGTTGTTTCTCGACTAGATAGCATGGCAATACTGCCAAGCCTGCTCCATTCAGCGTCAGAGTGCGCAACGATGTGGCATCGCTGACGCTTATGCGAGGTTTGATTTCCAGATTTGTCCGGGTACCTTGCCATGAGACTTGGAAGTTCAGGGCAGGCGCGTAGACACGCTGAGCCAGCCACACGTGTTTGGTCAGTCCGGCCAGTTCGCTCACACAATCATGTTGCGCCAGGTAGGACGGTGATGCACACAGAACAGGCTTGAAGCTCATTAACTTTACATATCTCACCCCTGATTGAGCTGGTGAGGCGAGGCGAATCGCCACGTCGAATTCCCCATCAAGCAGATCAACGTAGCGATCGGAGAGGTCCACTTCAAACCGCAGGCGTGGATAGTACTTGGAGAGCCGGGCAAGCCTAGGAAGAACGTATGCGCGTCCAAATGCAGTTGGCATGGTAACCCGCAGCAGCCCCTCGGCGCTGAGTAGTCCGCTCTGCAATTTCGAGTCGGCGGCTTCAAGCCTAGTTACAACCTCGCGCAGATCCGCTGCGTAGGATTGTCCCGCATCGGTCAGTGCCACTTTACGGGTGGTTCTCAAGACCAGCTGATGCCCAAGCCGAGCTTCTAAATTGGTGATCCTGCGGCTGACAGTTGACTGGGCTATTCCCAGCTCTCGAGCTGCTTGGCCGAAACTCATCAGCTCAGCAACGGTTAGGAAGGCTTCTACCTCTGAAAATGACGATATTTTCATCGAGTTTCCGCATAAGTGATATCTATAGATGGTTATTCTAATCCGTAAATTGCAAAGATAGCATCACTGTAACCCTCCAGGACAACGGTGAAGCTATGCATGCTGTGACGGAAGCTGTACTACATAGACACTCCACACGAGCCTTCGAACCGCGGCCCGTGGATTTCGATCTGCTTCGCGAACTGATTGACGTCGCCCGCTACTCTCCTTCAAGCGGGAATCTGCAACCTTGGAAAGTCGTAGCGCTTACTGGGCATGCACTCCAGCTCCTCAAAGACGAAGTCGCGGACACCCTTCGTCGAAGCCCACGTGGGGAGGGCATGGGTTACCCGATTTATCCAGAAAATCTCACCGCTGAATACCAAGCCCGTCGCGCACAGTGTGCGGAGGACCTCTATGCCACGCTGGGGGTGACTCGTGGCGACCGGGAAGGTCGAGGCAGGCAATTCGCCCGTAACTTCAGATTTTTTGACGCCCCTGTCGGCATCATTCTGGCCGTCGACAAAAGTATGGGGTCCGGCCAGTGGGCGGACCTAGGGATGTTCCTGCAAACGTTAATGCTGCTCGCGCGCGAACGGGGGCTTGCTACCTGCGCCCAAGCGTGCTGGACACTCGTTCATCAAACCGTCGAGCGTCATCTCGAACTACCCGAAGAACTCATGGTGTTCTGCGGTATAGCACTTGGGTACCCCGATACAGCACACCCGATCAACACACTGCGCACTGAGCGCGCCTCACTCGATGAAATTGCCGAGTTCAGAGGCTTCAACATCTAAAGCCCTATCCCTCTTGCCATTCGATTGGAGTCGTTATGAAACGCGTTGAAACTCATGATTTGGATGCGATTTCGAATTACAAGATGGTCGACGTGCCGAACCCCCAGCCAGGCGCCGGTGAGGTGCTCATTCGCGTCGCGAACTGCGGCATCGGTTATGTGGATGCACTGGAATCTCTGGGGCGCTACCAGGTGAAGCCTCCACTGCCGCACGTGCCAGGCCAGGAAATCAGCGGCAAGGTAGAAGCCGTAGGGGCAGGGGTGACAGACATCGAGGTCGGGACTCGTGTAATCACCCAGGTTCATGGTGGATTCGCTGAGTTGGTGGTCGCGTCCGCAGAAAAGGTTACGGCCATTCCAGATGTCATGGGGTACGACCAAGCTGCAGGATTCAAAATCAACTTTGTGACCGTGATGCACGCCCTGCGGGATCGGGGGAATCTCCAGCCAGGGGAAACGCTGCTTGTGATTGGCGCCGCGGGCGGTGTCGGCTCGGCTGCCATCCAGGTCGGTAAATGCCTCGGCGCCAAAGTGATTGCCGTAGCCTCTACTCCTGAAAAACGCGCATACGCGCAGCGTGTTGGGGCTGATCACGTAATCGATTCCGCTGCTGAAAACTTCCGCGACCAAGTAAAAGAACTGTGTAGCCAGAAGGGCCCGAATGTTGTCTTCGATCCCGTGTGCGGGCCTTTGTTCGAGCCAGCATTCCGGTCGCTGACCTGGGGAGGGAGGCACTTGGTCGTCGGATTTGCGGGCGGCCCCATTCCCGCTCTGAAAGCAAATCTTCCATTGCTCAAGGGCGCATCTCTGGTCGGTGTTGACGTTCGCCAGTTCGAGATTTTCGAAGCTGACAAAGGAAAAGAACATCTCCAGGAGCTATTGCGCTGGGTAGGTGAAGGCCGCCTTGCGCCACCTGTTGGGAAGGCCTTTGCATTCACCGAATACACGCAGGCCCTGGAGTACGCTTTGACTGGGAAAGGGGTTGGCAAGACTGTCATCAAGGTGGCGGATGTTAGTTGAAGCTGCTGTCGCATGAAGAAAATCCCCGCTAACGCGGGGATTCTTTTTTGGGGTTACTGCCGGTTCCAGCGCTGCATGATTTCGTCGAGTGTGCCCTTATACGCAGAGCGTGGGATTGCTGCTGCGGTTCTGGAAAACCGCGGTGCAGGAGCTGGGTGGAGCGTGCCATCCAGGGTCAGGAAGGTTTCCCGGGCCTTGTTGTGCGGATGCTCAGGCGCTTCATCCCAATCCAGAACTGGAGCGAAGCAGGCATCCGTTCCTTCAAGCAGGCCTATCCAGTGTTCGCGTGTATGGGTGGCGATCAGACCTGCAAGTGCTTGTTTCTGAGACTGCCAGCAGTCGACGTTCATCTGGTCGTCAAAAAGAGAGCCATCAAGTCCGCAACGAACACGTAACTCTTGGTAAAACTTGGGTTCAATGGCGCCGATGGCAATGAAGCGTCCATCGGAACACCGATAGGTATCATAAAACGGGGCAGCGCCATCCAGCAGGTTGGTTCCCCGCTGAGAATTCCAATGGCCCTGGGCCCGTAGGCCGTGAATGAAGGCGGCAAGCAGGGTGGTTCCGTCGCTCATTGCGGCATCGATCACTTGGCCCTGGCCAGAGACTTTCACCTCATGGATTGCTGCAAGAAGCCCCACCAGCAGCAGCATTCCACCACCGCCGAAGTCGCCAACGAAATTGATTGGAGGAGGAGGGGTTTCATTTGGGCGCCCGATGCTGTTGAGTGCACCTGTTATCGCAATGTAATTGATGTCATGGCCAGCAGTGTGAGCCAATGGCCCAAATTGCCCCCAGCCGGTCATCCGGCCATAGATGAGGCGAGGATTCACGGCGTGGCAATCCTCAGGCCCAAGGCCGTTCTTCTCCATCACCCCTGGACGAAACCCTTCGATCAGAATGTCTGCATGTTTGACCAGGTCAAGCACTGCGGTTTTGCCCTCTGAATCAGAGATGTCCAGCTCCACCGTGGGGCGGTTCCGGCTGAGGACATCGCGAGGATCAACTGGCGTGCGCGGTCTCACAATACGGATGACCTCCGCTCCAAGATCTGCAAGCACCATTGCGCAGAATGGAGCCGGCCCAATACCCGACATCTCAACCACTTTGATTCCCTGGAGTGGGCCCATAAATCCTCCGTTTCTCGATATCGGTTAGCTCAGCACTGAGCGAGCAATGATTTCTTTCATGATCTCGGAGCTGCCGGCGAATATCCGGGAGACCCTTGCATCCTGGAATCGCTGACAGATCTCGTACTCTTGCATGTAGCCGGCACCGCCATGCAGTTGGACACCCGCATCCATTACCCGGGACTCCAGTTCGCTGGTGAAGAGTTTCGCCTTGGCTGCCGAGGGCACGCTCAGCTCACCTGCGTTGTGAAGGGTTACGCAATGATCGACATAGACTTGGGCGACCTCGAGATCAGCGGCCAGGTCGGCCAGGACGAAGCGGGTATTTTGGAAGTCCGCGACTTTCTTCCCGAACGCTTTACGCTCGAGCACGTAGTCACGCGTGAGATCGAATCCGGCAAAAGCATTTGCCAGTGATCCCACAGCCGATATCAATCGCTCCTCGACGAGTGAGGTCTTCAGGTAGGTCAGGCCTTGTGTGGCATCACCCAGCAGGTTTGCTTTGGGTACCCTGACGTCGTTGAAAAAGAGCTCGGCGGTATCTTGAGCGTGCAGCCCCATTTTCTCGAGCTGACGGCCTCGCTCAAACCCCTGCATACCCCGCTCAACCAGGAACAGGCCAATCTGCCGCGGGTTTTCTGGGTTGGTTTTGGCCGCCACCAGGACGACGTCTGCATTGACTCCGTTGGAGATATACGTCTTGGCTCCGTTGAGAACCCAATGATCTTGATACTCAACAGCGCGGGTTTTCATTCCAGCCAGATCGCTGCCTGCGTCGGGTTCTGTCATGGCGATGGCGAGGATCATCACACCGCTGATGCATTTAGGCAGATAACGTGCCTGCTGATCTTCACTCCCGAAATGCTTGATGTAAGGGGCAACGAGGCGGCTGTGGAGGGTGTGATAAAAGCCCACCTCCCCGAAGCGGTTGTCTTCTTCAATCATGATTTGCTGGTAGCGGAAATCCCAAATGCCTAGTCCGCCATATTCCTCATCTGCCCAGGGCAGGAGAAACCCGAGATCGCCCATTTTCTGAAACATTTCACGGGGGACGATGCCGTCTTTTCTCCACTGGGCCTTCTGCGGCATCACCTCTTTTTGAAGGAATGCCCGGTAGTTATCCCGGAACATTTCATGCTCGGTTTCAAAGCTTGCGCGCTTCATGAGAACTCCTTGAGTCGAATGGGTTTACCAAAGTTTCCAGGTATAGAGGACGTTGAACCTGAGGTCGTTGTTGTCCCGGAATGTTGCCGCTTGCGTGAAGTTGTTTCTGTACCAGGCATGGCGAAGTTTGAAGCCCAGGCCTTGCAGGGGGCCGGACTGGATAACATAAGCCACTTGGGCCTGGCTTTCTCGTTCGTAACGATTGCTGCCCCCCATGCGCTCAGGGAGCTCAATGTTGTCGCCCCGCATGTGCCAGACCATCGCGGTTAGACCGGGTATGCCGGAGGCGGCGAAGTTGTAGTCCCAGCGAACCTGCCAGGTTTTTTCCTTGGCATTGAGGAAGTCGGTAGCGATTGCACCTTCCACCGTAGGCGATGGCTCGCTCCGTCCCATGTAGGGCTGAGCAGTGTCCCCAAAGAGCGCCATGTAACCGGTACTGAAGGTATTTCCGCCAAGCGAGTAGCGGAACACAACGCCGTAGTTGTCGTTGTCGACTTTCCCGCCGTTGGCTGCCCCATCCTCACCCGATTTTACCCAGCGGAAATCGGTTTTCAGGCTGCCCGGGCCCAGTGGAAGGTCGTGTACAAGCCACAGATAGTCCTGGCGATAAATGTCGTTCAGCGTCGCGTGGTAATAGCTCGCGGTGAAGGTCGGTGAGACCTTGTACTTCACACCAGCGTAGGTAAAAGCACTGGAATCGGCATCAATGAAACGTCCGTTCTGTGCGGTCACCCGGATGTTTTCGTAGTTGCTTGAGTCACGGAATTTGATCCGATCCAGGTACCCCCCCATGAACGTCCAGTCTTGCAGGTCCTCTGACTGGAGCGTCACGCCCTGGAAGGTTTGAGGCAGAAGACGGCCAGGGCTTGAGTAGGCCACTGGGTTATAAATTACCATTCGTCCAGCGTTCAACTTGGTTTGCTCGTAGCGCAGCTTTGCAATGCCTCCAAACGAGCTATAGCTGTCCTCAGCCCGGCCCTTCGAATCAAGCGGAAGAAGCTGGGTGCCAGCTCGGTGCGGCGACGAGTCGAGCTTGATCCCAGTCATACTGTGCAGGTCGAGGCCGAAACCAATCGGCCCCTCGGTATAGCCCGACTTGAAGTCAAGCGTCACACCCTGTGCCCATTCGCGCAATTCGCGCTTGAGGGCGGGGTTCTCGCTGTCTTTATAATCACGATCAAAGTAGTAGTTGTGCAGAAGAACGCTTGCAGAGCTATCGGTAAAGAATGTGCTATTAGCTTCAGCAGTCAGGGAAAATGGAATGGATAGCAGAAGCAGTGTGCAAGAGCGGGTAAGCATGTGTAACTCCACTATTATTTTTGTTTGGAGTGCTGGCTAGGTTCTGCTAGTGCCTTAGTCCTTTTGATTGGTCATCATCTGTCCGAATTTCATTCGTGACAGAGCGAAGCCAATCAATGCGAAGGGGCCAATGAAAGCTGCCATCGTTGCCAATGCGTATGCAATTGCTGTAGGACCGCTGAAGACCTTGTCTGCGAGAAGGCCACTTAGGAATGGGCCCACGGTATATCCGAACAAGTTGATAACCAGGAGATTCACAGCCACCGTTCTGGCCCTCAGGCGGGAAGGGCTGATCATTTGCATGGCCAGGCAGGTCAGCACCGAGATGCTGGGCAGGAACATCATGCAAACCGCGAACGAAGCCACCAGCAGCCAATAAATGCCGCTCAAAAGTCCGGCAATGACGGCAAGTACGGGAAGCGTGACGGCAACGAAGAGGATCAAGATGATGCCGTCTGGGCGGCCCCCTTTCTGCAATTTGCTGGCGATCCATGGCAGCGTCATGGTTCCAAAAACGGACGCAGGAAGTCCAACAGATCCGAAAACGTAGCTGGCATGTGACGCGGTAAGCTCGTGAAGCCGTACCAGAAGTGTTGGGCCCCAGGAAATAATCCCCAGCGTCAGCGACGAAATGAAACCTGTGGCGATGAGGAACGGGATGAACATTCCCCGGTTGATGCTCAGGAACGGCATCAAGTCGCTGTGGGTAGCCTGATTGCTGGATTCACCTTGAACCCGTGCAGGTTCACGAACAGTCAGAGCGAAAAGCAGCACCATCAGGAAACCAGGTAGGCTAACGGCGAAAAGTGTGAAGCGCCATGGCTCCATCTCTGGCATCAACTGCTGCCCTCCGGCAAATTGGTAAACCGCCCCACCAATCAGGAAGGCTCCAGTGGCCATGATGTTGCCGGTGGCCATATAGAAGCTCGTAGGCAGCGCTCGCTCCTTGCGTTGGAACATGTCACCTATGAGCGACATTGCGGCAGGGGTCAGAACCGCTTCGCCGATGGCCACGCCGGCTCTGCAGATGATCAGCGTGGTGAAGTCGACGGTGAAGGCTGAGGCAGCAGTCATGAGTGACCAGATGAACACGCCGACAAGAATAATCCGGCTGCGATTACCTCGGTCGATGAGGTAGGCGACGGGAACCCCTGCGATGGAATAGAGAATTGCAAAGCCGGCACCCAGAAGCAGGCCCATCTGCGTATTGCTGAGCTGAAGGCTTTGAGTGACCGGTTGGGCAACGGCAGAAAGGATAAATCGGTCAACCATCGAAATGGCGTAGAACGCCATGAGGCAAACCACTGCGTACCAGCGGCCCGGATATGCTCGGCTCGCTGCATAGGGAAGGGTGGTGCTTTGTTCGTTCATTGCGTAATCCCTTTAATTATTTTTGTGAGAAATTACATACGGCCTGCCCATCGAGGGGCGAGCATCGCCATGGAACGGTGTCGGCATAGACGCATCCCCTGGCCACTTGGCCAGGAAATCGAAAGCGTCTGAATTCAGTTTACGGAGAGGGTCGGCTGGGCAAATCGTCTCAAAAGACGATTTTCTACCCAATCGTCAATCAAGCAGGCTGAGGCGACGGGCTGCGGCCAGGGCCTGCGTGCGACTTTTGGTACCCAGCTTGGAATTGATGTTTCGAAGATGGGTGCGCACAGTGCTATTGGACACATGAAGCCTGTCCGCGAGATCGACATTTGAGCAGCCTTCAGTAAGCAGCATAAGCACTTCGATCTCTTTCCTTGTCAGGCCATCGGCTCCTTGGGATGAGGAGGCACTCTTCCAGCAGTAGGTGTGTACGAGCGAGCCAAAACCGGAAGTGATTTTCTTCAAGTAATCTGCGAAAAGCGGAGACTTCAGCTCCCTGGCGTCGTAGGACTGCTGGAACCTTGCCACTATGTAACCAAGCGCTGGCCCTTCATCAAGAACAGTACGAACGTAGCCCTCTCCGGCCGCAAAGGTCAGCGCTTCCTCCAACTCTTTAAGACAGCCCGGGACGTTGTCGCAACGTTGCAGCGCCATTGCTCGCAACAGCTGCAGCACCAGTGCCCGGTGAAGTCGGCCCGATGAGCGTGCTTCTCGCAAATCACCATCGATTTGGTGAAGGGCTGTCATTGGATTACCGAAGTGAATTTCCCACCTCAGCTTGGCCAGGCGCAGGTAATGGATGTCATGTGCTAGCAGGAGCTGTTTACACTCGCGTCCCCATATCTCGGGGTCCTCCGCGCGGCTCAGTTCGTCGTAGGAAGCCTCAGCGCTGCCTTGCATGAGTAAAATCTTGCCACGTTCGAGTTGAGCCGCGGCCACTGCCCTGGGGAGGCGTCGACTGTGACCCAGGTATTCCAGCTCCGTCACCGCTTCAAGTGCGGTGTCGATATCGCTCTCTATGAACGCGAGTCGACACTTCAGGAGGTAGATCAGGATCAGATGATCAGGAATGCCCACCTCGCGGGCCAATGGCAGATAGACATTGATCAGCTGACTTGTCTGCTGCAAGTCATTCGATTCGTAAGTCGTCGCGGCATATAGGACACCTGCCCAGGCATTGCCATGACTGTGTTTCTTGTCGACCGCATGGGTGACATCTACTGCAAGACGGAAGCGAGCAGCGGCGTGGCGAAGACGCCCGTGCAACATATCGATCAGCCCTTCTGTGGTCTCAGAGTACATACGGTTGAACAGGCTCTCGCCGCCGTGCAGGCGCCTGGCAGCGTCGATCATTCTCTGAGCGTCACGCGGTTGCCCTATGATCAAGATCTGGTGAGCAATGGCATTGAGCAGGGTAGCGCTTGCGAATTCATGGCCAGCATCCATGTTTTCCAGCGAATCCATTCCCACCTGAACCGCTTCCTCGCATCGATCCATCATTCCCAACAGAGTGGGGTAAAGCGCTGCGCCGTGATTCCTGACATGGGTATCGGCGTTGTTTCGCCAGTCAATCTGGTCGAGCTTCTTCAAGGCCTGGTGAGCACCCTCCGTCAGAGCAACGGCCCAGAGGGACATGATGAAAAGGGGTGGCTGAGCTGCAATCAGATCGCTCGGTATTGACGTAAACCACCGGCTCAAAAGTCGCATGCGACCTTGCTGGAGCAGCGATTCAATATGCTTACTTAGCAATTCAATGGCGTAGCTGTACTTCTTGCTTTTAACGGCGTGGTCGATGGCCTGGGCAGGTTGGTCGTTGTTATCAAACCATCGAGATGCTGCGAGGTGGAGCTCTGCGTAGAGGTCGGGGGACTCGCCGATCAAAAGATTGCTGAGGTAGTCCGCAAAAAGGCCGTGTAAACGCCACGTTCCATGCCTGGATTCAATTGGGATGATCAGACTCTGACTGAGTAGATCGCTCAGCAACTGCTCCGCTTCTGTATCGGGGTTGAGTTCTTGGCACAGAGACGTATTGAACTGCTTGAGGATGCTGATGCGTTGAAGAAAACGCCGCATATGAATCGGCTGGTCGCCTAGCACCACCTCAGCCAAATATTCAGCGAAAGTGCCTGTCGACCCGGAAAACTGAGAGATGAATTCCGCGGGCGATTTGGCCTGTTTCAGTGCTATCGAAGCGAGCCAGAGGGCAGCGGCCCATCCTTCAGTCCTCTTGTGGAGGTGGTATACATCCTCGCTTTGTAATTGCCCAGACGCCAACGGAGCAGAGAAGAGCTCACTGGCTTCATGAAGGTTGAAGCGTAGAGCCGAAGCATCAATCTCCGTCACCTTCCCGGCGACTCTCAGGCTAGATAAACCCAAGGCGGGATTGCTCCTCGTCGAGATAACGACCCGTCCGCAAGATGGGAGGTGACTGATGATCTCGTGTATTAGCGAAAGGACAGAGCGCTCATGGATGTTTTCCAGCTCGTCGATGAACAGGGCATACGGACGCGACACATCTGTCAACGAGGTGATGGCATCGCTTCCAGGTTTGGCGATTCCTAAAACCACAGCGATTTTTTCGAGGCAATTAAAAAATTTCGGCAGGTCGTTGTCAGTGGCGTTGGCGCAGAGCCAAGCACAGCTGACCCCGTCTTCTTCCAGCGCATGGAAGGCCTGGGCCATGACCGTGGTTTTTCCGAAGCCTGGGGGAGCACTCAGAAGCGTGAGTGCCCCATCCGTGTCTTTGATTTTCGAGATGAGATCATCACGGATCACCATGGCATTGGCAGGCAGAGGCCGTTGATTTCGAGGATTCGGATTGCTGAATACACGCATGTCTCACGACCTCCCGAACTGCTTTGACAACTCAAGCTCCAGCGCTTCAGCGCGGAGCAAAACCTACGGTCAACAGATCAACCATCTGCTGAGCGACTTCTTCGCGTGTTTGTTTGCCTTCTGGCGAAAACCACCTGGCCGGCCAGTTAAGGGCACCTGCCAGCGTAAATGCCAAAAGTTTTGAGTCGCAGGGGGCGATGGAGCCATCCTTGATTGCATCATCGATGAGCGTGCGCATTGCATGGTCGATTTCACCCTTGAGGCCGCGGAACTGTTTTCGACCCTCTTCAGAAAGCGCCTCGTCACCTGTGCGGATCACGCACCGGCCAAAATCATCCATGTTGATCTCTGCATACCGCCGCAGGTAACTGCGCAGTCGATCAATACCTCGCCCTGGCTCCTGCCTGGCGGCATCCGCAGCTTGAATCAATTGCTCCAGTCCGTGGATCACACATTGGAGCAGTACCTGCTCCTTGTTACCCAGATAGTGATAAATCGTTGGCTTGGAGATCCCCAGGCTAATCGCGACATCCTCGAGCAACGTGGCGTGGAAGCCTCGCTCGTTGAAGATTCGAACGGCAGCGCGCAGAACCGCTTGGCGTTTTGCTTCCCGCTCGGTCTGCTTCTGGGCCGGGGTTTGGAAGGGTGAGGTTTCAGTCACTTATGTTGTCCTTTCGAATCAGCGTAGCGCTGCCATCAATAGGCATCTTACGTCATGTACCAAGCGTCCAAAGCAGAAACAGGCCCCTGGTAACGCTTGACACGTTCATGAATTCGATTCTAGCCTACTCGTGAGTAGGTGGTCTACCGGCTGGTTTGAAATGGCGTGCCGAGGGTCACCTGAATGCCTAATCCGCTACAAAAATAAACAGAGGATTTGCTCGATGAAGATCCACGACGTAGCAGCAGTCGTAACCGGTGGTGCTTCTGGTCTGGGGGGCGCAGTGGCCAGCCGTTTGGCAGCGGCTGGAGCCAAGGTCGCCGTCATTGATTTGAACCAGGAGCTTGGCGAAGCCCTGGCAAAGAAAATCGGCGGGCTATTTCTCAAGGCTGACGTCACTGACGAGCAGGCCATCGAGCATGCACTCGAGACGGCAGAAGGCGTTCATGGCAAAGCGCGAATCCTGGTGAACTGCGCTGGCATTGGCCCACCTGCCAAGGCCATCAGCCGTGACGGTAAGGCTTTACCACTGGCAGACTTTGCCAGGATCATCAACATCAATCTCAACGGCAGCTTCAACGTGCTTTCCAAGTTCGCGGCTCGCTTGCATGCCGCGGAGCAGAGCGGTGAAGAGCGGGGCGTCATCATCAACACCGCAAGCGTGGCCGCATTTGATGGCCAAATTGGCCAGCCGGCGTATGCAGCATCCAAGGCCGGAATCGTGGGAATGACTTTGCCTCTCGCCAGAGAATTTGCGCGGTACGGCATTCGGGTCATGACCATTGCACCAGGCATCTTCCTCACGCCATTGCTGGCATCCCTTCCGGAAGAGGCTCAGCAATCCCTCGGTCAACAAGTGCCATTCCCTAGCCGGCTCGGTCAACCTGATGAGTTCGCTCAGCTCGTCCAATCCATCGTTGAAAACCCAATGCTCAATGGCGAGGTGATTCGGCTGGATGGCGCAATCCGGATGGCAGCGCGATGACAAATGATGATCTCGATTTAGCCAAGTCCATTGCTCAGAAGGTTGAGCGATTCGTTCGCGATATCGTGGCCCCATACGAAAAAGACAGTCGCCGCGATTCTCATGGCTGCCCAACAGATACCCTGGTCAAAGAACTGCGGGAAAAAGCACGCCAAGCTGGGGTGCTCACGCCTCACATCCTCGCAGATGGTAGCCATCTGAGTCAGCGCGGTACGGCCATTGTGCTCACGCAAACTGGGCTCTCACCGCTCGGTCCGCTTGCATGTAATACGTGTGCCCCGGATGAGGGAAACATGTATCTGCTGGGCAAGGTCGGAAGCGACTACATCAAGGATCGTTTTCTGGCGCCGCTGGTGTCAGGCGAAGCTCGATCTGCCTTCTTTATGACTGAGCCAGCTGAGGAGGGTGGTGCGGGGTCTGATCCATCCATGATGCAGACTTCCTGCCACCGAGACGGTGATAGTTGGGTGATCAATGGCCGTAAGGCCTTCATCACGGGTGCTGAGGGTGCGCAGATTGGCATCGTGATGGCCAAGGCGCAGGAGGGGGCGTGTATGTTCCTCGTGGACTTGCCTGACCCCTCCATCAAAATCGAGCGTATCCCTCGTACTATCGATAGCTCGATGCCAGGTGGTCACGCTGTTGTCACCTTGGACAATTTGCGAGTACCCAACAACCAAATGCTGGGTAATGCTGGTGAGGGCTTCAGTTACGCGCAGGTGCGTCTTGCTCCGGCACGCTTGTCCCACTGCATGCGGTGGTTTGGTGCATGCATCAGGGCTAACGAAATCGCCACCGATTATGCAAATCGGAGGATGGCATTCGGCAAGTTGCTGATTGATCACGAAGGCGTTGGCTTCAGCCTGGCCGAAAACCTGATCGACCTGCAGCAGGTTGAACTGATGATCGACTGGTGCGCGGGTGTCCTGGACACCGGCGCGCCGGGTGGCACTGAAAGCTCGATGGCCAAGGTCTCGGTCAGTGAAACGCTTATGAAGGTGGCCGACCGGTGTGTTCAGGTCATGGGTGGCAGTGGCCTGACGGAAGACTCCATCGTTGAGCAGGTGTTCCGGGAGATCAGGGCGTTCCGTGTTTACGACGGCCCGACCGAGGTTCACAAATGGTCAATTGCCAAAACGATCAAGCGCAACTGGACGAGGGCTAAAGCATGAATGCGCTCGAACAGAAAGCTAATGCGGGTACATCTGAAGTCCGTGCAGATATGGAGGTCGACGAACGCGCCATGCGTCAATGGATGGAGGCGAACGTCCAGGGTTTTAAAGGGCCCATGACCGTCCTGCAGTTCAGGGGCGGACAGTCCATTCCCACCTACCAGATCACCACGCCTGGCGCGAGCTACGTCCTGCGCAGAAAGCCCTCTGGGCAAATTCTGAAAGGGGCGCACTCGGTTGAGCGGGAAGCACACGTTCAGCAGGCGCTTGGGAAGGTTGGGTTCAGCGTGCCTCATATTCACGGTCTCTGCCTTGATGAGGCTGTGCTGGGCACTCCTTTTTACGTAATGGAGCGGGTAGAGGGACGGATTTTCTGGGATGCGAGATTTCCCGACGTGGCTGAGCACGACAGGCCTGCGTACTTCGATGCCATGAACAGCACAATTGCCTCTCTTCATCGAATCGATCCGAAGTCGGTCGGCCTGGAAAGTTACGGTCGTTCAGGGAACTACTTTGCCCGTCAGATCAGCCGGTGGAGTCGACAATACCTCGAGGATGAGGCAGCAGGTCGCGACCCCAACATGGATGTGTTGGTGCGTTGGTTACCTGACCATATTCCCGCTGGCGACGAAACGACCATCGTTCACGGCGACTTTCGTTGTGACAACATGATTTTCCATCCAGTCGAGCCGAAGGTAGTGGCCGTGCTGGATTGGGAGCTTTCAACGCTGGGCCACCCCCTCGCCGATTTCGCCAATCACGCAATGATGTATCAGATGCCTCCTGACATCGTTGCCGGTTTGGCGGGCGTCGACCTGGATCGCCTGAACATTCCCTCTCAAGAGCGATACGTTGCCGACTACTGCGAGCGGACTGGGCGGGCATCTATTCCCTCGTGGGAGTTTTATATTGCGTTCAACTTCTTCCGGATGGCCGCGATCTTTCATGGAATCAAAGGTCGAGTGATTCGAGGCACTGCAGCCTCCATTCATGCTCAGGAACGGGCTCGCAGTTTTCCCGTACTCGCTGAGCTTGCACGCAGGGCGATGGAGGATTGCCGATGAGTGAGTCCGTGTTGTTGAGCGTTCGGGACGGCATCGCGACGGTCGTATTGAATCGTCCTGAGCAAGGCAATGCCATTGATTTGCCGATGGCCAAAGCTCTCCTCAAAGCTGCTATCGCCTGTGATCAGGATGAGGCCATTCGTGTCGTGGTCATGACGGGCAGCGGCAAGCTTTTTTGTGCCGGGGGCGACCTGGCGTCTTTCGTGACAGCTGGAGACGAGATTTCGGGGTTTCTGAGTGAGTTGGCCGGCACGCTCCATTTGGCTATCTCTCGGTTCATGAGAATGAACAAACCCATCGTTGCCTTGGTAAATGGGGCCGCCGCCGGGGCAGGCATGAGTCTGTCGCTGATGGGTGACATTGTCATAGCCCAGCAGTCGAGCTCTTTCACTCCAGCCTACGGCGCGATAGGCCTCAGCCCTGATGGCGGCCTTACGTGGATTCTTCCTCGCCTTCTGGGCATGCGGCGAGCTCAGGAAATCATCTTGCTCAACAAGCGGATGAGCGCAGGTCAGGCCGTAGAGCTCGGTCTGATTACCAGGGTGGTAGAGGATGGCCAACTTGAAGTGGAAGGGCATTCAGTTGCTCGGACACTCGCCGAGATGAACGTGCCCGCCTTAGGGCATGTGAAGCAGCTCCTCCTCCATAGTTACGGCTCCCAGCTTGAGAGCCAACTGGAAAGCGAGGCACGAAGCATTTCGGCGATTTCCGTGCAGCCATATGTTCGGGACAAAGTCGCTGCCTTCGTAGGGCAGCGCAACACAAAGAACAATAAGGAGCAGCGTCATGGGTGATGCATATATCGTTGCAGCAGTCCGTACAGCAGGTGGCCGTCGCAAAGGAAAGCTGTCGGGTTGGCATCCCGCTGACCTGGGTGGTGAGGTTCTGAATGCTCTCGTGGATCGCTGCGGGATTGACCCAGCTGTGATTGACGACGTGATCGTTGGGTGTGTTACCCAGGCGGGTGAGCAGGCTTTCGCTTTTGCCAGGAACGTAGTGCTGGCCTCGAAGCTTCCTCAGACCGTGCCGGCAGTCACGATTGATCGTCAATGCGGTAGCTCCCAACAGGCAGTGCAGTTTGCGGCCCAAGCGGTTATGTCCGGAGTTCAGGATGTGGTGATTGCTGCCGGCGTGGAGAGCATGAGTCGCGTACCGATGTTCTCGAACATGTCTTTCCACGAGAAAGAAGGCATTGGCATCGGCCCCTTCAGCCAGCGCATCAAAGACCGATTCAAGGTTGAGACCTTCAGTCAGTTTGCAGGCGCTGAAATGCTTGCAGCCAAGTATGGCTACGACCGCCTGACGCTGGATCGTTTTGCTCTAAAGAGCCATGACCGCGCTGCCCAAGCTACGAATTCCGGCGCCTTCTCCGATGAAATTCTTGGTCTGGCCACTCCTGGAGGTCTTCATGTTGTGGATGAAGGTATTCGATTCGATGCCTCGCTAGAGGCGATAGCCTCGGTGAACCCATTGCAGGAAGGTGGCATTGTCACTGCGGCGAATGCCAGCCAGGTGTGTGATGGGGCTTCAGGGGTTTTGGTAGTCAGTGAGCGGGCTCTCAAACAGTACGGACTTACGCCACTTGCCCGTATCGTTGATATGACGGTGACCGCAGGTGACCCCGTGATCATGCTTGAGGAGCCGATTTTCACAACGCGCAAGGCTTTGAAAAAAGCAGGGATGAACATTGCCGATATTGACCTTTACGAAGTCAATGAAGCATTCGCCCCTGTTCCGCTTGCGTGGCTGGATGCCATCGAGGCTGATCCTGAACGACTCAACGTCAATGGCGGAGCGATTGCCTTGGGGCATCCTTTGGGCGCATCGGGCACCAAGCTGATGACGACCCTCATCTATGCACTGAAAGCCCGCGGCCTGCGCTACGGCTTACAGACAATGTGCGAAGGTGGTGGTGTAAGTAATGTGACGATTCTGGAGGTGCTGTGATGGCTTTCAGTAACCGAGTCACTAAATTGCTGGGCATCCGACATCCGATTGTTCAAGGCGGGATGATGTGGGTTGGCCGAGCTGAGCTGGCCAGTGCAGTCTCAAATGCCGGAGGGCTCGGGACAATTACGGCACTCACTCAGCCGACTCCAGACGATCTTCGCCGTGAGATCGACCGTTGCCGTTCGATGACTGACAAGCCATTTGCCGTCAACTTGACGATTTTGCCGTCAGTCAATCCTCCGCCTTACGCAGAGTACCGGGCGGCAATCATCGATTCGGGTGTACAGATCGTTGAGACGGCAGGGAACAAGCCCCAGGAGCATGTTGAGGCGTTCAAGGCCCATGGCCTCACCGTCATCCATAAGTGCACCGCTGTGCGACACGCTGTCTCTGCACAGCGGATGGGCGTGGATATCATTTCCATCGACGGTTTCGAATGTGCAGGTCATCCAGGTGAAGACGACATTCCTGGACTTGTGCTGATTCCCGCCACGGCTGATCAAGTCAATATTCCCATCATCGCCAGCGGCGGCATCGGTGATGGTCGGGGGCTGGCTGCGGCCATGGCGTTAGGCGCGGAAGGGGTGAACATGGGCACACGATTTTGTGCCACCAAGGAAGCGCCCATCCACGATACGATCAAGGCATTCCTGGTAGATAACGATGAGCGTGCCACCAACCTCATTTTCCGTAGTTTCCATAATACTGGCCGCGTTGCCAGAAACAGTGTGTCGAACACTGTGGTGACCCTTTCAAACGAGCCAGGCGCCACCTTCGAAGATATTCGCAGTTATGTCTCGGGCGCGCGCGGCCGGGAGGCGCTGGAAACGGGAAACCTGGATGCTGGCCTGATCTGGGCTGGGCAGATTCAGGGTCTTATCCGCGACATCCCAAGTTGTCAGGAATTGTTGGAGCGCATGGTCCACGACGCCCAGGCAATCATCCACGAGCGGCTGGCTGGCATGCTCAACCCCTTTCAGGAGCACGTGTAATGGACTATCGGTTCATTGAAGTAAAACACGAGGGACGTTTGACGATTATCACGCTCCAGCGTCCTGAAGCGCACAATGCCTTGAATTATGCAGCTCACGAAGAACTGCAACAGGCATTCGACGATTTTGCAGGTGACGCGGAGCAGTGGGTGGCAATCGTCACCGGTAGCGGCAGCAAAGCATTCTGTGCCGGGCATGATTTGAAGCAACAGGCCTCGGATGCAAATCTTGGAACGCCGCCCTGCGGATTCGGTGGCCTGACTTCCCGTTTTGACCTGCACAAACCCGTCATTGCCGCCGTTAATGGTGTAGCTATGGGGGGAGGGTTCGAACTGGCACTGGCATGCGACATCATTATCGCCTCGCACAACGCTGCCTTTGCGCTGCCCGAAGCCAAGGTTGGTCTGGCGGCGCTGGCCGGAGGAATGCAGCGGCTGCCCGGCTTGATCGGTTTGAAGCGCAGCATGGGCATGCTGCTGACGGGGCGCCGGGTTTCGGCGGTGGAAGGGGCCGCACTGGGGTTCGTGAACGAGGTGGTTGATGGCGACGTCATGATAGCCGCTCGTCGATGGGCAGCCGATATCCTGGCGTGCAGCCCGCTGTCGGTCCGTGCCACCAAAGCGGCCGTCATGCGTGGGCTGGAAGTCCCACTGTCGCAGGCGCTACATGAACAATGGGACTACCCAGAAGTGCAGGCGATGCTCAGGTCTGAGGACGCAATCGAAGGTCCCAAAGCGTTCGCCGAAAAACGCTCGCCCCAATGGGTTGGGCACTGATTACCCCGTGATGTGCTAGCCAACAAAGACAAAAAGAGGACAAGCCATGCACCCGTTTATTCACGCCAGTGAGCATCCTGAAAAAGCTGCCTGCATCCTGGCGTCGACCAATGAAGTCATGACATATGGTGAGCTTGAGGGCCTTGCCAATCAGGGCGCTCACTTGCTCAGAAGCCTTGGTTTGAAGCGCGGCGACACCGTTGCTGTGGTGCTGGGAAATGACTTCGAGATTTTCATTGCGGCTTGGGCGACTCAACGTACAGGCTTATACCTGACAGCGATTTCCACCAAGACATCGGTTGATGACCTTGCCTACGTCCTGGGCAATTCGCAAGCCAAGGTGCTTATTGCTGGCAAGCCCTATTCGCACGTCGCCGCGCAAGCGGCGGAGAAAATCGGCTCGGATGCGCCGCATATCTTTGGTTACGCCCCTGGCCAGGTGAGCTTTGTACAAGCGTGTGAAGGGTTCCCTGCCAACCTGGTGGCCGAACCGAATGCGGGTTCGGACATGCTGTATTCGTCGGGTATGACGGGGCGCCCCAAAGGCGTCAAGCCGCAGCTTCCCGAAGGGCCTATCGAGGCGGTGACGCCGTTGATGCAACTGGGCGAGAGCCTCTACGGCATGGGGCCTGCGAGCACTTACTTGTCTACATCGCCCCTGTATCACGCGGCACCACTCAGATGGGCAATGGTCATCCACCGCTTCGGCGGAACGGTGGTAGTGATGGATCGCTTCGACGCAGAGCAGTCGTTGGCATTGATTGAAAGGTTCAGGATCACCCACGCCACGTTCGTGCCGACTCATTTCGTCCGTATGCTCAAGCTTGATGAGCAGGCTCGGCACAAGTACGACCACCGCTCGTTGCAAGCAGTGATTCACGCGGCAGCCCCGTGCCCGGTCCCGGTCAAGCACGCCATGATCGATTGGTGGGGGCCAGTCATCTACGAATACTATTCGGGCACCGAGACGTGCGGCATCACTGCCTTGGACTCGGCCGAATGGCTGGCCAAACCTGGTTCAGTTGGGCGGGCGGTATTGGGAGTAGTGAAAATCGTAGGGGACGATGGGGAGGAAGTGCCCGCGGGTCAGCAAGGGGATGTGTATTTCGCCCACGGTCCGAAGTTCGAGTATCACAATGACCCGGAGAAGACACGCCAGGCCTACAACAGCAAGGGGTGGGCCACTCTCAATGACATCGGATGGCTGGATGAGGATGGCTACCTCTACCTGACCGATCGCAAGAGCTTCATGATCATCTCCGGTGGTGTGAACATCTACCCTCAGGAGATCGAAAATCACCTGGTCACGCACCCGCAGGTCGATGATGTGGCGGTCTTTGGGGCGCCCGATGATGAAATGGGCGAGCGTGTGGTCGCCGTGGTGCAGCCCAAATCAGGGACGGTGGCCGACGAGCAGTTCCGGGACGAGCTTCGCTTGTTCGTGCGCGAAGCGCTGGGCGGTATCAAATGTCCCCAGCAGTTCGATTTTCGCAGCGAGTTGCCTAGAGAACCTACTGGCAAGCTGATGAAACGATTGCTCAAGGCGGAGTACGAGGCTGCGCATGCTGCCTGCAAGCGGCTAGTGGTGTCGTAAGCTGATTTTCTGGTGACAGCGGCAAGGCAGTGCCGACTGGACCTGCCTTGCTGAGTGTCAGGGAGACTAGCTTTCTTGGCCAGCGCGCATTTGCCCCCACCAAAGGTTCATGTTTATGCCCAGGCTCAAAAACGGCTCGGGCGGATTGCGGTTGGGTCCTTCGGAACCCAGCAGGAAGTCGATCAGTTCGTTCCGGTCACCCGCCAGCCAATCGGCAAGCAAAGTCCCCGTTGCGGTACCCCGGGTGATCCCCAGGCCGTTGCAGCACAGTGCGGCATGAATGTTCGGTGCCAGGCTACCGAAGTGGGACAGGTGGTTGCGCGACAAGCACATGGAGCCTCCCCAGGTGTACTCGAAAGGCATTCCGGATAGCATTGGGAATCGGCGTTCGAACGAGGCGCGGTGCTGGCGCTGTGCCCGGTCCAGGTAGCGCTGATGGGCGCGGCCATCGGCGTTGAAGCTGAAGCTGTTACGCACCAGAAGACGCTGATCAGGCGTGCGGCGCAAGGTACTCCCGAATGGGTCGGCCGGAATGATCCCCCAGGTTTCTTTGCCCCCAAGGCGAGCCTGCTCTTGCTCGGTCAACGGGCGGGTCATGCTGGCGTAGGTGAAGATCGGCAGCAGTCGGCCGGTGAGGAAGCCGAAATGACTGGCAAACGCGTTGTTGGTCAGTAACAGCTGCTCGGCAACAATCTCGCCACCTGCGTGCTTGAGGACGGTGCGCTGTCCTTGCTCAAGGTGGGTGACGACCGTGTTTTCAAACAGCGTGACGTTCTTCGGCAGGCTTTCGGCCAGCCCCTTGGCCAAGGCGGCGGGTTGCAGCAGCAGAGTCCCGGGGGTATAGAGCGCCTTGCGGTAGAAAGCGGTGCCCAGATGATCTTGAACATCATGTCCTTCGAACATCTCGTAGGGTTGCCCAAGCTTGTCCAGGCCGCTTCGGTAGGCTTCCAGTACAGCCAATCCCTTGGGTTCCACCGCTGCCTGGTATTTGCCATCCGGGCGCAGCTGGCAGTCGATGCCGTGCTCGGCGACCAACTGTTTGATAATGGCTTGAGCGTGCAGGTTGAGCTTCAGGTTCATCCGCGCGGTGGGTAGATGGCCGATGTAGTCGGCAGCACCGATATCGTGGGGAAGGTCAATGGCGAAGCCCGAATTGCGCCCAGAGGCGCCGAACCCGACTTGTTGGCCTTCCACCAGGACAACGTGATCGTCAGGGTAACGCAGTGCCAATTGCCTGGCAGCGGCAAGACCGGTGAATCCCGCGCCCAACACCACCCAGCGCGCCTCGGTGCGGCCATGATGAGAGGGACGTACGCTGCGGGCCGGGCTCAGGTGAAACCAGCCGCAACCATTGTCGTCTGCGGGAGTAGAAGTGTTTCTGTACATGCGCGTCTTCTTGGGGTTGTTTTGGCGCGACTATGTCATTCGTGGCAAGCCATAAATATAACGTGCAGGACGGAAAATCTAACGCCTCTCCGGCACGGCTGAAGTGCGACGAAAAGTAATTGTCAATGCGAATTAGTTGCATATAGCATGCGCGCGCTTGCCCATTCCTCTACTACTTTCGTTTAATTTCGGGATTTCTCATCGATGCGTCGCACGATCGTTTCGCTGTGCCTGCTTCACGCTACGTCAATACCTGCGATGGCGGCGCAGGCTCCTGCTGCCGCGCCTTCCGGCATCGAGCTCGATGCGGTGAACATCAATGCCGATACCCCTGATGACGAGCGCGCCGATGGTCCGGTTCAGGGCTATAAGGCCAGTCGCTCGGCCACCGCCACGCGCACTGACACCGCCCTGCATGAAACCCCGCAGTCGGTCAGCGTGGTACCCAAGGATGTGCTTACCGATACCGGCGCCACCCGCCTGCAGGACGGCCTGGACTATGCCGGTGGCGTCGGCCGCGCCAACAACTTCGGCGGCCAGGGCCTGACCACCTTCACCGTGCGCGGCTTCACCACCGGCGAGTTCTACCGCAACGGCTTCCCGATCAACCGCGGCTACCCCAATGCCCCCGATGCCAACACCGTCGAGCGCCTGGAAGTGATCCGCGGCCCGGCCACCAGCCTGTATGGCCGTGGCGACCCGGGTGGCACCTTCAACGTGGTCAGCAAGCAGCCGCTGGCCGAGCCCAAGGTGACCCTCGGCAGCCAGTTCGACGACCAGGGCATGCACCGCGCGACGCTGGACGCCACCGGGCCGCTGAACGCCGATGGCTCGCTGGCTTATCGCCTGAATGTGCTGGGCGAAGGTGGTGAGAGCTTTCGCGACGATGTCGAAAGCGAGCGCTATGACGTTGCGCCGGTGATCAGCTGGCAGGTCAACGATGCCACCAAGGTCATCTTCGAAGGTGACTTCATGCGCAACAACCACCCGCTGGATCGCGGCCTGACCCGCCTGCCCGGCCAGATCGGTACGGCCTCGCGCGACACCAACATCTGGGAAAAGGGCAGCGATAACCTGCTGCACAACGATAACAACATGGCCCAGCTGCGCTTCGAGCACCTGCTCAACGACAACTGGACCCTGGGCGGCGGCATGCAATGGCTGGACGGCTCGCTCAAGGGGAACGCCGTGGAAGCCAACGGCCTGCAGGCCGACGGTCGCACCCTGGGCCGCAACTTCAACTACCGCAAGCTGGAGTGGACCGACCGCGACTACCAGCTCAACCTCACCGGCCACTTCGACACCGGCGGTTTCGCCCACACCTTGCTGACCGGCATCGAGTACGAAGACTACGACTACAACTCGATCATCCAGCGTTCGGCCGCAGGTGCCGGCGCCTACCCGATCGACATCTTCGACCCGGTGCTAGGCCAGCCGCGTCCTGCCCTGACCCGCACTACCACCCACGACAAAGAAAACCTCAAGACCTGGGCGGCATTCATCCAGGACCAGGTGGCCCTGACCGAGCGCCTGAAAGCCCTCGCCGGGGTGCGTTTCGAGCGCTACGAGCATGACTACGACAACAAGCTGAACAATGCCGGTGACTTCAACAAAGGCGAAAACGGCGTCACCCCACGCTTCGGCCTGATCTACGACCTGACCGACACCGTTGCCGTCTACGCCAACACTGCGCGCTCGTTCAAGCCCAACAGCGGCGCGAGCCTGCAAGGCACTGGCTTCGACCCGGAAAAGGGCAAGTCGTACGAGCTGGGGGTGAAATGGGAAGCGCTGGACCGTCAGCTGAGCGTGGACGCGGCGATCTACCACATCGTCAAGGAAAACGTGCTGACCCGCGACCCGAACGACCCGAGCGGTACCTACAGCGTCGCGGCCGGGGAAGTGCGCAGCCGCGGCCTGGATATCAACGTCGCCGGCAACCTGACCCCGGAATGGCGGATGATCGGCGGCTACGCCTACGTCGACGCCGAGGTGACCAAGGACAACAGCATCCCCACCGGCACCCGCCTGGCGAACATCCCGCGCAACAGCTTCAGCCTGCTCAACACCTATGAGTTCCAAGATGGGCTGGCCAAGGGCCTGGGACTGGGGGTTGGCGTGAAGTATGTGGATGACCGCGCCGGGCAGACGGCGGCCAGTACCTACACCATGGAGCGCTACAGCGTGGTCGACCTGCTGAGCTTCTACAAGCTCAACGAGCACGTGCGGTTGAATCTGGACGTGAAGAACGTGTTCAACAAGGGGTATGACGAAGGGGCGTTCAACACCTACGTGTACCCAGGGGCGCCTCGCACGGTGCAGGCCGGTGTTTCTTATACTTTCTGAGTAAATGAGTAACTCGTGGCATGGATGCCTTTTGACGCATGACTTGCCTGCAAACCTCAGCGAATGGGCAATGGTTACATTTGCTGGAATCCCGAGTTTGGCTCAAACGATTAGCACACGACTCGTTTCAATAACTCTGCCGTCGAATTCACGCCGTATTTTTTCAGCAGGCTGCAGCGGTGTATGTCTACGGTTCGATGGCTAATACCTAATCGTTTGGCCGCTTCCTTGCTGGTCAGTCCATCCACCAGCAAGGCAGCAACCTCTCGCTCACGGGCGGTTAAACTGATACTGGATTTCTGGGTGTCAGGCTCGTCGAGTGGCAGATCGGTAAACACCCAGGCGGCCAGTTCGTAAGGGCTGTGCTGATTGAATCCGTAGCCCCTGATGGTTACCCAGAAATGGGTTCCATCGACCCGTCGCATAAGGCGGTCAGCATGGAAGTTTTCATGGCGTGACAGCAGCGGCCCGAACTGTTGTGCAGCATCTACAAAGTCTTTCTGTTCCGGGTAGAGAAGAGAAAAACAACTGCCGATGAGCTGATGATCACTCGCCCTGAACATTTCAAGGGCGCGTGCGTTGCATTGGATGATGGTCCGGTTTTTGGCAATTATGACGGCCACTGGCAGATGGTGAAGCAGGTAGTCAGCGCAAAGAGAATGCTCGTCTGCCATGGATCAGCGCCCTCGTGTCATGGGTGGCTTGTCGGTAGCGAAGACAATCACCTAGGTGATCGGGATATCTCGACCCTTACTTCCCGTCTCCCTATGATGACAGCTGCGTGATTCTCCCCTCAACCAGCGCTCGTAAAGGATTGCCTACGGCCTCCCTGCACGCGGTCCCTAAACACTTATCAGATGTCTTGAGCCGCCCAATACGGTAGCTCCGCTGATTCCACGGTTTTGAATTCCGGAGAGAATATTTTGACACCAAAAGTGCTGGAGAAATCGAATATGGCCGGCAAAGCCAAGACTACCCATATTGGGATTGGTCTGTGTCTATTATCGATGTTTATCTTCGCAGCGCAGGACGGAATAACCAAAACATTGGTCAAGGACCTTCCCATCGCCCAGCTCGTGATGGTCCGATACTGGTTTTTCCTGGCTTTCTCGGTCGCCTTCTTAGCGATGCAAGGCGGGGTTACGCGGGCGGCGAAAAGTGCCCATCCGCTACTACAAATAGCCCGAGCGCTATTAGGTGTATTCGAAATCGCGGTGTTCGGTCTGGCACTGCATTACTTGGGATTGGCAGAAACTCACGCAATCTATGCGGTTTTCCCACTGTTGACCATGGTGCTGGCGGGTCTAACGCTGCATGAACAGGTGAGCTTGCGTCAGGCGTTAGCAGCATTGGTAGGCTTCACGGGTACGCTGATCATTCTTCAGCCTGGCATTGGCGTTTTCAGTTTGGAATCGCTGATCCCATTGCTTGCAGCTTTCATGTTTGCTGTATTCAATGTCCTAACCCGTAAGATCAGTCAGGCCGATTCCTTTGGCACAAACATGCTTTACATGGGATTTTGGGGCGCTGTCGCGTCGACGGTGACGGGCCTGCCGCAGTGGGTCTCACCATCAACTCATGAATGGGGTCTAATGCTCATTCTCAGTTTTACCGGCGTGGCGGCGCAGTTGCTGCTACTGCAAGCTCTCAAATATACAGCTGCGGTCGTCCTGCAACCATTCAACTACGCCCTTTTAGTTTTTGCGTCTCTAATCGGGGTGGTCTGGTTCAATGAAACGTTAGATAGTTTTCTGATCGTTGGCGCCCTATTGGTCGTTATTGGGGGAATTGGCTCGGTTAAACATATGAGCGGAAAATCGTGAGAGTTCGACATCCATCGCCCTCTCGAGCTCTGGGCTCGTTGTAGGGAATCAGTCCACGGCTACCGATGACCGGACCGTCCGGCATGGCAGGCCGCGACTTAGTCATGACTTAACCCTCTCATGCCGCCGGCTGATCTGCCTAGGGCTCTGCAGAAATTCTCCCTTAATCCGTTCATGCCCCAGGTTACATGCATGAAGTTCATGTGAGCATGAGCCGATTGCAGCATGCGCACGGTGAAATTTTTTTATGATGGTTGTGCATGGCCGCTGTCGGTTTCTCTCATCCCGCATTGCTGCGGCACCGATTACCTCAACCTGTCTAGCCTGTTTATGGAGCATCTGTGTTTTCGAGCGATAGTCGTGGTCTTGAGCTTTCAACAACGTCCGTCGCCGCTGTTGTTGCCTACCGGTCTGGAGTGGATCTGTTACTTTCTCTCTGGCCGGGAGCTGCGGATGCCCTCCGTCAGGCCACAGAGTTCGACCCTGACTTTGCATTGGCCCATGCCGCCCTGGCCCGCCAATATGCAATCGCGGCGCAGATGTCCGAAGCTAAAACTACAATCGCCCATGCAAAGTTACTGGTTGAACGCCACGGCACCGCGCGCGAACGAAGTCATGTCAATGCGCTTTTTTTGGCGATCAATAGCGCGGGCCCCAAGGCCCTTGCCGCAGTCGTTGAGCACATTTCATCCTGGCCTCGGGACATCTTGATATTTGGCTTGCCGCTCGGAGCATTTGGGCTGTTTGCTTTTTCTGGGATGGCTGATCATGACCAGGCGCGGGTCGATTACTGTGAACGTCATGCCCGGCATTTCGCTGATTCAGACTGGTGGTTTCTAACCTACCGAGGCTGGTCCCACGCAGAAAATGGCAATGTGCATTACGGCAGGGCGTTGACAGAGCAGGCCTTGGAACACCGTCGTGAAAACGCCAACGCTGCGCATGCCTTCGCCCACGTGTTGCATGAGAGTGGAGCAAGTAGCGAGGCTCTGACGTTTATCTCTGCTTGGCTGCCAAGCTACGATCAAAGCGCCATTCTGCATGGTCATATCGCATGGCACGGTGCGCTTTCAGCGCTGGAGGAGGGTGATTCGGAGTTGGCTATTGGCTGGTATGACCGTCATGTAGCCCCCAACGTGTCCGCGGGCACCCCTGTGAACATTGTCAGTGATAGCGCTTCCTTTCTGTGGAGACTCCAGGCATACGGTCATGAAGTGCCCTCAGGGCGCTGGCAGGAAGCTGCCGACTACGCTTCAAATTACTTTCAGCAGCCAGGATTTCCATTCGCCGATCTCCATATGTCCATGATCGCTGCGGCGACAGAAAATAGTGCTGCGTTGGACCAGCGCATTCACAAGCTTGAGAGCTTGGTCCAGCATGAAAGTCTGCCAGCAGGCCCAGTGGCGCCGGCGTTGTGCCGTGCAATGCAGGCATTCGCTATTGGGGACTACAGCGTCTGCGCGGAACTGCTGGAAAGGTTCGCTGGTGAAGTGGTCCGTCTCGGTGGGAGTGGTGCTCAGCGAGAAATTGTAGAGGACACATTGTTTCTGAGCCTGGTGCACCAAGGGGAGACCGAGAAAGCGAGGCTACTGTTAGATAAGCGCCTGCATCGGCGGCATTCGACAAAGGATATTCAGTGGATGAAACGTCTCTCACTGCTGCAAACTTGAGCGTTGTGCAGTAAGCGGACTGCGCCGACCTACTTCATGCGATGGTGGGCTGCGGAACTCGCACGGCGGTGGACGTAGTAGAGTCCCTGCCCACTACTGCAACAGCAGGTCGCCCACTGGCAACCGGCACGTGGGGGCGGACTAGGCCAGGTCACCCTCGATGATGATCATTTCACGGGTAGCTGCGCGCAGAGCGTAGGTCTTGGCTTCAGTGTAAGCGGGATCATCGTAGCAGGCTTTGGCCAGTGCCAGGCTAGGAAACTCTACGGCGAGTACGCGGCTGCTCAAAGTCGTTTCTACCACTTGATCAGGCCCGAGAACCTTTACCTTGGCGTTATATTTTTCGCTGATAGGTCCCCAAAGACGGGCATATTCCTGTTGTGCATCGGCATCGACGACGGCTGAGCCGAAGATGATCCAGTAACCTTTCATACTTGCTTCTCCAAATAATTGATGATGCCGCTAATACGCTGGAATGGGCGTTATTGTCCATAACGGCCGATGATGGATTGCCCCGCCAAAGCCTTGCCCTGGAGCCTTGCCAGCAATTCTGCCCGGCTCAAGCCGGGTGGGAGGTCGCCGGGCGCAAGGGTTGTAGCGATCACGGTTAGTGTGTAGTGGTGCGGGTGATCGCTGGCAGGCGGGCACAGCCCACGGTAAGCCTGCTCCCCGCTGACGTTCTTGCCGACAGTGATGCCGGGCAGGCTGCGCTGGCCATCACCTTCACCGATGGACCCGCGCCGGGCGTCGATGTTGTAGGCGACCCAGTGAGAAACACCCAGCCCTTTCTGACCATCGGGGTCGTGCATCAAAATTGCGATGGAGGCTGTGTCGGCCGGCGCATTGTGCCAGGTCACCTGAGGCGTGAGGGCGTTGCCAGACCCGCACTCGACACTGGTGCCGGCCTGCCGCTTACTGATGATGTCACCGTCCTTGTAAGACGTTGAACTGATTTCGAAACGCTGGGCATGTGCCATGCTTGAACCCAGTGACAGCGCTAGCGGTACGATCCAGGTCAGGCTGTTGCCAATCCATTTGTGCATCAAAATTCTCCCGTATCCCAATCATTCGGGGTCAATGATTGAATATTGGGGTGGATATGTGCAAACGCTTTCGCATGCAAATTACCGCGCACTGAACGGGCTCAACCCGATTCAGCGCTCTGCTCAGCGATTCTGGCCTCATGCGCAGCCTTCAAGCGGCTTACATGGTCAAGGTGTCGGCGCAGGTAATCGGCCGCCGCTTCACGTTGGCCGGATTCGATTAGGTCGAGGAGTTCAATGTGCTCGCGGCATTGCTGGATAAGTCGCGGTCTGTCGACGTTCGCCTTGTACGCCATGAAGCGGCGCAGTTGGTTTTGTCGGCGGATGGATTCCAGGAAAAACGGGTTACCCGAGCAGCGCACGATCAGTTCATGCAGCTGCGCGCCGATCTGGAACAACTGAGAACGGGACAGCGTGAAAATCTCGCCGGCGAGCAACGATTCCTGGATCTTGCGAGCCTTGGCGAAAGCGACCTGGTCCACTTGATAGCCAGGCTCGAGCAAGGCCGCCGGCTCTACCGCCATGCGAAAGCGGTAGCTTTGAATGTGAGCGTCCGTGTCATGCAGGAAAGCATTGGTGCTCCAACCTTGACCGGGGTTGCGTTCGATCATGCCTTCACGAGCCAGGCGGTTGAGCACCTTGATGACCTGGCCGCGCGGCACTGCGTATTTGCGCATGAGTTCGGCTTCGAAGAAGGATGCGCCGATATCTCCAGCCAGTACATCATCCACCACCCGTAGGTAGAAGTCTTCGAAGGTGTCCACTTCCAGGGGCAGTTTGCCCGTGTCGACACTACGCGCATCACATGTCAGAAAAAACCCACGGTTAGGTTCCTTGACCGCCAGCCCCAATTCCTCCAGCAGTGCGAAGCCACGGCGAATAGGGGACCGGGACACTCCCAGCTCTTTGGCAAATGCCTCTTCACGCAGGGGGTCTCCCGAGCGCATCGAGCGGGCTCGTGCCATGTCGAGAATCCTGGGCGCCAATTGGCTGGCAAGATCCTTGCGGATAGGGGAGGTCAGGGTCGTCAATGCAGGGTATCCGGCAGAAATTTTGTCCATCAAAGCCTGCATCACTATATCGCATCGGTGCCTACGAAGCATGGGTGCCATCCGTCAGCGGAGCGCGAAGATACATTTGAATGACAGCATTGCACTTGCATTTACAAAAATGCAGGTCCAAAGTGAGTGCTGCCATCGTTCAACACGGCGTCAGGATCGCGAGCAGCGCTTGCGATTGGAGCGATCAGCGTGGATTGTACTGCGTTGGTTGTTGGTACAATATTGGGCGCATTTGCCCATTGGCTGTTGCTGCTCCCTACAAAAATACAAAAGGAGTAAACGTCTATGTCCAAACGAATCGCTTATGTCACTGCCGGTATGGGTGGCCTGGGCACCGCGATCTGCCAGCGGCTGCACCGGGATGGTTTCAAGGTCGTCGTCGGGTGTGGCCCAGACTCCCCCCACAAAACGCAATGGCTGCTCGAACAGCAGCGTAAAGCTTTCGACTTCATCGCCTCGGAGGGCAATGTCGCAGACTGGGAGTCCTGCAAGTCCACCTTCGACCGTATCAAGCAGGATATCGGCCCGATCGATGTGCTGGTTAACAATGCCGGTACGGCTTGCAATGTGGTGTTCCGCGACATGCAGCCGAGCGACTGGGCGACGGTGATCGACACCAACCTCAACTCGCTGTTCAACGTGACCAAACAGGTCATCGATGACATGGTGTCGCGCGGCTGGGGGCGGGTAATCAATATCTCGTCGGTCAATGCCCAGCTGGGTCAGGTTGGCCAGGTCAACTATTCGACCGCCAAGTCCGCGATCCGTGGCTTTACCCGGGCGCTGGCGCGTGAAGTGGGTTCGCGCGGGGTGACGGTGAATACGGTTTCTCCAGGCTTCATCTCCACACCGAAGCTGAAGTCCATCACCAGCACCGCGATGATGGATCGTCTTATCCACGACATTCCTGCCCGTCGGCTCGGCACCCCTGAAGAAATCGCTGCCATCTGCGGCTGGCTGGCATCCGACGAGTCAGGCTATGCCAACGGTGCGGACTTCTCGCTCAATGGCGGGTTGCACATGAGCTGACGCCCCGTCACTCAGAACCTTGATGCGCCCTTTACGGCGCTGACCCACAACAATAATTGTATTTCAAGTCAAGGTGGTACAAATGCTGTCACTTCTTGGATACGGCATGATCGTGACCTTCATGGCCCTGATCATGACCAAGCGCCTGTCACCTCTGGTGGCCATGACCACGGTGCCGATCCTTTTCGCGCTGATCGCGGGCTTCGGCCCGGACATGGGCGACATGATGATCGAAGGCCTGCGCAAGGTCGCGCCAACGGCCATCATGGTGATGTTCGCCATTCTCTACTTCGGCCTGATGTTCGATACCGGCCTGTTCGATCCCATCATCAAGAAATTCATCCAGTTGATCGGTGGCGATCCAATGAAGGCCGTGGTGTTCGCCGCATTGCTGGCGGGCCTGGTGTCGCTCGACGGTGACGGTTCGACCACCTACATGATCACGGTTACGGCCATGTTGCCGTTGTTCAAGCGCATGCGCCTGGATCCGCTGGCGCTGACCTGCGTGGTGATTCTTGCGGCCAGTGTAACCAACCTGCTTCCGTGGGGCGGGCCGCTGGCGCGTGCCGCCGCTTCGCTACAGGTCGAAACCTCCGAATTGTTCCTGCCGCTGATCCCGACACTGATCATCAGCTTCCTGGGCGTACTGCTGCTGGCGTGGTTCATCGGTACCCGTGAGCGTCAGCGGCTGGGACGTTTGCCGCAATCGCTGGGCGCGGCCGCGACCGTGTTCGACGATGCCGACAACGAAGCAACGCCGTCGCTGTCCGAGGAAAACGCCGAACTGCGCCGCCCCAAGCTGTTCTGGCTCAACGCGGCGCTGACCATTGCTTTGATGGCCGGCTTGGTCATGGAAATCCTGCCATTGGCGATACTGTTCATGGTGGCGTTCTCTATCGCGTTGGTGATCAACTACCCGCAGATGCAAGACCAGCGTCGTCGCATCTCCGCGCATGCACCGACCGCGCTCAACCAGATCGCGATTTTCCTGGCGGCAGGGATTCTCGCCGGCATTCTGTCCGGTACCGGCATGGTGGATGCGATGTCCAAGAGCTTCCTCAATATGCTGCCGGCGGAGTGGGGCCCATACATGGCGCCGATCACTGCACTGGCCAGTATCCCGGGGACGTTCTTCATGTCCAACGATGCTTTCTATTACGGTGTGCTGCCGGTACTGGCCAAGGCGGCCGAGGTGTACGGCATTACCCACGCCGAAATCGGCCGGGCCTCGCTGGTCGGTCAGCCGATCCACCTGCTCAGCCCGCTGGTAGCCTCGACTTACCTGCTCTGCGGTCTGGCTGGCGTGGAGTTCAGCGACCACCAGAAATACACGCTCAAATGGGCATTTGCCCTGTGCATGGTGATCATGTTCGTGGCCATGGCTTTCGGTTTGTTCCCATGGAGCGCTGGCTGAGAACCAACAGATGGGAACGGCGCCTCATCAAGCCCGTTTAGACCCGCCTCTATCAATCAGCGCATTCGATGCGCTGATTTTTTTTGCCGTCGATAATCCTGGCACGTTCGAAAACGCCCAGCCTTTTGAGCTGCGCTGTCGCGCAGAACACCGAGCTCGCAAGCCGTCCGCATACTCTGTGGGAGATTGCCCAGCCCATTGGGCTGCGCTGTCGCGCAGAGAACTGATGCCGGGCGCACCGCTCCCACAGGGCCCCTGCTAAATCATTAAGAGATGTGCAGCTCTATGAGAGCGGGCATGCCCGCGAAGCAGGCGACTCGGTGGCTGGCACCGGCTTTGCCGGTGTTCGCGGGCTCGCCCGCTCCCACAGGGATCGCGCAGCTCTTCAAGTTTTGAGCAAGACAGTTGCTCCTGCCAGACCTCGCCAAATCTCAAGCGCAAAAAAAGGGCTGCAGTGCAGCCCTTTTTTTTGCCGGATGACGAACTCAGTCGGACTGGGCCAACTGATCACAATCGCTTTCGGCCGTGTTTTTTTCACGGCGAGTGCGCATACGGATATTCAGCGCCTCCACGGCCAGCGAGAAGGCCATGGCGAAGTACACATATCCCTTGGGAACATGAACGTCGAACGCTTCGGCGATCAGCACGGTACCGACGACAACAAGGAAAGCCAGCGCCAGCATCTTGAGGCTTGGATGGCGCTCGATGAACGCACTGATGCCACCTGCGGCCATCATCATCACCATCACCGCGACGATGATCGCTGCCACCATGACAGGTACGTTCGACACCATGCCCACTGCGGTGATGACCGAGTCCAGCGAAAACACGATATCGATGATCGCGATCTGTATGATCGTGGCGATGAAGCCTCGGCCAATCCCGGCGGTTTCGCTGGCTTGCTCCTCTTCGCCTTCCAGGCTCTGGAACATTTCCGTGCTGCTCTTGTACAGCAGGAACAGCCCGCCAAAGAACAGAATCAGGTCGCGCCCGGAGATGCCCTGACCGAACACCTGGAACAGATCGCGGGTCAGTCCCATGATCCAGGTGATCGAAAGCAGCAGCATGATGCGGGTCACCATCGCCAGCGCCAGGCCGAAGAAGCGGGTGCGCGCACGCATATGTGGCGGCATGCGCCCGACCAGAATTGCAATCATGATGATGTTGTCGATGCCCAGAACGATCTCGAGGGCTGTCAGTGTAAAGAAGGCAACCCAGATCTCTGGGCTGGTAAGCCATTCCATATCGTGTACCTGTCAATGTAGAAGCCCGGCGCTGCGGGCGGAAGGATAAAAAAGGAGGCGGACCCGCTTGGGTACCGCCTCAAAGATGCGCAGTAGCGTCACCGTGGAGCACGTCATCGATGGCATGGCAGGGTGACCAAACCACTGCCCGTTCAACGATGACCTGATGGTCCCTGTCGACCGATCAGTCAGTGAGCAGTGATCGACCCTCCATCTGTTCGGGTTTCGGGAGGGCCATCATCTGCAAGAGGGTAGGGGCAATGTCGCATAGCCGCCCATTCGTCAGACGTGTGTTGCGGGTGTCCCGGCCCACCAGGATCAGCGGTACCGGGTTCAACGTGTGCGAGGTGTGGGCCTGACCTGAATAAGGGTCCATCATCTGCTCGACATTGCCGTGGTCGGCGGTGATCAAGCACTGTCCGTTGACCTTGAGAATGGCCTCCACCACCTGAGCCAGGCAGTCATCCAGCGCTTCAACGGCTCTGACGGCGGCGTCGAATGAACCGGTATGACCGACCATGTCGCCGTTGGCGTAATTGCAGACCACCAGGTCGAAACGCTGGCTTTCGATGGCATCGACCAGTCGCTCGGTCAGCTCGGGGGCACTCATCTGCGGCTGCAGGTCATACGAGGCGACCGCAGGCGAGGGGATCAGGATCCGTTCTTCGCCAAGGAACGGCTGTTCCTGCCCGCCGTTGAAGAAAAATGTCACGTGGGCATATTTCTCGGTTTCGGCGATGCGCAGTTGGCGTTTGCCGAGGCTGGCCAGATACTCACCCAGGCTGTTGGCGATTTCTTGCGGTGCGAATGCGCAAGGGCAGGGCAAGTCTTCGGCGTATCGTGTGAGGGTCAGCAACTGTGTTGCCGGCATTACCCTGGGGCGCTCGAAGCCTTTGAAATCGGGCGCGATCAGTGCCTGGCTCAGCTGGCGAGCACGGTCTGGGCGGAAATTCATGAACAGCAGGGCATCCTCAGGCTGAACCGCCGCCGGCTCACCGATGATGGTCGCACTGACGAATTCGTCGCTCTCGTCCCGCGCATAGGCCTGGGCCAATGCGGCGCTCGCCGACTCCGCATGAAAATCGGCTTGGCCCTGCACCATGGCACGGTAGGCTTTTTCCACCCTCGGCCAGCGGTTGTCCCGATCCAGCGCGAAGTAGCGGCCTACCACAGTGGCAATACGGCCATGCCCCAGTTCGGCCAGCACCCCTTCCAGCGCCTGGATGGATTCAGCTGCGCACTTGGGGGGTGTGTCTCGTCCGTCGAGGTGCGCATGCACGAAGAACTGCTCGACCCCAAGTCCTACCAGGATTTTGCAGGTGGCCAGAATCTGGTCGATGTGGCTGTGCACACCGCCTGGCGACAGCAGCCCCATCAGGTGTACGGCGCCACCGCGCTGCCGGGCCTGCTTCACCAGTTCCAGCAGGGCCGCATTGCCCGCGAACTCGCCACTGGCAATGGCCTGGTCGATGCGGGTCAGGCTCTGATACACCACGCGGCCCGCACCCAGGTTCATGTGCCCGACTTCGGAATTGCCCATCTGGCCTTCGGGCAGCCCCACGGCCAGACCGCTGGTGGCGATCTGGCTGTTGGGGTAGTGCGCCAGAAGCGCATCCAGATTAGGTGTGCAGGCGGCGGCCAGGGCATTGGACTCGCGCGCTTCGCGCAAGCCGATGCCATCAAGGATGATCAGTGCACGGGTGCTCATCGCCAGGCCCTCAGAAGATGTAGTCGGTGGTGAGGAAGGTCGACTCGCGGTTGCCGATAATCTTGCTGATCAGCTCCTTGTTGGCATCCTGGAACTTGGTGGCGACCAGTGTGCGGATGGAGAAGACCCGCAAGGCGTCATGCACCGACAGGGTACCTTCTGCACTGTTCTTGCGACCGTTGAAGGGGTAGCTGTCCGGGCCGCGCTGGCATTGGGCGTTGATGTTGATTCGGCCGACCTGGTTGGCGAAGGCATCCACCAGGCGCCCGACTTCAGCGCTGTCGTTGCCGAAGATGCTCAACTGCTGGCCGTAGTCCGAGTCGAGCACGTAGTCGATGACTTTATCCAGGTCACGGTACGGGACTACCGGGACGATAGGGCCGAACTGTTCTTCGTGGTAGACGCGCATGTCGGCGCTGACCGGGTACAGCACCGCCGGGTAGAAGAACGAACCGCGAATGTCGCCGCCGCCGGCATTGACGACCTTGGCCCCCTTGGTTTCGGCATCGGCTACCAGCGTTGCCAGATAGTCGGTCTTGCCCGGCTCGGGCAGCGGTGTCAGCGCAACGCCTGGCTCCCAGGGCATGCCCGGCTTGAGGGCGGCAACCTTCTGATTGAATTTTTCGAGGAAGGCGTCAACTACGTCCTCGTGTACGAACAGGATCTTCAGCGCCGTGCAGCGTTGACCGTTGAACGACAGTGCGCCGGTGACTGCTTCTTCCACGGCATTGTCCAGGTCGACCTGAGGCAGCACGATGCCAGGGTTCTTCGCATCCAGCCCCAGGGCGGCGCGCAAGCGGTGCGGGCGGGGGTGCAGCTTTTTAAGGTCGCTAGCAGCCTTGTGGGTGCCGATGAAGGCGAAGACGTCGATCTTGCCGCTGGCCATCAGGGCGCTGACCGTTTCCCGGCCGCTGCCGTAGATCACATTAATCACGCCGGCCGGGAAGCTGTCGCGGAACGCCTCGAGCAGCGGGCGGATCAGCAGCACACCGAACTTGGCCGGTTTGAAGACCACGGTGTTGCCCATGATCAATGCTGGGATCAGCGTGGTGAACGTTTCGTTCAGTGGGTAATTGTACGGGCCCATGCACAGGGTGACGCCCAGCGGCACGCGGCGAATCTGGCCCAGGGTGCCTTGCTCCAGTTCAAAGCGGCTGGAGCGGCGGTCGAGATCCTTCAGGGCGTTGATGGTGTCTACGATGTAGTCGCAGGTACGGTCGAACTCTTTTTCGGAGTCCTTGAGGTTCTTGCCGATTTCCCACATCAGCAGCTTGACCACTGCCTCGCGCTGTTTGCGCATGCTGGCGAGGAAGGTTTCGACATGCTGGATGCGCTCGGCCACGCGCATGGTCGGCCATGTGCCCTGGCCGTTGTCGTAGGCCTTGACCGCAGCATCCAGCGCGACCAGTGCGGTGTTGGCGTCCAGCAAAGGCGCGCTGCCCAATATCACCTGGCGATCTTCGCCACTGTCCGCCAAGTAGACCGGGCTGCGTACGGTTACCATGGAGCCGCCCCAATGACGCAGATGGCCATCCACCAGGTACTCGCGCTGTTCGATCGGCTCGCCAAGTCGATAAGCTTCGGGTACTTGCTCGGTGATGGGGAAGAGGGTACCGAGAGGGGAAATCGTATTCATGCTTCTACCTTTTTATGTTTCTTGTCTGAGGCGCACTTTGCGCGGGGGATGTCAGGCTTGGGCAGCTTTGCAAATCGCGCCGAAAGCTGCAGGATCCAACGAAGCGCCACCGATCAGTCCGCCGTCGATATCGGCTTGCTCGAACAGCTGCGCGGCGTTGTCGGCCTTTACGCTGCCGCCATAGAGCAGGGGGATGTCAGCAGCAGCCACGGGATCGTGCTCGGCCAGCAGTTGACGGATGTAGCGATGGACCGCTTGCGCCTGGGCTGGCGTTGCGGTTTCGCCCGTGCCGATTGCCCACACCGGCTCGTAGGCGATAACGCCCCGCGCCAATTGTGCGATACCGACCTGGTGCAGGACGGTGCGCAGCTGTGCGCCGATCACGGCGTTGGTGTTGCCAGCACGGCGCTGGTGGATGGTTTCGCCCAGGCACAGCACCGGGACCAGGTTCGCGCGCAGCGCCGCTTCGAACTTCATGGCGACCAGCGCATCGGTTTCGCCATACAGGCTGCGGCGCTCGGAGTGGCCAACCAGTGCGTAGTTGCAACCCAGGTCTGCGAGCATTTCTCCGCTGACCTCTCCAGTAAAGGCACCCTCGGTACGCTCACTGAGATTCTGTGCTCCAAGGGCAACTGGGGTTTCGCCCAGCAGGTCGGAAACCTGGGCCAGGTAAGGCAGCGGTGGGCAAATGGCAATTTGCACGCCCTCGAGCCCCTGCAGTGCGGGCAAGAGTCCACTGATCAACTGGGCGTTCGCGGTGCGAGTGCCGTGCATTTTCCAGTTGGCGATTACAAGTTTTTCGTTCATCTGCGATCTCCTGCGTCAGCCACGGTCTGCGAGCAGTGCTGCGGCGCAGTAGGGCGCCTCGCCTGTCAGGGCTTCTTCGATGCGTAGCAGCCGGTTGTATTTGCCTACACGGTCGGAACGGCACAGTGAGCCAGTCTTGATCTGCCCGGCCCGGGTGCCCACCGCAAGGTCGGCGATGGTGGTGTCTTCGGTTTCACCAGAACGGTGAGAAATCACCGCGTTGTAGCCGGCCTGTTGGGCGAGGCGAATGGCATCGAGGGTTTCGCTGAGCGTGCCGATCTGGTTGTACTTGATCAGGATGGCGTTGCCGACGCCCTGGGCGATACCCTCGCGCAGGATCGACGGATTGGTGACGAACAGGTCATCACCGACCAATTGCGTGCGCTCGCCCAGCGCCTGGGTCAGCAGTGCCCAGCCCTGCCAGTCGCTTTCATCCATGCCGTCTTCAATCGACAGAATCGGGTACCGGTCGCGCAACTGGCTCAGGTACTTGGTGAAGCCGGCGCTGGAGAAGCGTTTGTTCTCCCCGGCCAGTACGTACTCACCGTCTTCGAAGAACTCGGAGGCCGCACAATCCATCGCCATGCTGATATCGACGCCCACTTGATAGCCAGCTCGCTCAATGGCCTCCCGGATCACCACCAAGGCTTGCTCGTTGGAGTCGAGCGATGGTGCGAAACCACCCTCGTCTCCCACTGCGGTATTCAGGCCGCGCTCGGACAGGACTTTCTTCAGGGTATGGAACACTTCGGCGCCCATGCGCAGTGCTTCGCGGAAGCTCGTAGCACCAATCGGCTGAATCATGAACTCCTGAATGTCGACATTATTGTCGGCGTGTTCGCCACCGTTGATGATGTTCATCATGGGCACTGGCATGCTGAACTGGCCGGGAGTGCCATGTAACGCGGCGAAGTACTCGTACAGTTCCTGGCCGTTGAACTGAGCCGCAGCTTTGGCAGTGGCCAGGGAAACCGCCAGAATGGCATTGGCCCCAAGCTTGCCTTTGTTCTCTGTACCGTCCAAATCAATCAGCGCTTGGTCGATAGCGCGCTGATTGCTGGCATTCATGCCGTGCAGCTGGTCAGCGATTGTCAGGTTGATGTGCCCGACGGCGTTCAGTACGCCTTTGCCGTGATAACGCTTGCCACCATCACGCAGTTCAAGCGCTTCTCGGCTGCCGGTCGACGCACCTGACGGCACGCTTGCTACGCCTCGTTGGCCACCAGCGAGCGTCACCTGCGCTTCCACCGTGGGGTTGCCACGCGAATCCAGGATTTCGCGGGCGATGATTTGGGCGATGCTGGCGTCGTTATCTGTCACGGTGGCGGTCTCTTGTGCGCTGGCTGTAGTGAGCAGTTCCTGCTGCTCTGCGTATTGCTGGCGGATATCGAAGTCACGCGGCCATGTTTCTTCGGCCGGGTGAACCTGTTCAGCGTCTTGTATCGACTGGGTCATGTGCGCAACATCCTCGTGCTCAGCAGATTTCGTCGCCTACGCGCAACACGCGCAAGGTGTTGGTACCGCCTTGAGCGTGGGCGTGATCGCCCTGTGTAATCAGCACGTGGTCACCGGCGTTGACCACACCTTTTTCAACCAGAGCCTCGACAGCTCGCTGATGCACTTGCTCGAACGACAGGTGTTCGGTGCGCAATGGCAGGGTCTGCACGCCTCGGAACAAGGCAACGCGGGTCTGCGTGCGCGGATTGTCGGAGCAGGCGTAGATCGGCAGGTGAGAACGGATACGCGACATCAGGCGCGGGGTGTCGCCGCTTTCAGTCAGGCTGATGATGGCCTTGACGCCGTTCAGGTGGTTGGCGGCGTACATCGCTGACAGCGCGATGGTCTCGTCGATGCGCTGGAACACTTCGTCCATACGGTGCTTGGAGCGCTGGGCCTGAGGGTGGCGTTCGGCGCCGGCAATGATGCGCACCATCGCTTCAACCGTCTGCACCGGGTAAGCGCCGGCAGCAGTCTCGGCAGACAGCATCACGGCGTCGGTGCCGTCGAGCACGGCGTTCGCCACATCGAACACTTCCGCGCGGGTGGGCATGGATTGCGTGATCATCGTTTCCATCATCTGGGTCGCGGTAATCACGACTCGATTGAGCGAGCGCGCGCGGTCGATGATCAGCTTTTGCACCGCCACCAGTTCGGCATCACCAATTTCCACACCGAGGTCGCCCCGGGCCACCATCACGCCTTCCGAGGCTTCGATGATGGCATCGAGTACCTGACGATCAGCGACAGTTTCCGCGCGTTCAATCTTGGCGATCAGGCCCGCTTCACCCCCGGCTTCCTGCATGAGCCGGCGGGCAAGGTGCATGTCCGCAGCATCGCGAGGGAACGACACGGCCAGATAATCCACTTGCATCATGGCTGCGGTGCGAATGTCTTCGCGATCCTTGTCTGTCAGGGCCGAGGCTGAAAGACCACCGCCTTTGCGGTTGATGCCCTTGTTGTTGGACAGTGCGCCGCCAATCAGCACCTCGCAGACCAGGTGATGGGCGTGGGCTTCCAGCACCTGCAATTCGATTCGCCCGTCGTCGAGCAGCAGGATATCACCCGCGTTGCTGTCGTTGATCAGGGCTTCGTAGTCGATACCGACCGCTTCGGCGGTGCCGGCGTGCTTGTCCATTTTCGCGTCGAGGATGAAGCGCTGGCCCTTTTGCACCCACACCTTGCCTTCGGCGAAGCGGGCGATACGGATCTTCGGGCCTTGCAGGTCAGCCAGGATCGCCACGAAGCGGCCATGCTTGCGCGCCATCTCGCGTACCCGCTCCGCCCTGGCCAGATGCTCGTCAGCCGAACCATGCGAGAAATTGAGGCGGACGACATCCACTCCGGCTTTGATCAGGCCCTCGATCGCTTCTGGCGACTCGGTGGCAGGTCCAAGGGTGGCAACTATTTTTGTTCTTCGCTGCATGGCTCAGATTCCTTTAAAGCGTACTTGTATGTGTAAAAAGGCAATCATAACAATCGCATGGCGGACCGCTCCAGCCGAGCAAAAAACTCAGCATTCACAGCTTTATTACGAAATAAAGCGGCATTGAGTGACTGCCAGGGCAGCCATGGAAGGTGGTTTGTCTGCCGAAGAAAGATTGGCATATTGACACTTATAAATGCAATGTTATTTTTGGGGCTCGTCGCACGGGCGAGCGGTCCTTTCTGGCACTGCCTGCCAGCGCCTTCCCCGTGTCGAGGTTGCGTCCGCGTGGCGCATGGCTTGTTTAGATCCACAACAAAAAAGCCCGGCAATGGCAGGCATGGGCACCAATTTCTAAACCAGGAAAATTTGAAGATGCATCCAGTAACCCAAGGTTTCACCGCGCTTGCCGTCTCGCTCGCCTGCGCCATGACGCAGGCTTCGGAGCAGTCAGAATCAGAGGGTTTCATCGAGGGCAGCGGCCTTCGTTTGCTCAACCGCAACTTCTACTTCAATCGCGACTTCCGTGACGCAGCTCCCGGGGACCAGAGTTATCGGGAGGAGTGGGCGCACGGCATCATGGCGTTCTACGAGTCGGGGTTCACTCAGGGCACTGTGGGCTTCGGCGTGGATGCCTTCGGGTTGCTGGGGCTCAAGCTGGATAGTGGGCGGGGACGCTCAGGCGCAGGCCTGCTGCCGGTAGACAGCGATGATCGGCCAGAGGACGACTATTCCAGTGCTGGCGCTGCTGTGAAGGTGCGTGTGTCCAATACCGAATTGCGCTATGGCAACATGCGTACTGAAGTCCCCGTTTTCGCAACCGGCGATTCCCGCTTGTTGCCCGAGACGGCGACAGGCTTTTTGCTGCAGAGCAAGGAGATCGAAGACCTTGACTTGCAGGCCGGCCATTTCACTGCCTACAAGCTACGTAACTCGAGCAATCAGGACGGCGATCTTTATCTCAACTATGGTGAGGGACGCATAGGACGATCCATCGATTTCGTCGGTGGGACCTACGCACTCAGCAAGCAGCTCAGCGCCAGCTTGTACGCGTCAGATTTCGAGGAGACCTGGCATCAGTATTACGGCAACCTGAATTATGTGCTGTCAATGACCGATACCCAGGCACTGGACTTAGATGCGAACCTGTATCGAACCCGTGACACGGGCAAAGCTCTGCAGGGGGAGATCGACAACACCACTTACAGCCTTGCACTGGGTTACACCTTCGGCGCCCACAAGCTGACACTTGCCCACCAGCAGGTCGACGGCGACACCCCGTTCGACTTCGTCGGGGGTGATTCGATCTTTCTCTCGAACTCGGTCAACTACTCTGACTTCAACGGCGCCAACGAGCGCTCCTGGCAGGTACGTTACGACCTGGATTTCGCAGGTTACGGTGTACCAGGTTTGAAGTTTTCTGCCCGCTACCTCAGGGGTGATCACATCGATGGCAGCAAAGCCGATCCTCTCGGGGGGTACGCGGGGCTGCAAGGTGAGGATGGCAAACATTGGGAACGTAACCTCGACCTGCGCTATGTCGTGCAGTCCGGCGCGGCCAAGGACCTCTCGCTGCGCCTGCGGCATACCACGCACCGGGCCAACGAAGCCCAGGCTGAAGGGGACGTGGATGAAGTTCGGGTAATCGTGGAATACCCGCTCGAGCTGCTCTGACTCATCTGATGGGGAGTCGATCGATACCAGGGCTGCGCGCAGGCCTGGTATCGGCTCAAGCTGCCGCAGTTCAATCCCGCCGCGAATCAAGGATTACAAAGTTTGATGAATGTCAGAATGATTGCAGTAGGGCCACGGGCTGCCCTCGGATTTGCCTGCCTGGCACTCCTGAGCGCCTTGCTGGGCGCTTTTGCACTCCAGCAGATCCATGAAGTTCAGGCCGAAGCGCTCGATATCAAGGACAATTGGCTACAGCGTGTGCGGGCCTTGGGCACTGCCAATGCGGCCCTCAATCGATACCGAATGGGATCCATGCAACACATTTTGTCGGTCAGCCCTGAGCAGATGCAGACTTACGAAGAGCGTACGGCGGGCCGTTTACAGCAGGTTCGGGAGCAGATGCAGCGTTATGCGCAGTTGTTGCAGACCGATCAGGAACGGCAGGGGATGCGGGCATTCGTTCATAGCCTCGAGGTGTATGCCAAACACCATGATGCCCTGCTGGCGGTGTCCCGTACCGGAGACAAGGCCGGAGCGCGTGCCTATCTGATGTCCGTGCGTGATGCCTATGACGAAATGACACGCGAGTTCGATGCCCTGATCGAACAGGCGGACGCCGGTGCCCGACAGGCCAGTCTGAGGTCCGAGGCCGCCTATGCCCGCGCGGTGAAAGGGGTTCTCCTGGTGCTGCTGCTGGTTTGCGTATGCACCATATTGATTGCCTGGTTGCTCACCAGGAGCATCACCACGCCCCTCAGGTACGCGCTTCAGGTCGCCGAGAGGATCGCCAGGTCCGATTTGACGCAGGCCATTGTGCCAACCGGCAATGACGAGGCGACCCGGCTGATGCAAGCACTGCAGCACATGCAATCGAGCCTGCAGCAGACGCTGCGGCAAATTGACGGATCCTCCACCCAATTGGCTGCGGCCGCCGAAGAGTTGACCGCAGTTACCGAAGAGGGCCGCCGGGACAACCAGTTGCAGCACGCTGAAATCGAGCAGGCGGCTACGGCGGTGACCCAGATGACCAGTGCCACCGAAGAGGTGGCGCACAATGCGGCGCAGGCCTCGCAGCTTACCCGCGATGCGCGGGAGACTGCGCTCGCGGGCAAGCATAAGATGGACGATGCGTTGCTGTCGCTCAATGAATTGATACGCGAAGTGCTGGCCAGTGCCGATCAGGTGCAGGGCTTGAGTGAGGCGGCGCAGGGTATTGGTCGGGTGCTGGATGTGATTCGCACCATCGCCGAGCAAACCAACTTGCTGGCTCTCAATGCTGCCATCGAGGCCGCACGGGCAGGCGAGGCAGGGCGTGGGTTCGCGGTGGTTGCCGACGAAGTTCGCGGCCTGGCTCATCGCACGGCGCAATCGACGCGCGAGATCGAGTCCATGATCACTGCCATGCAACAGGAAACCAGCATTGCGGTGCACACGATGCACGCGAGCACAAGCCGTACGCAGGAGACCTTGGCTTTGGCCGAAGCTGCAAGCATGGCGCTGCAGACGTTGCTCTCGAGCAGCGAGCGAATCAACGAGCGAAACCAGGTTATCAGCAGTGCGGCAGCCGAGCAGACGGAGGTGGCCAGAAGTACCGACCGCAACCTGTTGGCGATTCAGGAATTGTCCGTGCAGACATCTGCAGGTGCTTTGCAGACTTGCGCGGCAAGCCAGTCGCTTGCACGTCTTGCCCTTGAACTCAGTGATCTGGTGCGACAATTTCGCATGATTGCCCACTGACGCGGACCTGACGAAGCGCTGGCAACTTCGCGTATACTTGCACTTGTTGGCGCCGATAATCAATGAATTGGTCGCCGCTTATCCAGGCTTCTTCACTTTTGGTTCATTGCTATGGCATCCAGCACCCTCGTCCAGCGTATCGTTTTCGACATCAGGCACAAGATCCAGCTTGGCGATATCAGTACCGGCTCCCATTTGAGCGCGCAGAAAGTCGCCGATGACTTTCATGTCTCGCGCTCTCCAGCCCGTGAGGCGCTGACCGTGCTGGCTGAACAGGGCGTGCTGGAGCAGTTTCCGAATCGCGGTTTCTTCGTGATCGGCATTCCGGAAGGTGCCGGCGAAGCACTGGACGAGATCACGGCCAACGAAGAACCGCCGGAGTACTACAAGCTTTCCGAAGATTGGCTGAACGACGCGATACCCGCTGAGGTCACCGAAAAGTACCTGCGCGAACGATACGATCTGACCAAGTTCCAGGTCATCGACATCCTGAACCGTGCGGCCAAGGTCGGCTGGGCGGAGCCCAAGCCCGGCTACGGCTGGCGGTTTCTGGATGTGGCGAAAACCCCCGAGACGCTGCAGCAGATCTACAAGGTCCGTTCGCTGATCGAGCCGGCGGCCCTGCTGGAAAGCGATTTTCACTACGACCTGGAAGTGCTGCGACGGTTGAAGAAGGAGCAGAAAGACCTGCTTTCGGGTGGCATCGACACGCTGCCAGCCGATGTCCTGCTCAAGTCTGGCATTCGTTTCCATGAGGACTTGATCAAGCTGTCTGGCAATCCGCTGTATCACATGATTCTCAAGCAGTTGAACAATATGCGGCGGCTGCTCGAGTACCGCTCCATGATCGACCGCAAGCGCTTGTATACCCAGTGCGCCGAGCACTTGCGGATGATCGAACTGGTGGAAGAGGGGAATAACCTGGAGGCTGCGCACCTGATGAAGCGTCACCTCAGTGGTTCGTTCGCGCGCAAATCGCCCATCCTCGAGCTGCGTCGGGCAGGGCAGTCGCCAGCCCAACAGCTCGAAAGCGAAGTGCCTGCGCTCTAGCGCGGCTCAGTCAGCATCCTCTGGCTGCTCGGGAGCAATCCTCGCGTTCTGGCGCGCCAGCCAGAACTTGAGGACAGGCTCGGCGCACAGCATCACGACTACCAGGCGCATGATCTGCATCGCCGTTACCATGCCCGCCCCAAGGTGCAAGGCTTCGGCGGTCAGGTACATCTCGGTGCTGCTGCCAGGCATCATGCCCAGTGCCAGCGACAACACTGGCATGCTGGTCAACCAGCCAAACCCCCAGGCGAACAGAAAGGTGCTGGCGATCATCGATAGGGTGAATACCACCACTTTGACCAGGTACAGCGGCGAGCGGCGGAAGAAGCCGCGGTCGAAGAAGCTGCCCAGGGCGCAACCGATCATCAGCTGGCCATATTGGCTGAGCTCAACCGGCAGGGCTGTGCGCAGGTCGAACGCTGCCGTCACGGCTGCACACAGGGCCATGGGGCCGAACATCCAGGGGTTGGGCAGGCCCAGGCGCTTCCACAGCAGCGCCACCAGTGCGCCGCCTGCGAGCATTGGCCCGAGCCACTGCCACTCGGCTGGCGGCCGCGGCTCCACGGTGCCAGGGCTCATGTGCATCAGCAGGAACATCGCCGGCGGCACGCTGAGCACGATCAACACCAAGCGAATGCTGTGCGCGGCGGCGATCTGGCTGACGTCGGCGCGATAGCGCATACCCAGCTGGATCATCTCGGCGAAGTTGGCCGGCATAAAGGCGAAATAGGCAGTGGTCAAGTCCATACCCTGCCGGCGCATCACTGCGATACCGATTAGTGCCAGCACCAAGGTCAGGAACGCTGCGGCGAGCATCATGGGGAAGTGACTGACAATCTCCTGCAATACCGGCTGGGTGAAATGCAGGCCGATGGACGTAGCGATCATCCACTGGCCTGATTTTCGTCCATTGGGTATTTCGGCGATCAGCCACCCGCCGCAGCGCACGAAGATCACCGCCAGCATCGAGCCGATGATCCAGGGCAGTGGCCAGTGCGCTGCACTGGCAAGCAGTGCGCCGACGATGCCTACCAGGGGGGTGGCCCACCAGGTTTTCAGGCTTGCAAGCATGGGCTCTTCACTTCAGTGGATAAAGGCGTCGCAGTTCGGCGATTTGCTCGGGGGTCAGCGTCTTGAACTTGTGCTGGAAAATCAGCAGGAACAGTTGCGCCGTTGCCTCGAGTTCTTCGGTGGCATCGACAGCCGCGTTCAGGTCGCTGCCGGCCACCACCGGGCCATGATGTGCAAGGAGCATGGCGTGGTGTTTGCTGGAGAATGACCGCACCGCTTCGGCCAGGGCCGGATCGCCCGGGGCGTAGTACGGCACCAGCGGCAACTTGCCGACGCGCATGGCGTAGTAGGCCGTGATGGCGGGCAACAGATCATCGGGGTCCAAGCCATCGAGTACCGAAACGGCCACCGAGTGTGTGGAGTGCAGATGCACCACGGCGCCGCTGGTGGGGCGCTCCTGATACATCGCCAAGTGCAGCATGAGCTCTTTGGAGGGCTTGTCGCCGCTGATGTGCCGGCCGTCCCAGTCAAGTTTGGTCAGGCGTGCCGGATCCAGTCGGCCCAAGGAAGAACCGGTAGGTGTGAGCAACCAGCCATCGTCCAGGCGCACGCTGATGTTGCCGGTGCCTCCATGAGTCAGGCCACGGTCATACATGGACTTGCCCAGCAGAACGATTTGTTCCCGTTCCTTGTTCTCGTTCATGGCGCTATCTCCAACGCTTTGCTGAAGAAGTCACGGGTACCGAAGTTGCCGGATTTCAGCGCCAGTGCCACTGGGCGTTGGCCCAGGCCCAGGGTCCATGGCACACCCGGATCGATCGATGCGCCTATGCGCAGCGCTTCAACGCCCAGCGCTTTCACCACGGCGCCGGATGTTTCGCCACCCGCCACAACAAAGGTGTTGACGCCCAGATCCTGCAAGCCCAAGGCAGTTTGCGCAAGCGCGTGTTCCACAATCTCGCCAGCGGCAGCGACGCCCAGGCGTGCCTGCACGGCTTTGACTGCTTCGGGCCTGGCGCTGGCGTAAATCAGCACCGGCCCTTGCTGCAGCAGCGGGCGCGCCCACTCCAGTGCTTCGCTGACCTGGTCATGGCCGTCAGCCAGGCGCAGCGGGTCGAAGGCAAAGCTTGGGCGACCACTCTGCTGCCAGTGTTCAACCTGGCCATTGGTGGCCACCGAGCAACTGCCGGACAGTACAGCCGAGAGACCGTCGACAGGCGGCAGATCGGCGGCGGATGAGGCATCCGGCAGGAGCCCGGCGCGCTTGAAGTTGTCCGGCAGGCCAATGGCCACGCCCGAACCGCCGGTGATCAACACATGGTCAGCCGCCGCTTCGCCGATCACTTTGAGGTCCAGGTTGCTGGTGGCATCGACGATGGCGTAGCCGCAGCCTTCTGTCTGAACATTGGAGAATGCCTGGCGCACAGCGCCGGTGCCCTGGTTGACGATGGAGTGAGGCACCAGGCCGACCTTGCGTGAAGTCTGCTGCTGCAGCACGCGCACCAGGTTGGCGTCAGTCATGGGCGTCAACGGGTGGTTGCGCATGCCCGATTCGCTGAGCAGTACATCGCCGACGAACAGGTAGCCGTTGAACAGCGTGCGCTGGTTCTCGGGGAAGGCAGGGCAGGCCAGGGCGAATGGGGTGTCCAGGGCCTCGAGCAGGGCGTCGGCGACGGGGCCGATGTTGCCTTGGGCGGTGGAATCGAACGTGGAGCAGTATTTGAAGAAGAACTGGCGGCAACCGGCTTGTTTGAGCCAGGCGAGCGCAGCCAGCGATTCCTCCACCGCTTCAGTAGCGGGAAGGGTACGGGATTTGAGGGCGATGACCACGGCGTCGACATCTGCGTCGATCGGGCCTTCAGGCACGCCGATTACCTGCAGGGTGCGCATGCCGCCACGGACCAGCATGCTGGCAAGGTCGGTGCCACCGGTGAAGTCGTCGGCGATGCAGCCGAGTAGAGGTTGGTTCACGGCCGGGTACTCCAGTCAGACGGGGATGGCGCTCCTGTTGGGAGCGGGCTTGCCCGCGATGGCGTCAATCTCGACCCGCAGGTGGCGGGCAAGCTGACGACAGCGCGGGCAAGCTTCTGCTTCAGGGCTGGTGTGTCGATCAGCCAGCGATGACGGCGGCGACGGCCTCGCCAAAGGCGCGGCAACCCAGCTTGCCACCCAGGTCGGCGGTGCGCTTGGCCGGATCTTCCAGCACGGCGTCGACCGCTTGCTCCATGGCCTTGCCAGCTTCGCCCAGTGCAGGCTTGGCATGCTGCTCACCCATCCACTGCAGCAGCATCGCGACCGACAGGATCATCGAAACCGGGTTCGCCTTGTCCTGGCCGGCGATGTCCGGGGCCGAACCGTGTTGGGCTTGTGCGCAGCAGTGGATATCGCTGTGCATGGTGGAACCGGCCAGGCCGAGGCTGCCGGACAGCTCGCTGGCCAGGTCGCTGATGATGTCGCCGTAGAAGTTGGTGGCGACCAGTACGTCGAAGCGCTCCGGGCTGCGCACCAGGTGGGCGGTGGAGGCGTCAACCAGCAGGTCGTCGAGTTTGACTTCCGGGAAGTCCTTGGCAACGTTGCGTACGCACTCCAGGAACAGGCCGTCGGTCATGTGGAAACTGTTGGCCTTGTGGATGGCGGTGACCTTGCGGTTGCGCTTCATGGCCAGTTCGAAGGCGCGGCGGGCGATACGCTCGCTGCAGTGGCGGGTAATCTTGCGGGTCGACAGCGCCATGTCCGGGGAAGGCATCACTTCGCCCCAGCCGCGAGACATGTTGCGGTCCGGATAGAAACCTTCGGTTGCTTCGCGCATGATCACCAGGTCCATGCTCTTGCCTGGTTTCATGTTCGATTCAATGAACGGGCGGGTGCGCGCCGGGCGAACGTTGGCATACAGGTCAAGGCCAATGCGGAAACCAGCCGAGACGTTACGGCCGCCTTTTTCCGGTGCCGGGTAATCAGCATGGGATTGCGTGCCCAGGATGATGCCGTCGTAGGTCTTGGCCTTTTCCAGCACCTCGTCACGCAGGGTGGTGCCGTACTTTTCCAGGCTGACGAAGCCGACGTCGTCATAATCGAAGCTCAGGCCCAGGTCGAATTTCTTGTTGACGGCCTGCAGTGCCGACATCGAGGACTCGACAATTTCAGGACCGATACCATCGCAGGGAAGAACCAGAATACGCATCACACTCTCCTAAGCATTTTTGTTCGTAGATGAAGCGGCTCGTCGTCAGCGCCACAGGGTGTACGTTAAAGCGACGAAGTACAATCATCGGAGCGATCGACTGTCGTCCGACCGATGCTGTCTCCGGTAGCAGCTCTCGCTGGTGATCCGGGCGCTTTGCATTTTATTGCATGTAAAACCAATTTATGCAACATTTGTTTTGTCTACGACTAACGGAGTGAATGCGGTGAGTATCAAGACGACTGATCTGTGCGACGAATTCGGCGCCAGGGCAAAGGTGCTGTTGCCGATTTTCCAGGATCTGGGGGGGCAGGCAGGCTTTCAAGGCCGCGCTGTTACCGTGAAATGCTTCGAGGACAACTCGCGTATCAAGGAGTTGAGTACCACCCCCGGCGCGGGCAAGGTGCTGGTGATCGATGGCGGGGGCAGTGACCGTTGCGCCCTGTTCGGCGATCATATCGCTGAAGATCTGTTGCGCCACGGCTGGGCGGGTGTGCTGGTCTATGGTTACGTACGTGACAAGGCTGTATTGCGTACCTTGCCGATTGCAATCAAGGCGCTGGGCGTGACCCCCGCAAAGTCGACCAAGCGCAATGAAGGCCAGCTAGGTCTGAGTGTGACCATTGCCGGCCAGGTGATTGCTGAAGGCGATCAATTGTTTGCCGACGAGGATGGTGTACTGGTGCTCGATGCGCCGTTCGACGAGGGGGCAGCATGATGGCGGCGAAACGTGTTTTTCTGATACATGCCACCCCCGTGGCGGTCGCGCCGATCAACGATGCCTTTGCGCGGCTGTGGCCAGAAGCCGAACTGTGCAACTTGCTGGAAGATTCCCTCTCGCGTGATCTGCGCAGCGCAGGCTCCGTCACCGAGCCGCTCAAGCATCGGTTCCTTGAACTAGCGCGGTATGCGCGCGGAGCAGGGGCTGATGGCATCCTGTTTACATGTTCGGCATTCGGCGAGGCGATCGATGCCTGCAAGAAGGGCATGGATATACCCGTTCTGAAACCCAACGAAGCGATGCTCGAAGAAGCATTGGAGCATGGTGAGCGGGTAGTGTTGCTGGCAACCTTCCCTCCGGCAATCGATTCGATGACAGAGGAGTTGATGGCGGCTGCCAGTGCTCAGGGCAAGCAAGTCCAGTTGCAGCATGCCGTCAGCCCGGCTGCCATCGAAGCCCTCCATCAAGGGGATCATGCCAAGCATGACCGACTGATTGGCGAGATGATCTCGCCGCTTGCCGATGCCGATGTCATCTGTTTCGCCCAGTTCTCGATGACCTCTGCGGCCAGCGGCTGCGCTGAGCTTACAGACACTCCAATTCTGACGACGCCAGACAGCGCGGTGCTCAAGATGAAGCGACTACTTGATGCTTAGGCAGGCTCATTTGCGCTTGTAGATGCTCAGGTGCACGTTGGTATTTTTCAAGTTCGACCGGGGGTGCGCAGGGTGAATCTGCCTGGCATGCCTGGTCGCGCTGAAGGCGGTTCAGGCACCGCCGGCGTTTTTCACCGTCGACCCAGGCGCGACATTCACGGCGTAGACACACAATAATAATTGTATTTCAAGTCAAGGTGGTACAAATGCTGTCGTTCCTCGGATATGGCATGATCGTGACCTTCATGGCCCTGATCATGACCAAGCGCCTGTCACCTCTGGTGGCCATGACCACGGTGCCGATCCTTTTCGCGCTGATCGGGGGCTTTGGCCCGGACATGGGCGACATGATGATCGAAGGCCTGCGCAAGGTCGCGCCAACAGCCATCATGGTGATGTTCGCCATTCTCTACTTCGGCCTGATGTTCGATACCGGCCTGTTCGATCCCATCATCAAGAAATTCATCCAGTTGATCGGTGGCGATCCGATGAAGGCCGTGGTGTTCGCCGCATTGCTGGCAGGCCTGGTGTCGCTCGACGGTGACGGTTCGACCACCTACATGATCACGGTCACGGCCATGTTGCCGTTGTTCAAGCGCATGCGCCTGGATCCGCTGGCGTTGACCTGCGTGGTGATCCTTGCGGCCAGTGTCACCAACCTGCTTCCGTGGGGCGGGCCGCTGGCGCGTGCCGCCGCTTCGCTGCAGGTAGACACTGCCGATCTGTTTCTGCCGCTGATTCCGACGCTGATCATCAGTTTTCTCGGCGTACTGCTGCTGGCCTGGTTCATCGGTACCCGCGAGCGCCAGCGGCTCGGCAAGCTGACGCAACCGCTTGGCTCGACTAGCGCTACATTCGATGAGGATGATGTTGGTTCGCCTTCACTGTCTGATGAAGATGCCGAACTGCGCAGACCAAAGCTGTTCTGGCTGAACGCTGCGCTGACCGTCGCTCTGATGGCTGGCCTGGTAATGGAATTGTTGCCACTGGCAATCCTGTTCATGGTCGCCTTCGCATGCGCGCTGGTGATCAATTACCCGCACATTCAGGACCAGCGTCGGCGTATCTCCGCGCATGCGCCGACCGCGCTCAACCAGATCGCGATCTTCCTGGCGGCAGGGATTCTCGCCGGCATTCTGTCCGGTACCGGCATGGTGGATGCGATGTCCAAGAGCTTCCTCAACATGCTGCCGGCGGAGTGGGGCCCATACATGGCGCCGATCACTGCACTGGCCAGTATTCCGGGGACGTTCTTCATGTCCAACGATGCCTTCTATTATGGTGTGCTGCCGGTACTGGCCAAGGCGGCCGAGGTGTACGGCATTACCCACGCCGAAATCGGCCGGGCTTCGCTGGTCGGCCAGCCGATCCACCTGCTCAGCCCGCTGGTGGCTTCGACTTATCTGCTCTGCGGCCTGGCTGGCGTGGAGTTCAGCGACCACCAGAAATACACGCTCAAGTGGGCGTTTGCCCTGTGCATGGTGATCATGCTGGTGAGCATGGCGTTTGGGTTGTTCCCCTGGAGTGCAGCCTGAACCCAGAAGCTCATTCAGGCCGCCAGGCCTGCATGATTTTTCAGCCGGTCAATGGCGAGCATCGGCTGGCAGGATTGTGCCCGTGACGAATTCGATGAAGCGCCGATTTGCCAAGGAAAGGTGCTCGTCGGCCCGCCAGCAAAGGCTGAACTGCAAGTGCTGAGGGGGCTCGAATGGAATGCCTGTCAGGCCGCTACTCGCCTGCATGTTGGAGCGGAATATCGTTGTAGCGCCCAACCCTCGTTGAGCGGCTTGCAGTACCAGTGGTGCATCGTTGCTTTCCAGCACGGTGTGGAATGCAATGCCATGGAGCTTGCAGTATTCATCCAGCATCACGCGCTGAGCGAAGCGGCCGTCGAGTAGTACCATGGACTGTTCGTGCAGGCATTCTGGCGACAGGGTGTCATGCCGCGCCAGAGGATGTGTCGGCGATACGCCGATGATCAGTTCATCGGCGTCGACCAGCGCAGAGCGCCAGTGGGGTTTCACCCTGCGGGCATTCATCAGTGCTATGTCGATTTCTCGTGATTCCAGCCGCAAGCCCACTTCCTGGCCGCCCCCTTCCAGTGCCTTGAAGCGTACACCTGGGTAACGCTGGTGGAACTGTTCGAGCCAGGACGGAAGGCGCCCCATCCCGAACATGGGAGCAAAACCGAGCCGCACCTCACCCGATGCCAATTGATTGAGCGCGCCTAACTCTTGCCGGGCGCAGGCAAGCTCTTGCAGCGTCAAGTTCACCCGCCGCAGAAAGCGCTCCCCCTCGGCCGTGACGGTTACGCCTCTGGCATTGCGTTCGAAGAGGGTAACCCCGAGCTCCTGTTCGAGGCGTGCGATTGCCATGCTCAGCGCGGATTGCGCGACATGCAGGCATTGAGCGGCGCGGGTGAAGCTGCCCGTATGGGCAACTTCAACTGCATATTTGAGGGCTTTCAGGTTCATGGCGTAAGTCATCACGGAAATAGATGCCTAACCCTACATTAATGAATTTTCTATTCCAATTTGTGGTGGTTAAGCTGTGACCTTGATTCACAGGCAGGAATGACAACGCGACATGAACCGATCAACTCAAATTGCTTTTTTGGTAGCGGCGACGTTCTTCATGGAAAACCTCGATGCCACTGTGATTGTCACAGCGCTGCCGGAAATGGCGCGCAGCTTTGGCGTCAAGCCGGTCGACCTCGGCATTGGCATGAGCTGCTATCTACTGGCGATGGCTGCGTTCATACCCCTCAGCGGATGGGCAGCAGATCGCTTCGGCGCCCGTACCACCTTCACCGTCGCTATTGCCGCGTTTTCTTTGTCTTCCCTGCTGTGTGGTCTGAGTCAAAGTCTCGAGATGTTCGTAGCCGCACGGGTGCTGCAAGGCGTAAGCGGGGCATTGATGGTGCCCGTGGGGCGGCTGGCGGTGCTCAGGGCGACCGACAAGAAGGACCTGGTCAGAACGCTTGGCTACATTACCGTGCCTGGGCTGGTGGCGCCCGTGCTTGGGCCGCCGGTGGGCGCTTTGTTGGTAACGCACGCTTCCTGGCCCTGGATTTTCTATCTGAATGTGCCTGTCGGCATTGTCGCACTGATCATCGCAAGCCGTTTGCTCGATGATCATCGGGCAGGGAGCCGGGGCGCATTCGACTGGTTGGGTTTCGTTTGGGTATCGGGTAGTTGTGTGCTGCTGCTATCAGCCTTCGAAATGCTGGGCCATGCGAGTACCCAGGGTTGGGTCGCAGCGCTTGTGCTGTTGTCGGCAGTGTTGCTTGGCGCAATTGGCGTGCGTCACCTGCGCCTGGTACCGGAGCCACTGGTGAAGCTTGCAGTGCTGGGTGTTCCCACCTTTCGCCTTACATTCGTCAGCGGTTCGCTGTTCAGGGTCTGTATCAGCACACTGCCGTTCCTGTTGCCGCTGATGTTCCAACTGGCGTTCGGCTTCTCCGCTATCGCGGCAGGGAGCCTGATGATCGCTGTGTTTGCTGGCAACCTGGTGATGAAAGTGTTTACCACCGGGATACTCAAGCGCTGGGGGTTTCGGCGCGTATTGCTGATCAACGGTTGGTTGGGCGTGCTGTGTATCGGTGGCTGCGCGCTGCTTGACAGATCAAGCAGCCAACACCTGGTTCTCTTGCTGCTGTTCATGGGAGGGCTCTCGCGTTCGCTGCAGTTCACTGCCTACAACAACGTTGGCTTTTGCGAAATTCCTGCGGCCGACATGCGGGACGCATCCACGCTGTTCAGCATGGCGTTTCAGTTGAGTATGGGGCTGGGAATCGCGATTGGTGCGTTGCTGCTGCGCGCGGCAATGCTCACTCACGGCAGCGCGGGGATTCCGAGTGTGCAGGATTTTCAGTTTGCATTTGTGTGCGTGTCTGTACTTGCGGCGGTAGCTTTATGGGATAGCTGGAAAATGCGCCGTGATGCTGGCGCCCTTGTTTTACAAGGGTAAACGCTTTGCGCAGGTGTCGAATCAACCGAGGCAAGCCCGCTGCTGCCGGTCAGATCTGAGCAATATTAATTTAAATTTTGTATTTTGATGTTACAAAATCCATTAACATGCCGGCCGCTCGTGATTGTCCTGAGAGGCCTGTATGAAAGAAACACCCAATGGGATCACTCGTCGCCAGTTACTGGGCGCCGGAACGCTCATCGCGGTGAGCTCGTCCTTCAGCAACGCTGCCACCATCGTCGGTGGCCAAGCGTTGCCCTGGACACCTGGCGCGGCTGACCCGCCTGCCGACATCAACCCGCATAACTGGACGTTCTTCAACGACCAGGAGCGGCTGGCGGTGGAAGCCATCGTAGAAACGCTGATTCCTGCTGATGAATTGAGCCTGAGCGGTAAAGACGCCGGTTGCGCCATTTACATCGATCGTCAGATGTCCGGGCCGCAAGGGCAGGGGGCGCGCATGTACCTGCAAGGCCCTTTCGCCAAAGGGCTGCCTACCCAAGGCCCGCAGTCGCCGCTGACACCCGCCGAGCAGATGCGCGCGGGCCTGGCTGCACTGGACAAGCACTGCAAGGCTGCCTTTGGCCAACCGTTCGCTCAACTGGCCGCGCACGACCGCGAAGCGCTGCTGAGAGGGTTGGAGAACGGCCATGTGGAGCTGCCCGACGCCGTTCAGGGCAGCGCATTCTTCGAAGTGCTGCTGTCGCGCACGATGGAAGGCTTCTTCGCCGATCCGATTTACGGCGGTAACCGCGACATGGTGAGCTGGAAAATGATCGGCTACCCAGGCTCGCGCTACGACTACCTGGACTGGATCGACAAGCACGGACAGACCTATCCGAACCCTCCCGTGAGTATTGCCGGTCGTCCAGACTGGAAGGTGTAAGAGTCAGATGATCAAGTTACCCAAGAAAGATGTGGCGATTGTCGGCCTGGGCTGGTGCGGTTCGATCATGGCGATCGAAATGGCCGAGGCAGGGCTGGACGTGGTCGCGTTCGAGCGCGGACCATGGCGCGATACCGGCACCGATTTCAACCCCGGCTACGTGCAGGACGAACTGCGCTACGTGATCCAGCAAGAATTGATGATCACGGCCGCGGAGGACACCTACACCTTCCGCAATGCCTACGGCCAGACAGCGCTGCCGATGCGCGAGTACGGTTCGTTTCTGCTGGGTACCGGCCTGGGCGGCTCGGGCGCCCACTGGAGCGGCCTGACCTGGCGCTACAACCCAACCGACTTCGTCCTGCGCTCGCACCTGACCGAACGTTATGGTGCCAAGGCAATCCCCAAGGACCTGCTGGTTCGTGACTGGGGCGTGACTTACGATGAACTCGAACCGTTCTATGACAAGTTCGAGAAAATGGCCGGTATCGGTGGCAAGGCCGGCATGCTCAACGGCCAGTACCAGCCGGGCGGCAACCCGTTCGAAGGCAATCGCTCCAGCGAATTCCCGTTGCCGCCGATGCCCATGACCTATGCGCCAACGCTGTTCGCCGAGGCCACTGCGAAGATGGGGCTGCGGCCTTTCCCTACGCCCAGCGGTAATGCCTCCAAGGTCTATACCAACCCCTACGGCGTCACGATGGCGCCGTGCACCTATTGTGGTTACTGCTCGCGCTGCGGTTGTGCCAACTACTCCAAGTCGACGCCGCAGACCAACATCATCCCGGCGCTGATGCGTCGGCGTAACTTCACGGCCCAGGTGCAATCGGAAGTGCTGCAGGTCAAGCTGGATGCGTCTGGCAAGCGCGCTGTCGGCGTGATCTATGTCGATGCCAGTGGTCAGCAATACGAGCAGCCTGCGGATCTGGTGATCCTCACGGCGTTTTCGGTACCGAACGTACGTCTGCTGTTCGCATCCGGCATTGGCAAGCCGTACGACCCCGTCAGCGAGACCGGTCTGATCGGCAAGAACTACGCCTACCAGACCAACTCCAGCGTGCAGGCGTTCTTCGACGACAAGAACTTCAACCCCTTCATCGCCGGTGGTGGCGTGGGTCAGGCCTGTGATGAGTACAACGGTGACAACTTCGACCATTCGGGGCTGGGCTTCTTCGGCGGTGCCTGCATCATGTCCAACGTCACCAGCGGCTGGCCGATCAGCAACCGCATGACACCACCGGGCACGCCACGCTGGGGCAAGGGCTGGAAGGCTGCGACCAAGCAGCACTACCTGAGCACTACGGTGGTCCGCACCCAGGGCAGTTCCTACCCGACCCGCTCGAACTACCTGGGCATTGATCCTACCTACAAGGATCGTCACGGCCGCCCAATGATGCAGCTGACCTTCGATTTCCCGGAGAACGACTTGAAAATGTCCGCCTTCGTCACCGACAAGGCCGCTGACGTGGCGCGCGCGATGGGTGCACGGCAGATCGTGGCCAAGCCGGCGAAAGGGCCGTACAACATTGTGCCGTTCCAGAGTACCCACAACACCGGTGGCGCGATCATGGGTGACAACCCGCGTGACAGCGTGGTCAACAAGTACCTGCAATGCTGGGACGTACCCAACGTGTTCGTGATCGGCGGCTCTGCTTTCCCACAGAATGCCGGCTACAACCCCACCGCGACGGTGGGCGCACTGGCTTACTGGGCCGCGCATGCGATCCGCACTCAGTACCTGAAGAACCCTGGCCCGCTGGTGCACGCATGATTAGGACAGCCACCGCAGCAATGGCTGCTTCGCTCATGCTATCCGCTGCCGCCCACGCGGACAGCGCGTTCTTCCCTGATATCGAAAAAGGCCGCTATCTGACCACTGTGGGTGACTGCACGGCCTGTCATACCAGCGAGCACGGCCCAGTGATGGCCGGCGGCAAGGCCATCGAGACGCCGTTCGGCAAGCTTGTCGCGCCCAACCTCACCCCAGACCGCGAAACAGGCATTGGTGCCTGGACCGACGAGCAGTTCGTGCAGGCCCTGCAGAAAGGCGTTGGGCACCACGGTGAACTGCTGTATGGCGCGTTTCCCTACACGGCCTACACGAAGGTCAAGCGCGAGGATCTGCTGGCGATCCGTGCCTACCTGGCCACCTTGCCGCCGGTCCACAACAAAGTGGTGGCCAACCAGTTGCCATTCCCGTTCAACGTCAGGACCAGTCTGTATGGCTGGAACATGATGTTTTTCAAGGAGGGTGAGTACAAGCCCGACCCAGGCAAGAGCGCTGAATGGAATCGTGGCGCCTACCTGGCCGAAGGCCTTGCTCATTGCGGCACCTGCCACAACTCGAAAAACCTGCTGGGCGGCGATACCGCCGACGGTCACCTGCAGGGTTACACCTTGCAAGGTTGGGTGGCGCCAACCATCACGGGCGATGCATACCGGGGCGTCGGCGGCTGGAGCAATGCCGAATTGGTCGAGTACCTGAAGACCGGGCGCAACCGCTTTTCGGCCGCCTCCGGGCCCATGGGCGAAGTGGTGATGCATTCCACCCAGTTCATGAAGCACGAAGACCTGAACGCGATAGCCACCTACATCAAGAGCTTGGACACTGGACTCAAATCGCCCAAGTCCGTGGACTCGAAAACCCAGGCGATGGTGGCGGGCAAGGCGTTGTACGCTGACAACTGTTCGGCCTGTCACATGGCCAATGGTGAAGGTGTGGAGAAGATTTTCCCGTCTCTGCGCAATGCCGGTGCGGTACTGGCGGACGACCCCGCCACGGTGCTGCGTGTGGTGCTCGAAGGGGCTCAGGCGGTTGCCACCGATGCCGCGCCGACCGGCCCGTCCATGCCGTCCTTTGCCTGGCGCCTGGACGACAGCCAGGTGGCGGCGGTGGCCACGTACATTCGTAACACCTGGGATAACGCTGCGCCTGCCGTGACGGCCGACCAGGCCCGCGCTGTGCGCGAAGACCTGGCTGCCGGCCACTGAAAACGATCGAGCCCCGCGCAATGCGGGGCTCGGCGTGATTCAGATGTCCATCCAGAGCAGCGATTTGCTCTCATCATCCATGTCGTATTTGCGCACGAACTGCAACTTGCCTGAATCTTCGATACGGAATACCGAAAGGTTCGAATGTTCCTTGCGCAGCGTGCCGTGGTCATTGACCCACTGGGTCAGCTGGTTGGCCACGATCAGCAACTTGCCGGACGGGTCCACCTGCATGGTGCGGGCTTCGATGCCGTGGCCGTCGACAATCTGGATGCGACGCGGTTCGCCGGTGAGGGGGTCGATAGCGAAGACTGCGATATTGTTCTCCCCCCCATTGTTGACGCGCTTGCCGTCTCGCTCGGTAGCGGCGTCGGCGCGGTTGCTCACGTAGAGGAAGCGCCCGTCTGGCGACACCTGGATCACGCCACCGCGCTGACGCGGAAACTCCATGTTGTCGAGACTTTTCAGTGTGTCTTTCACATAAGTGGGGCGCTCCGCCAGCCGACCATCGGCGTCGCGTGAATACATGTAGAGCTTGTTGCCCCTTTCCATCGCCATGTAGACCCAGGGTTGACTTGGGTGATAAGCGAGGTGGCGAGGGCCGATGCCCCGGTCGATCGCCTGGCTGGAGACCTTGTGCAACAAGCCCTGTGCGTCGAGCGAGAAGGTGTTGATGCTGCCAGGCTGATCCGGGACTTGCTTGACAGCATCGTTGCCGCGGGCGAGTGCTATCACGTATCGATCGTCGGGAGTGAAGGTCACCTGATGGGTGAAAATGCCTGCCTGAGGAACCTGGCCCTGAGCCACGGCGTTCCCGACGCCGCCATCGGCACCGATCGGGTGGACGCTTAGGGTCGCTGACTGGTTGTAAGCCACGATGGCAAACCGATCGCCGCGATCAAGCCCCAAATTGATGGGGCGTTCTGGAAGTTTCACATTCTCTCCGACCTGCACCAGGCGGCCGGAGGCGGCGTCGATGCGATAGGCCTGGAGCACATGGGTATCACCCTTGGCGCCAAGGGTACCGTTGCCAGCGTTGCTGGAAACTACGTACAACATGCTGCCTGTCGAGTTTTTCACCGCGAACTGCAAGTTTGCCGGGGCCAGCGTTTCTCCAAGCGGGTGCAGTTCTGCGGCGTCGGGATCCACTCGATAGGCGAGAATACGCTCACCAAGGCTCGCATAGAGCAACTCTGGTTCTTTGGGGGCGGAGCCAGCCAGAGTCGCGGTTGGCAGGGCGGCTGCCAGCAGCAGGGTAATCATGTTCTTTTTCATGGAATTCAGCTTTCCTGATTGTGCAGTGCCAGCGTGAAGATGGCTGCTTTAATTGTATTTGAGATTGCACAAAAGCAATAATGAAAGGTGTCTCAGTTTCTTGCAAGCGGGTCGCGAGCGCTCCCCACAATTTGCTGCATACGGATCGGTATCACCAAGCGATACGGAAACAGCCAACCAGATTTATCAGCTTCACTGCGAGTGCACTCATCACAGTGCCACTCTCGACTCATGGAAAGGGGGCGGTGAGAGTGTAATGGACTGTATTTTTGTGACCTAAAGATCAATAATGAGGCTGTTTTGAATGGCCGGCCCGGAGTTGTGTGGGCTATGACGAGGACTCATGCCGTGCTCTACGACCTTACCAGCCTTGATCTTTTCATCACGGTCGCGCAGGAGCGTAACCTCACCCGCGCCAGTCGCATCAAGCACATGGCGGTCTCAGCAATCAGCAAGCGCATCACCGAGCTAGAGGCACAGATCGGCTCGCCGTTGCTGGTGCGCAACGCGAGGGGCGTGGAGCTGACGCCAGCAGGCCAGTCGCTGTTGTTTCATGCCCGCCAGATCAAGCAAACGATGGCCCAGTTGGACATCGAACTGAGCGGGTACGCCAGTGGTGTCAAAGGGCATATCCACTTGCATGCCATTACTTCAGCCCTGTCCCAGTTCCTGCCGCAGGATCTGGCGAGCTTTTCCCGGTTCTACCCCGCGATAAAATTCGACATCGAGGAGCGCGTCGGCTCAGCGGTTGTGCGTGCGGTCGCCGATGGGCGTGCCGAGCTCGGGATCATCGCCGAGCAAACCCCGACCCAAGGCTTGGAAACCTATCCGTACCGCCATGACGAACTGACGTTGGCAGTGCCCGTTGGGCATGCGTTGGCACATCGCGAGCGTGTGACCTTCAAGGAAGTGCTGGCCCATGAAATGGTGGGGCCTCACCTGGACAGCTCAATGCATACCCTGCTGACCGCCGAGGCTGCCAAGCTCGGCATGACGCCCCAGTTGCGTATCCGCGTCAGCAGCTTCGATTGCATGTGCAGGATGGTGTCGAACGGGCTGGGCATAGCCGTGCTTCCACGCAGCGTGATCAGTCAGTATCTGCGCAGCCACAAACTCAAGGCGGTAACACTCGACGAGCCGTGGGCCAAGCGAATGCTGCTGCTGGTGGTGAAAAAATATGACGCAGCCTCCGCCACACTGAAAACCTTCATCGATCATTTGCGGCTGACCCCATAGGTCTGATTCCGAGCGTTCTCGGTTGACGAACGCTGTCGTGGCGAATGACCAATTTTCAACCTGGCAGGCTGCTTTTAGTATCGGTTCATCGACAGGACTGATTGCAATGCCAGTGCTGTTAAAACGATAAGAAGCCGAGCGAACCGAGCATGACCGAGACTGCCCGCGACCTGATGAGTCACCTGGAAATCGACCAGGTGCGATTTGCCTACGTTGACCTGAAGAAGCTGCTGACCCCAAGCCAATTGCAGCGCTTGCCTTATTCGATCCGCATCCTGCTGGAGAACGTCGCCCGGTGTACGCCCGAGGCTCTCGAGCCCGTGCTGGCGCGCGCCATCGGCCAGGGGCCGGATTGCGAAGTGCCGTTCCAGCCCAACCGTTTGATGTTCCATGACACCACCTGCCTGCCTGCGCTGGCCGACTTTGCCGGGATGCGTGACGTGGTCGCCGAGCTGGGTGGCGATCCGGCTGCGATGAACCCACAAATTCCGGCGGTGCTGACCATCGACCACTCGGTAATCGTTGAACGTTACGCCGAGCCTGAGGCGGTCGAGCAGAATCTCGACATCGATTTTCGCCGCAACAGTGAACGTTATCGCTTCATCAAATGGGCGCAAAAAAGCCTGGATAACTTCGGCGTGATCCCGCCGGGTACCGGCATCATTCACCAGATGAACATGGAAGCCTTGGCCAAGGTGGTGTGGGAAAGCCGCACTGAAGACGGCGAGCGCCTGCTGCACCCGGATGACATGGTTGCCACCGACAGCCATACGCCGATGATCAATGCCATTGGTGTCCTGGGCTGGGGCGTAGGCGGTCTGGAAGGGCAGGCTGCGATGGTTGGTGAGCCGGTACCGATCAATTTCCCGCAGGTCATTGGCTTCAGGGTCACCAACGCCTTGCGCCCCGGTGTCACGGCGACCGACCTGTCGCTGCATGTTGCCGAGATCCTGCGTAAACGCTCTGTAGTGGGCAAGTTCGTGGAATTTACAGGCCCAGGGCTGACTACCCTGAGTTGGGCAGCACGTGGCACGGTGTCCAACATGGCCCCGGAGTATGGCGCCACCGTAGTGTTCTTCCCATTCGATGACCAGACATTGGACTACCTCAAGCTGACGGGTCGCTCGGAGGCACTGTGCCTGCAGGCCGCCAGCTACATGCATGTTCAAAACCTGCATCGGCGCGACGTATTGCCTGAGCCCGAGTTCGACGAACTCATCGAACTCGACCTGGCAAGCATCGAGCCGAGCGTCGCCGGGCCGTATCAACCACACCAGCGCCAGCCGTTGTCGCGTTCGGGCCCCTCGTTCAAGGACGAAGTACTTGGCGGCGGCAACCTGATTGCGGGACCGAAGGCCGAACAATTCTTCGAACCCTCCTTCGGCCAGCCGATCAGCCACGGCGCCGTGGTGATCTCGGCGATTACCAGTTGCACCAATACCGCCAACCCGGCGCAGATGATCCAGGCCGGCCTGCTGGCGCGCAATGCCCGCCGGCTTGGCCTGCAGCGCAAACCCTGGGTCAAGACCTCGCTGTCGCCAGGCTCGCAAGTGGTAGCCGATTACCTCGCAGAAGCCGACTTGCTACAGGATTTTTCTGCGCTTGGCTTCGAGCTGGCAGGGTTCGGCTGCATGACTTGCATTGGTAACTCCGGCAAGCTCGAAGAGCATGTCGAGGCCTTCGCCGACCAGGGTTTGAGGGGCGTCGTGGTGTTGTCTGGCAACCGCAACTTCGAAGGTCGGGTGAACCCCAAGGTGCCGGCCGGCTACCTGGCTTCGCCGGCCCTGTGCGTGGCGTTCGCCATCACCGGCAACATCGACACCGACCTCACCCAGGATGCGCTCGGCTACGACGCGCAGGGCAATCCGGTATACCTGCACGACTTGATGCCTTCCGATGAGGAAGTAGCCGCGCTGGTAGCCCGAGTAGTCAAGCCAGAGTTCTTCCGCCAGCGGCTGGCCACAGTGTGGGACGGTACCCATCACTGGCAGGCGCTGTCGGCCGAAGGCAGCGTGCAGTTCCCTTGGGACGCCCGTTCGACTTACCTGCGCCGGCCGCAGTACCTGGCCGACATCCAGGCCGAGCCCAAGGCCAGCCTGGCCATCCAGGGCGCGCGGCCGTTGATGGTGCTGGGCGACAACGTCACCACCGACCACATCTCACCCGCTGGCGCGATCCCGGCCAACAGCCAGGCCGGCGAATGGTTGCTTGAGCGGGGTGAGGACCCACAGGACCTCAACCAGTACTCCACCCGGCGCAGCAATCATGAGGTCATGCTACGCGGTGCCTTCACCAACAAATCGGTGAAGAACCGCCTGCTCGGTGATGAGCAGCCTGGCCCCGGCGCCTGGGCCTGGAATGCCGACCGCAGTCAGCGCCAGCCACTGTACGATGCCGCCAAGAGCTACGCCGAAACGCCCATGGTGATCTTCGCCGGCATCAACTACGGCGCAGGCTCAAGTCGCGACTGGGCGGCCAAGGCGCAAGCCCTGCTTGGCGTGCGTGCAGTGGTAGCGCGCAGCATCGAGCGCATCCACCGCAGCAACCTGATCGGGATGGGCGTGTTGCCGTTGTTGTTCGAAGCAGGGCAGGGCGTGGAAGACCTGAGCCTTGATGGCAGTGAGCACTTCGACTTCATTGGGCTCGACGAACTGGGCGTGGGTGATAACCGTATCGGCATGATCGTTCACCGGGCCAGTGGCCAGCGCGACGAAATCCAGTTAGTCGCCCGCATCGATTCGCTGCAGGAAATCCGTTACCTGAGCAACGGTGGCGTGCTGCCCTATGTCATTCGCAAGGTCGTCAAGCGTACCCGCCAATAAGGCGTAGGGACCCAGAGATCATCGGCGGTGGCAGTGATGCCACCGTATGGCCGGCGCTTGCGTGGACGAAGGTCACCGTGTGCCTGTCACGCACCTCTAAACCGGAGAACAATCTATGTATGCCTATGTCGGTTCCCGTACCACCCGCGAGCGCAACGCGCGGGGCGATGGCATCTCGGTCTACCGTGTGGACCAGCAGTTGGGCACCCTGGACCTCGTCCAGGTACTGGGCGACCTGGTCAACCCGTCTTTTCTTGCACTCAATCGTGCCGGCGACCGCCTATACGCCGTGCATGGTGACCGCAGTGAGGTGAGCGCCTTCAAGGTCAGTGCCCAGGATGGCACGTTGAGCTGGCTGAATACCCAGACCTGTGAAGGGCGCAATCCGGTGCATCTGGCGCTGGACCCTAGCGAGCGGTATCTGGTTGTATCCAATCACATTACTGGCACCCTGGCCGTGCTTGACGTTAACGCCGACGGCAGCTTGGGTGAGGTCAGCCAGCTAGTACAACTGGAGGGACCGGTCGGTCCTCACCGAATCGAGCAGTCCTTCGCCAAACCCCACTTCAATCCGTTCGATGCCTCGGGCCAGTTCGTGCTGGTTCCTGACAAGGGCCTGGACCGGATATTCAGCTTCCGCTTCGCCGATGGCAGGTTGCTGCCGGCGGAGCAACCTTTCGTGGCCTGCCGCGAAGGCGCGGGGCCTCGGCACATCGCGCTGCACCCGAGTGCGCCATTGGCTTTCGCAGTCAATGAGCTGGATTCGACCGTGACCAGTTATCGCTTCGATGCCGCAAGCGGTGCGCTGCAACCGCTGCAAGTGCTGTCGTCGCTGCCCTCGACCTTCACCGGCAACAGTCGCGCTGCTGAGATCGAGGTCGACCGTAGCGGCCGTTTTCTTTACGCCTCCAATCGTGGTTACGACAGCATCGCGGTGTTCGCCATCGACACCAATAGCGGCCTGCTGACGCTGGTCGATGTGGCGCCCACTGCCGGGCGCACACCACGATTCTTTGCCTTGACCCCCAACCAACGCTTCGTCTTCGCCCTCAACGAAGACAGCGACAGCATCGTAGCCCTGGCAGTCGATGCGCAGCATGGACGCTTGAGCAGAACGGACTTTTCGGTCTCGACCGGTAGTCCGGTATGCATGGTTTTCTCTGCCTGAACCGTTCTGCAACGATAACAATGAAAAGGGGCGGCCCAGCGCCGCTCCACAGTGAGGACGCCATGAACAACAATAAGACTGTCGATGAACAGGCCACGGTCCGAAAGATCACCCTGCGCATCATCCCCTTCATGTTCCTGCTCTATATCGTGTCCTACCTGGACCGAGCCAACATCGGCTACGCCGCACTGGAAATGAACAAGGACCTCGCCTTGACCAGCGAGGCCTTCGGCTTCATTTCCGGGATATTTTTCATAGGTTACTTCCTGTTCGAAGTACCCAGCAACGTCATGCTCAACAAGTACGGTGCACGGGTGTGGATCGCCCGCATCCTGGTAACCTGGGGGGCGATTGCCGCCGCCACCGCATTTGCCCAGACCGCCAATCAATTGTATGTGCTGCGTTTCTTCCTGGGTGTGGCCGAGGCCGGCTTTTTCCCCGGTGTCATCGTCTACCTGACCTACTGGTTCCGCTCCAAAGAGCTGGCCACCACCGTAGCCCTGTTCACCGCGGCGATCCCGGTCAGTTATATCATCGGCGCGCCGCTTTCGACCTGGATCATGGACAACATCAAGTGGCTCGACTGGAGCGGCTGGCGCTGGATGCTGTTCCTCGAAGGTGTGCCGGCAGTGTTCCTCGGGGTGGCGTGCTTCTTCTTCCTGACCGACAAACCCGAGCAGGCGAAGTGGCTGACCGAGGCGGAGAAGGTGTGGCTGCTAGCAGAGCTTGAGCGCGACCGTCAGAGCCGCAAGAACGTCAAGCGCCTGAGTGTGTTCAAGACCATGGTCAACCCTAAGGTGCTGTACCTGGCGTTCATCTATTTCGTCTACCAATGTGGCAGCCTCGGTGTCGGCTACTGGATGCCGCAGATCATCAAGGGCTTCTCCAGCAGCCTGACTCATACGCAGATCGGCCTGATCGCCATGGTGCCCTACATCGTCGCGACAATCCTGATGGTTGCGTGGTCGCGCAGCTCCGATCGACGCAATGAGCGAAAGCTGCACTCGGCCATTCCCTTGGCTGTGGCCGCAATGGGCCTGGTAGGTGCGGCGATGCTACCCAGCCCGGTCGCCTCGATGGCCATGATTTGCGTCGCGCTCACCGGCCTGTACAGCTTCAAGTCGCCATTCTGGGCGCTGCCCACGCTGTTCCTCGACCGCGCCACCGCTGCGGTTTCCATCGCAGTGATCAACTCCATCGGCAACCTCGGCGGCTTTGCCGGGCCGTCGCTGATCGGCGTGGTCAAGGGCGAAACTGGTAGTGCTGCGACCGGCCTGATGTTCCTCAGTGGGCTGTTGCTGTTGGCCTTCGTCATGACCTTGTTCATGCGGGTCAGCAACAAGGAACCTGGGCAACCAATGGCCGCCTCCGCGCATTGAACCTTTGGGGTTGCTGTGCAGCCCCCGTTACCTCCGCTAACGCCTGGCTCTTGATGGGCCACGGCATCCGCACGCCTGAAAAACGGAAACGTCAGATGCACAACAACAAAAATATCCTGCGAACCTTGCTCACTCTGTCTCCTTGCCTGGCCGCTTGCGCCGCCAATGCCGAAGGCTTTTTCGAAGATAGTAAAGCCAACCTGCAACTGCAGAACTTCTATTTCAACCGCGACTTCCGCGATGGCAATGGGCAGTCCAAGCGCGCTGAGTGGGCGCAAGGTTTCCTGTTCGATTTCCGCTCAGGTTATACACCGGGTACCGTCGGTTTTGGCCTGGATGCGCTGGGCATGCTTGGCGTGAAGCTCGACTCGAGCCCTGATCGGGCTGGCTCGGGATTGCTGCCGGTACATGACGACGGCCGCGCGGCCGATGAGTACAGTCGCGTTGGCCTGACCGCCAAGGTTCGCGTTTCGGCCAGCGAGTTCAAGTACGGTACGTTCATCCCCAAGTTGCCTACCCTGCAGGCCAACACCGGACGCATCCTGCCGCAGACATTTGAAGGTGGTGTGCTGAGTGTGAAGGAAATCCAGGGGTTGACCTTGACTGGCGCTCGGTTTGATCGGGTGACTGACCGCGACTCGACCAACCCCGTCAAACTTAGCCTGAACAACAAGAACCGGCGTTTCGCCGGCAGCGTCGAGGCTGACGACTACTGGGTCGGTGGCGCCGACTATGCCATCGGCAAACAGCTCAACCTGAGCTATCAGTACGCGGAATTGCAAGATGTGTACCGGCAGCATTTCTTCGGTGTGGTTCACACGCTGGACCTCGGTCCAGGCAAACTGAAAAGCGATCTGCGCTACATGCGCAGTGACGACGCCGGCCGGGCGCGGGGCGGTGCGATTGACAGTGGAGCGCTCAACGGGATGTTCACGTACAGCCTGGGCGGGCATGCCTTCGGGTTGGGGCTACAGAAGATGAACGGCGACACCTCGATTCCTTTCCTCAACGGTGCCGACGCCTACCTGGTGAACTACATCCAGATCAACGATTTTGCCGAGCCGGGTGAACGTTCCTGGCAGTTGCGTTACGACTATGATTTCGCCGCGCTTGGTATCCCGGGCCTCAGCTTCATGACGCGCTACATCCGTGGGGACCATGCCAACCCTTCGACTCAGGCAGATGAAGGGCACGAATGGGAACGCAACACTGACATCGCCTACGTGATTCAGGCCGGCCCCTTGAAGAATGTCGGCATTCGCTGGCGTAATGCTGCTTACCGCTCCAGCTTCACCCGTGACGTTGACGAAAACCGCCTGATCGTGTCCTACACCTTGCCTATCTGGTGATACCCAATCGGGGTCCCATCCGCCGATGGGGCCGCCTGGAAAATGGAGAACAACTGATGTCCACCCTTATCACCCCGCAACTCCTGGCCGAACTTGCTCCTGATGGTGTACTCACCGCCGCGATCAACTATGGTAACCCAGTCCTTGCCCAGCGCGGCCCAGATGGTGATCCTCAAGGGGTTTCGGTCGCTTTGGCAAAAGCCCTGGCTGAAGAGCTGGGCGTCGCGCTGAGCATGCGAACTTTCGATGCGGCGGGCAAGGTGTTCGCCGCGCTGGAGGAGGGGGCATGGAACCTCGCTTTTCTCGCTATCGAACCAGTACGCGAAGAGCAGATCTTCTTCAGCGAGCCCTACGTCCTGATTGAGGGCACTTACCTAGTCAAGGATGAAGCTCCGTTCATCCATGTCGACGATCTGGATGAAGCCGGATTACGTCTGGGCGTTGGGAAGGGCGCCGCTTACGATCTGTATCTCAGCCGTACCCTGAAGCATGCCGAACTGGTCCGCGCCGAGACTTCTGCGGGTGCTGTCGATCTGTTCATTGAACAAGGCCTGGATGCTGCCGCAGGCGTGCGCCAACCTTTGCAGAAGGTTGCTGATGGCAATGCTGCTTATCGGGTGCTCGATGGCGCGTTCACTGCTATTCGTCAGGCTATGGCTGTGCCCAGAGGTAAAGATACAGCAGCGGCGTATGTGCGTGATTATGTCGAGCGCAGCCTACGCAGTGGTTTCGTGCGTGGAGCATTGTTGGCTACGGGGCAAACTGACGTCAGTGCAGATCCACACGACTGATCTGTAAAGCCAAAAAATGTCTTCAGAATCACAGCTATCTCTGTTTCAGGGATAGCTGCGGCACTTTTATTCTAGAGCCTCGCAGACCCGATGCGAGTCTCGTTTCCCGCGTCACTGATCATTTGCTTGAGCTCGAAAGAATATTTACAAGGTGCACGCCTAAGACGTGCCATGCTTCGCTCTTTTCTTTCGCATAATCATAATGCAGATAGTGCCGACGGACTTTTGAACCTCCAAGTTGGTGATTCTGGCAGCGGTCGATGATGTCCAGATTAACGCCCAATTTCTGCATCAGAGTCGCTCCAGTGCGACGTAAGTCGTGCGGTGTCCATTCACCTTTTGTTCCTTGACTTAACACCAGCGAGTCATCGTGATGGCGGCCAGGCAGCGGTTTGCTGCGATTTTTTAGGCTGCACTGCCGGTCGCCTATCAGTTTGCTGATAGTCTTTGTATCGACGTGACTATTCTCGTCTCTGCTGGGGAAGCAGAAACGCGTATGCCCGGTATGTGCTTGCAACAACTTAAATTGCTCTAAAGCAAAAGCGGATAGGAAAACGTGATGATCTTGGCGTTTCCCCTTATGCCCCTTGGTGGCCTCGGCCGGAATGAACCAGTTCCCCTTTTCGAGGTCCAGGTGCTTCCATTCGGCTTTCAGCAGTTCACCGATGCGGCAGAGCGTACCAAGGCAAATCCATACGGCACATTGCACACGTTTGTTGGCCGGGCGGACGCCTGAGTATTTCTGGCCTGGATCCAGAGCTTCGTAGTCGAGCTCCAAACGGGCGAAAATATCACGCAACTCGCGAATTTCGTCCGGAGAGAGCAGGCGGTTGCGCTCCTCCTGATAATCGTGATCTAGCAGTTGTTTCACATCTATCAGGTCTGCGGGGTTGCCATCGACCATTAACGACCGCCATGGCTTGCGTTTCTCGGCCCAGCGCAGCATCTGGCCGATATCGTTACTGCGAATCACGATGGTGCGGTTCAGCCCGCGGGCTTTCACTGAGCGCAGAACTGTGAGCAGGTCCTTCTCGGTGAGACTCCGTAGTGGCTTCTTCCCGATTATAGGGAGTACATCTTTGGCAAAGCTCCGACGGAGCTCTGCGTTTGCATCCTCGCGAGACACACCGTCGCGAATCCAATCCTCGAAGAGTTCAGAAACGGTCTTATTTTCGGCAATGCTCTTCTCGGCTTGAGCAATGGTGGCGGCTACGGCTGCCTGAGCTTCTATGTTGGCGGCCTTGCGAGCAGCTGCGGGAAGAATGCCTTTGGTGGTAACGGCCTTCACTTCGTCGCGTTCGGCGCGGATCTGGGCTAGCGATTTTTTTGGCCAGCTGCCTAAGCTCAAGTCGCGTTTCACGCCTTCGTGCTTGAACTCGAAGCGAAAGAGTATGGTTACGCCACGCACTCCAGCGCGGACTTTTGCGACTAACCCACCGTCTTCTCGGAGGATAGTGCCGTGATCGTCAGCCGTAAAAGCTTCCAATTTTTTGGCAGTCAGCTTGGCCATGTCTCACCCCAGCTTGAACAAGTTAGCTCGAATTTTACCCCACTTTTACCCCACCGGGTGACTCGGCTGTCGGTGGATTCTGGCGGATTGAGGTGGTAGTCGGGCGGGGCTGGAGTGCCCGATTTTACTGGGCCTGGGCCTGCCAAGGATGGCCATTGACATCCATGAAGATCCACGTAGAATGCGCATGGGGTGCAAGGGGTCGAGTGTTCGAATCACTCCGTCCCGACCATTATTTAAACAACTAAGCCACCTTCGGGTGGCTTTTTTGTTTCTGGAGTTGGTGATTCTCAACGGCTTCGTTTTCTGGTCGCGCTATTCCGGGGGTCGGTTAGGGCGAGATCGGGCGTATGGCTTTGGATTCTGATTTGCCGGAGGGATTTGAACCCGCGTCCAACGAAGTTGAGTTAAGGGTTAGCACTGCGTGAGTGCACCATAGGTAGCAAAGATCATCGATGCGTTATAAGCCAACTCCCTTTTCTGCCTTATACGCATGAGGGGGTGGTGCCTCTTGGACTTTCATATGGCCGGCGCTCTTTGGAGTTATCAATCATTACGGGATAAGCCATCGACCTAATGGAGTGGTCCATTTTTTACAAATGCGGTAGGAATTTTCCTCTTTTTTGATAGGCTTTTGCCATCACTCGAGAGGAAAAGAGATGTCCGTCGTCATAGTTGAGAATGACACTTCGCAGTGGGAAGACGAAACAGGCGCTGTCTACCACTTCCCGAAGCGCTACCAAGCCTTGCTCGTGCCGGGCACCGAAGTGATCTACTACAAAGGGCGCATAAAGGACAAAACGTTTGCCTCCGTTCGCCTGAGTGCTGATCCGCATTATTTTGGTAAGGCGCGCATCGGTAAGGTCTACGCAGATACTGGTAGTGATAAGGGGGACCTTTACGCGCTGATCGAGAACTTCGCGCTGTTTGAAGGTGCTGTTCCTTCGAAAATTGATGGGGCATACCTAGAGACTATCCCTGCCACCCGCGTAAAAAACTATTGGCGTGACGGGGTTCGGCCCATATCCCAAGCCGATTTCGATACCATTTTAAGCCATGCGACGATCCAGCCTTCGCAAGCAGAGGCAGATGTGTCAAATGTGGAAGGCGATCCATTTACCTTCGAATCTGCCAATGAAGGTAGCAAGTCCAGCTACTTTGGAACACGCTATGAGCGCCGAAAAGATCTGAGAATGAAGGCTATTGCTATCCATGGCCTTGACTGCAAAGGATGTGGATTTGATTTCGAACAGGCTTATGGTGAACACGCGAAGGGCTTCATTCATGTTCACCATGTAGTACCGATTTCGGAGTTAGGTGGTGAGAAAGCTGTTGATCCTGAGACTGATCTCGTAACGTTGTGCGCCAACTGTCATGCAGTCGTCCACCGCAAGCGGGATATGACTCTTAGCATCGATCAATTGAGAGGGATAGTGCGTGGGCGATGGGTATTCGAGCCTTTAGCGCAGACTGACTCCCAGCAGTGAGTTCTCCTGGAGTTGGGCGCAGGGGCTTAGGTTGTTGGGGCCGCTTTGCGGCCCATCGCCGGCAAGCGAGGCTCCGACTGGGTGGGCGGTGCAGGTGCTGCTGGAGGGGTTATTTCAATCTTTCATCATGCCCAGTTCGGCATCATCAAGCAGGGCCTTGGCCAGCGCACTGAGGTAGTGCGAGGCCCAGAGCAGTTGGGGTTTGTCTTCCATCAGGCCGTCGATGGTCAGGTCGCGGACGTAGCCCATCAGTTCAGAGGCTTGTTCGCGGGCGCTTTGGCAAGGGATACCGGGTTCGATGCGGAAGAGGGGATGGGTCTGGTCATCACCTTGGTAGAAGGTGGTTTTGCCGACTGTGAATTTGGTTTCTTCGGTGGCCATTGGTTCATCTCCCTGAAGTTGTAACTGCCTGGGCTGGCCCTATCGCCGGCAAGCCAGCTCCTACAGACGAAATCGCCAGGCCAGGCAAATCATGATGCGGATTAATGCAGCGTCTGCGGATCCGCTGGCTTTTGTATTTGAACCAGCGCCGATTCGAGCAATTTGCGCAGAGCATCAAGCTCGTGCATTGACGTCATGATCAACAAGGACACCGGTGACTTGGGCTGCATCAGCATCGCCTGCTGGGCAACGACTTCGGCACAGAGTGCGTAGTCAGCCGCCATCATCAGCGTGTCTTCGAGGGAGTGGAGATTGTGAGGCGGATCGGGAACGATCTTCAGCATGGTGTGGCTCCTGTCGTAGTGGAGCAGCCACCAAACGCGGCTAAACGAATGGGTGGCAGCTGTACGCGGGTTAGCCGACCGGGACGTCAGGCACCCGGCGCACCCGAAGGTGCCCCACGTACAGCCGCCATAAAGGCGCAACTGCCGATGACTCGGTATTGCACGGCTGTGGTGTCGGACGTGTTCGGGCGGCTAAACCCGGTCGTTGAATGGCAACGACATGCCGAGACTAGAGTCCACTTTTAGCGTATGCAACGAATAACAGCCGCAGCGAGTATCTTTGGGAAACGTCCTACAGAAAAGGGGTTAAATCTGATTTTTTAGCCGTTCGCCGTAACAACTTGTAACGGCCATAAGCGTCAGTGAACCTGACTCGACCACTTACGCTGTGTAGCCAGCGCCAACAACTCACGCTGCCCGGAAATCCCCAACTTGCGATAAAGCCGCTTGATATACGTAGCCGCACTCGACAGCTGAATACCCATGCTCGCGCTGATACCCTCAACCTCACACCCAGCCAGCATCAGCTGCAGCAGCTCCTGGTCACGCCGAGTCAGTTCCGGGTACAGGCTGACAACCCGCTCACTGAGCAGCGCCGACATTTCATTGGCTTCGAGATAAGCGCGGTAATGCAGCCGGGAGATTTGTACGATCAGCGGCGCCGCTGTTTCGATGACATTGATCTCATTGGCTGAAAAACGCCCATGTTCACGCCCCCGATAGAAGTTCACCGACAGCCAGCGATTACCCTCGCAATGGGTCAGCAGCGCAACGCGTTCGGATATTTGCGGCAGCTCGTAGCAGATGCGTCGATATTCCCGGTGGGCAATGTCTTCGATGCCTTGGCGTTGCACCATGATCCGATCGGTGGTCGACAGGGCAGGGCGTGCGGTCATGGCCTGTTGGTTGCCGTCCATGCTGTAGAAGCGTTCGGCGTAGTTGCTGGAGATTCTGGGCAGCTCGATCATCCGGGCGCGGTCGGCGAAGGAGATGATCTGCGGGCTGCGGTTGGGGCTGTAGGCGAAGATGGTGCACTGGGCCAAGGGGACTTGGGCGCTGACCAGTTTCAGCATGTCGGCGGCCAGCAGCTTGCCGTGGCTTTCGCGGGTGCGGGAGAGCAGGGTGGCGGTTTGCTCGATGCTCAGGCGGAAGTCGGTCGTGGAGGGGCGTAGTGGCCAGAATTCCATGCTGTGCTCCCTGGGGAAAAGGCATGATTTATTGTTTTAGGTGGCCCCTTAGGGCTATTGGGCAGGATACCTAATTTGTGGATGCGGCGCGTGGCCGGTGGTGCGGTGGATGGAGGCGGCTGTTTTGGTGTATGCAGGCAGGCCATGATGTCAGTGAGTTGGGTAAATGGGGCCGCTTTGCGGCCCATCGCAGGCAAGCCAGCTCCCACAGGTACTGCATTGCCTTTGAGTGCGGCGCTAAATCTGTGAGGGCGTGCAAGCTCAGGTTGTCTGGGCTGATATCTCCCGGGTGACCCAGGCCTTGAACGCCTCCGCTACTGGCGATGGGTGCATCGCGCCTGATTGCGCCAGCACCACTTTCTGCGGTGATACGTCCTCCAGCAGTGGCCGGCATAGCAGCGGCGTACCGTCATAGCAGTGGTCACCCGCGGGGCGGGTGCAGGACAGGGCGACGCCGTAGCCGTGGGCGACCAGGCCTCTTTGCATCTCGAAGGTCTGGGTATATTGCTGGGTGCGTGGTTGCAGGTTATGCGCCCAGAAGAGTGACAGGAAATACTCACGGGTTTGGGCGATGTCCTCGAGGATCACGCACTCTTGCGCCAGCTCCTGCAGCGGTATCGCGGCCAGGTGCGCCAGCCGATGGTCGGTGGCGATGAGCGCGTAGGGTTTCAACTCAGCCAATACCTGGCGCGGCATCGTGGGGTCGAGGCCGATGTCATACGTCAGCGCGAGTTCGGCTTTGTCGGCGCTCAGGTGGCGGTGTACGCCTGCCAGGTCGGTCTCGAACAGGGTCACCTCGACTTCGGGGTACTGCTTGCGAAAGCTCGATAGCAGCCGTGGCGCGTAGTAAGGGCCCAGGTCTTGAAAGCAGATCAGCGACAGGTTGCCGCGCAGCGTGCCTTGGGTGGGGTCGGCCTTTTGATTCATGGCGATGGCCATGCCGATGATTTCGCGGGCCTGGGCCAGCAAGCGCGTGCCGGCTGATGTCAGCTCCAGCCCGCGGCTGACCTGGCGGCGGAAAAGGCGCTCGTTCAGCGCATCTTCAAGTTGGGCGATCGCCACCGAAACCGAGGGCTGTGAGACGTGCCGGGCTCTCGCTGCAGCGCTGATGCTGCCATGTTCGGCCACGGCGACGAAGTACTCGAGCTGCCTGAAGGAGAACCCTATCATGTTTTCCTATACTCGAAATTAGGAAATATATTCTTTTCCTATTGGTACCGAAAAGCAATACTCGCCTTGCACCTTGCTTACTTCAGTTAAAAACCAGATCGCCCGTTAACTGATATAGGCGGTGCACCCAGTTTGTTGCCTTGTTTTTACTTGGCGCAAGAAGTACAGGGCAACTTGTATGCGCCGGCCCCAATAAAAAGACTAAAGGGTCCTTCATGAAACAGTCCGCTGAATTTCAACTGGATAATGAAACCATCGAGGCGTTCCAGCGTGATGGTGCCGTTTGTGTGCGTAACCTGTTCACGCCGGAAGAAGTTGCACTGCTCGAAACCGGCATCGAACAGAACCTGAAAACCCCCAGCGAGCGCGCCAAAGTGGCCAGCCGCCCGGATGACCCGGGTTGGTTCTTCGAGGACTTCTGCAACTGGCGTGATATTTCGGCTTATCGCCAGTTCATCCTGGAAAGCCGGGTGGGCAGTGTTGCCGCTCAACTCATGAACAGCGAAACAGCCCGGCTTTATCACGATCACCTGCTGGTCAAGGAACCCAACACGCGCCAGCGCACGCCCTGGCATCAGGACCAGCCGTACTACAACATCGACGGGCGCCAGAACTGCAGCATGTGGATGCCCATCGACCCTGTTGCGCGGGAATCGACCCTGGAATTTGTCGGCGGCTCGCACCTTGGGCCGTGGCTGATGCCGCGCAGTTTCCTCGACAGCCAGGCGCAATGGTTCCCGGAGGGCAGCCTGGCGGACTTGCCGGATATCGAGGCTGATCGCAGCGCCTGGAATATCCTCGGCTGGGAACTCTCCCCGGGCGATGCGGTGTTCTTCCACATGCTGACCTTGCATGCCTCGGGTGGTGTCGGTGGCAATCGCCGGCGTCGTGCTTTCTCGGTGCGCTTCCTGGGTGACGACATTACCCACGCGCCGCGCCAGTGGAAAACCTCGCCACAGTTCCCCGGGCTCGAAACGCAACTGGCCAGCGGTGCGCCGATGGACCATGAACTGTTCCCGGTGCTGTGGCCAAGGGCTTGATGATTGAAGTGATGCGTGCCTGATGAAACCGCACGGCATCTGCGTTGTGCGGACCTGATAATAAGATCAAGAAGGTATCTATGAACGCTCAATCCTCACACCAGCTCAAGCGGGGGCTGTCGACCCGGCATATTCGTTTCATGGCGTTAGGTTCTGCTATCGGTACGGGGCTGTTCTATGGCTCGGCATCGGCGATAAAACTGGCAGGGCCTTCGGTACTGCTGGCCTACCTGATCGGGGGCGCGGCCATCTACATGATGATGCGCGCCCTTGGCGAAATGGCGGTGCATAACCCGGTGTCCGGTTCGTTCGGCCACTATGCCAGCCAATATCTGGGGCGCTATTTGGGTTTTCTGACAGGTTGGAGTTATGCGTTCTCGATGCTGGTGGTGTGCCTGGCAGACGTGACGGCCTTTGGCGTCTACATGGGGCTGTGGTTCCCGGATACACCCGCGTGGATCTGGGTGCTTGGGATCGTGTTCTTCATCGGGGCACTGAACCTGTGCAGCGTGAAAGTGTTTGGCGAGATGGAGTTCTGGCTGTCGTTGCTCAAGGTGGCCGCCATCATTGCCATGATCGTGGCAGGGGCGGCGGTGCTGCTGATGGGTATTCAGCTGAACAACGACGCAGGTACTGTGGCCAGCGTCTCGAATCTCTGGAGCCATGGCGGGTTCTTCCCTAATGGCATCGGGGGGATGATCGCTTCCTTCACGGTGGTGATGTTCGCCTTTGGCGGGGTCGAGATGATCGGTATCACTGCAGGCGAGGCCAGGGACCCTAAGCGCGTGTTGCCGAAGGCCATCAACTCGGTGCCGCTGCGCATCCTGCTGTTCTACATCCTGACCCTGTTCGTGCTCATGGCCATTTACCCGTGGACCAGCATTGGCAGCCACGGTAGCCCGTTCGTGCAGATCTTCAGTGGCCTGGGCATCAGTTCAGCGGCAACGGTGTTGAACATCGTGGTGATTTCTGCGGCTGTTTCGGCGATCAACAGCGATATCTTCAGCGCCGGGCGCATGATGTACGGCATGGCGCAGAACGGCCAGGCGCCTGCTGGGTTTGCAGCGCTGTCGCGTTTCGGTGTGCCGTGGATGACGGTTGCGGTCATGGGTGTGGCGCTGCTGTTGGGCGTGGTATTGAACTATCTGGTGCCTGAAGACTTGTTCCTGGTGTTGGCGGCGGTGGTCACGTTCTCGATTGTCTGGGTCTGGTTGATGATACTGCTGTCGCAAGTGGCGATGCGTCGCGGCATGAGCAAGGAGCAGGTGGCGGCGCTGGATTATCGGGTGCCGCTGTGGCCGGTGGGCCCAGCCTGTGCGATTGCGTTCATGGTGTTCATCTTTGGTGTGCTGGGTTGGTTCCCGGCCAGCCGCACCGCCCTGTATGTCGGTGTTGGCTGGTTGGTCCTGCTTTCCCTGGGTTACTGGTTGTGGGGTGAGCGTGCGCCGCGGCCAGTGTCCGCGAGCGCTTGAGGTATTTATCGGTAGGGGCGGGCAAGCCCGCTCCTACCGAGCCTGCTTGGATACCGATGTAGACGGGCGCAGCGGCAGCAGGAAGGTCAACAGCGCACCGATCACCAACAGCGCCGTGGCATACACGATCCCTGCCGTGAAGCTTTGGGTCAGGTCCTTCAGCCAGCCAACCACCAGCGGGTTCAGCGCTGAACCGATATTGCCGAATGCATTGATCACCGCAATGCCAATGGCCCGTGCCTTGAACGTCAGCGCCTGGTCCGGAGTCGTCCAGAAAATCGACATGGCGGTGTAGGACCCGGTGGCAGCCATGCAGATACCGCACAGCTGCACTAACGGGTTACCGGCATAGGCCGCGAACAGCCAGCCGGCAGCCGCCATCAGCATCGGCAGCACCAGGTGCCATCGGCGCTCCTGGCTGCGGTCGGAATGCAGCCCCCACACCAGCATGCCGATGATGGTGCACACCTGCGGGATCATCGCCAGAAAGCCAATGGTGCTGTTGCTGCTGTCGGCGGCACTGATGCTCTTGATGATCAGCGGCGTCCAGACGGCGATCATCGCCAGCGTGTTGACCAGGCAGAAGTACACCAGGCTGAACAGCAGCACGGTGGGCGAGAGCATTTCGCGCAGCAGGCTGCGGGGGGCAGCGTCTTTTGTGGAGGTTGCAGGCGGCTTATCGGCGGCCAGGGCCTGCTGCAGCTGTTGCTTGTCTTCAGCGCTCAGCCAATGAGCCTGGGCTGGCGCGTCGTTCAGGTAGCCGAACACCACAAAGCCCATGATCACCGAAGGCATGCCTTCGAGCAGGAACAGCCACTGCCAGCCGTGCAGCCCCCACACCCCATCCAGGCTCAGTATCAGCCCCGATAGCGCCGAGCCGAAGCCTGCGGTAAACGGCATGGCGATCATGAACAGGGCATTGGCGCGTGCGCGGTACGCCGCCGGGAACCAGAACGTTAGGTACAGCAGTACGCCAGGCAGGAAGCCGGCTTCCGTGATGCCGACCAGCATCCGTAACAGGTACAGGCTGCTGGCATCGGTCGCGAACAGGGTCGCGGTAGACGCCAGCCCCCAGGCGATCATCAGGCTGCCAATCCATTTGCGTGCGCCAACCCGGGCCAAGGCCATGTTACTGGGGATGCCGCAGGCGACGTAGGCGATGTAGAACAGCGTGGTGGCCATGCCGAACTGGGTGCTGCTCAGGCCCAGGTCGCCCATCATGGTCAGGCCGGCGAAGCCGATGTTGATCCGGTCGAGAAACGACAGCACAAAGCACAGGAACAGAAAGCCGAGCAGGCGCCTGGAGACTTTGCGCATCACGGCGTGCTGAAGGTTGCTGGCGGTTTCTAGCGTGGCAAGCGGGGCAGTGTTCGGGTGCATGGGGGCGCCTGATTATTATTGGTTTAAGCGGCAACGCCAGGGCTTACAAGTCGTGTAGCGCCGACTGGGTCAGTGCAGTGAAGGCCTGGGCATCGCCGAGGGCATGGGCGCTGAGCAACGCCAGCTTGGTCAGAAACAGCTCGGCCTTGGCCGGCGTGGCCTGGTCCAGGGCCTCTGCCAGTACGTCGTAAACCACTTCCAGGTCTGCTGCGGTCAGGGTGTTCATGGCGCTTCCTCTCAGTGTTTGCCCAGGGCGGTATCGACGGCGGTGTGCAGTTGTGCAGCAGACAGCTGCAGCCAGCGGGCGCAGATGTGCTGGTCCGGACGCACCAGATAGGCGCCGTTGCGGGTGATGCCATACTTGGCGGCCATGTGGCCGTTGGCATCGTCGATCAGCTGGTCTGCGCCGCTGATGGCGGCTTGGGCGCCTTGCGCAATTGCGATGATCTGCAGGGGCACGCCGCTGCTGCGAATGGCCTTCACTTGCTCGACCAGGTCGTTCGGGATGCAATCGCTGTCGGTGAAGCACAGCAGGTAGAAGCTGGCGCCCAGGCGGTCGAACAGGTAGTCATCCTCGGCCAGCCGGATATTCAGCAGCGGCGCGCCGTTGCGCGGCCCTGCCGTGAAACGCGCGTTGTCGTCAGCCGCACAGTTGAGCACCGAGTCGGCATAGTCGTGGGGCCGCGAGGTGCGCCAGTGGTACAACGGGCGGACGAACGCCTGGCTCAGCGACAGCGACAACACCGCATCGCGTACCAGCCGGTAGCCCACTGTGGGAGGTGCCATGAAACGGGTGCTCTTGCCGGCCTCGCTGATGATTTCCCGCGCGGCACTCACGCGCTCGCTGGAATAGGACGGCAGCAGCTTGGGGCCGGCCAGGCCCTTGAGGGTCAGGGCCAGTTTCCACACCAGATCATGGCAGTCCTGGAAACCGGTATTGGCGCCGCGAACGCCGAAAATCGGCAACAGGTGGGCCGCGTCGCCCGCGAATATCACGCGCTGGTGAATGTAGTCCGGCAGGGTCAGGGCGCGGGCCGAATAGACCGAGCTCCAGTCCATTTCCCATTGCGGGTCTTCCACACCCAGCATCTGCAGCTGGGCATTGATGCGTTCGCGCAAGGATTCGGGCTGCAACGCCTGTTCCGCGGTTTCGTCTGGCGGCAGTTGGTAGTCGATGCGCCAGATATCACCCGGTTCGCGATGCATCAATACGGTGTTGCCCGGGTTCCAGGCTGGGTCGAAGTAGGCCAGGCGCTCGGTGGGCAGGCCGAGGTCGATCTTGATGTCGGCGATCACGAAGCGGCCTTCGTAGGCGGTGCCTTCAAGTTTCAAATCGAGCAGCGTGCGCAGTGTCGAGCGGGCGCCGTCTGCAGCGACTACCCAATCCGCGTCCAGCGCGTAGCTGCCGGCGGGGGTGTCGATGCTCAGCCGGGCGAAGTCGTCATGCTGCGTCAAACCGGTCACACGGTTGCCCCAGCGCAGCTCGATCAACGGGTTGGCCTCGGCGGCCTCGACCAGAAACTGCTCCAGGCAGGGCTGCTGCAGGTTGGTCATGGGCGCGAAGCGGTCGTCTGGGTCGTGCGGGTTTTCCATACGGAACACCAGCCGGTTGCGATAGAACGAATTGCCACAGCTCCACGGCAAGCCCAGCGCGCAAACCCGGTCGGCGACACCCACCTGTTGCAGGATTTCCATCGAGCGGCGGGTGAACACGATCGCCCGGCTGCCTTCGCTCACTTGCCGCTCTGCAGCCAGCACCACACAGGCGATGCCATGTCGGGCCAGGTCCAGGGCAGTGGTCAGGCCGATCGGGCCGGCACCTGCCACCACCACAGGTTTGCGCTCAGGGCGGGCAGCGCCGACGCTGGCGGTGTGGGCCGGGAAGACCTGGTAGTTGAAATAGAGGGAGCGGCGCGGCGCGCTGTGGGGGTGATGCATGGCGGTGCACATCCTAATTCTTGTAGGTATTCAGGTGTGCAAATGACTGTACTTGAGGTGGCGCGGCGCGATGTCCCCTGTAGGGGACAACGCTGGACGAGATGGCAAGTAAGGCGAGAACAGCTCGCGTAGCGCTTCTAGCTGCAGCTTTTCAAGCCAAATTGCATGACTGACAACTGCGCGGAAACTTGATTCACAGGTTGGACCCAAACCTTGTCACCCACGGTTTTCATACCGTAATCAATGGCAATACCGCTGTCGTTCTTCCCGGAAATGTACAGAACGGCCGAGCCCTTCTTCCCGAATAGCCCGTCCGGTTCGATGGCAATCGAATCAATTTTGGCCACGGCTCTACATTGGCTGTTCATCCGCCCAAGGTCGGTAACGATTTGTGAGCCCAGTTGGCGGATCAGGCTCTCCCCGGTTTTTTCGAATGCCAGATGTTCATTCCATGCAACGCCTACATACCCGCATCCAGCAAGCAGAATGACCAAAGCAACCAGCTTCTTGAAGAACGACACCCGTGACCCCGAAAGATGAAATTGGCGAATGATGCCGCAGCACTGTGATGACGGACTGGGGCACAAAATCGGGGCGCATTCTACACCAGTGAAACGCTGGCCAGAATGTGCGTGTCATCAACACGGTCCACCCCTGCACCGTTCATGTATCAGTCGATCCAGCGCCATAGCGATTCATCCAGCAGCCTGACCCCACGTAACTGGGTCTGGCCCTGTACCTTCTCCAACTCCAGCACATTGCACCCCTCACGCCGATCTCCGGTGCCCGGCGGGGGCGGCCGACGATGTTGAAGAAGCTGGCTGCGCAGCTTGGCGCCTGTTACTTCTTGGACATGATCCGCAGGATGCGCAGGAACAGGTTGATGATGTCCAGGTACAGCGCAGCGGCACTGTCGATCGCATTGTCGACGGTGCGCTCGATCTGGTTGGCACGCCCCCAGTCCACGCCGATGTAACCGCAGAAGATCGCGGCGACGATGTAGTCCATGGCCGCCAGGTGGGTGCCGAACAACAAAGCCTGGCCCAGCTCGACGACGATCGACACCACCAGAGCGATGAACAGTGACGACTCGATCCGTTTGAAGAATGCCGGGAACACGGTCCCCAGTATCATCATCCCCGCAGTGAGCAGGATGGTGGTCTGCACCGCCTGGATGATGTGCTCGTGCGAGTACTTCGGCAGCACCACCACCAGCAGCAGGCCGATCGGTACCACGATCAGGTTGTAGCCGAGGAAGCTGTACATTGGCTCTTGCGAGCCGGAGAGGAGGGCGACGCCGGACATCGCCAGGATGAAGTAGCCAATGAAGAACACTATCGGGGAAATGACCAGCATGACTTCGGCCGGTACCGTGGTGACCAGGTACCAGTTCACCGCAAAACCCCACAGCAGCACGGCACCGAGTATGAGGTTGTAGGTGTTGGCCGAGATCTGGTGGTTGGTCCCGACCCGGCTGAAGGTATCGTTTTCAATCATGTGCTGGGCTTTCCTTTGCTGAATGTCCGTACCACGACAAAGTCGACACAGGTAGTGCACGATGTCTTTGTCGATGATCAATCATGATGGCACATGGCCGCATCACTATTGAAGAGACCAGCCTGGTCATTGCGGCCTGATCAGAACACCGACCATCCAATCCGTGAACTGAGCAATTCCAGCGCTGCCATGCCTGCGAGGGAATTGCCCGCCGCATTCAGTTCCGGCGACCACACGCACACGGTAAATTGCCCCGGCACGATCGCTACGATCCCGCCACCCACGCCGCTCTTGCCGGGCAAGCCGACGCGGTAGGCAAAGTTGCCGGCCTCGTCATAAAGCCCGCTGGTGGCCATGATCGAGTTCACCTGCTGGGTCTGGCGTCGGCTCAGGATCTGCTCGCCGCTGTGCTTGCAGAACCCGTCGTTGGCCAGGAAGCAGAAGGCGCGCGCCAGGTCCAGGCAACTCATTTGCAGCGCGCAGTAGCTGAAGTAGCTGCGCAGTACTGTCTCGACTTCGTTGTGGAAGTTGCCAAAGGACTGCATCAGGTAAGCCATGGCCGCGTTGCGCGCGCGGAACTGGTATTCCGAATCGGCGACGCGGGCATCGATCGCGATGTGCGGGTTGCCCGACAGCCGGCGGACGAAATCGCGCATCGACAAGGTGGGCGCGGCAAAGCGCGACTGGTTGATGTCGCAGATCACCAACGCACCGGCATTGATAAAGGGATTGCGCGGGCGCCCGCGTTCGAACTCCAGCTGCACCAGCGAGTTGAACGGCTGGCCCGAGGGCTCGTGGCCCAGCCGCTGCCAGATGGCTTCACCGGAGTGGCCAATCGCCTGGACCAGGCTGAACACCTTGGAAATGCTCTGCACCGAAAACGGCACCAGAGCGTCGCCTGCGCAGTAGTAGCTGCCATCGTTGCCATACACGGCGATGCCCAGCTGCTGCGCAGGCACGTCGGCCAGTGCAGGTATGTAATCAGCGACTTTGCCCTTGCCGATCAAGGGGCGCACTTGGTCGAGAATCTCGTTCAACAGCGTTTGCATGGAAGGCCTTGTCATCAGTCCCCGGACGACAGCGAGGGGGTCGCGTTTGTGACGAAAGCCGGGCAGGGCAGATCACAGGTTTGCACCGAAATGATGCAGGTGGGCATGCCGAATCGGCAAAAACCACAGCGATTCATCCTCTTTCTGCTGCTCCCAAGCGCTGCATGGCTTATCCTTGCGCCACGCAATCAACGTAGAAGCAGTGATTAACGATGGGTTTTGAACAACTAGCTGAGTTACGTGACCGCCTGCGGTCTGAAAAAGAGCAGCAGGCAAAGGCCGAAACCCCGCGCCCTGCCAAGCGCAAGCCCGCCCCGCAGGCCAAGGCGCGTGAGCAGGACCCGGCGGTCGAAGCGATCTGGCCATTGCAGAAGCATTTCCCGTTGGCCTTCCCGGTCAACCCGGCCCCCAAGGTCCCGCTCAAAGAGGGCATCTTCAAGGATGCCGAGCAACACCTGGAGCTGCTGGGCATCACCAGTGAACAGCTCAAGCTGGGTATCTCGACCTGGTGCCGGGGCAACCGCTACTGGGCCAGCATGGTGGAGAACGCCCCGCGCCTGGACCTGAATGGCCAGCCTGCGGGCGTTGTCACCGCCGGTCAGGCGCTGTATGCCAAGCAGCAAGCTTCGCGGCAGCGCGGCAAAGGCCGTAAGGACCGTGCGAAGGCAAAAGCGGCCGCCCCGGCCCCTGCTGCCGAGAGCGCAGTGGAGCAGACTGCAGACTGAGTCCAGTCACGCTTGGCCCTGCCGCATTCAGATGGCGCGTGCAGGGCCTGGCGTATCTAGAGGAGCCCGTCATGAGCTTGGTCGATCGCCTCAGGTATTTGCGCGTCGTTCTAGTCCTGGCTGGCCTCGCGTGCCTTGCTCTCTATCCCCTCATGCTGTTCTGGCCGTCCGGCTGGGCCTGGCACATCGGCCACTCCGACTACCCGATGATGATCGTTGGCCTCTACGCCACGCTCGGCGTGTTCCTGATCCTGGCCGCACGAGATCCATTGGCCAATCTGAGCCTGATCTGGTTCACCGCGTGGTCCAGCGCCGTACATGGCGCAATCATGGCTGTCCAGGCCGTCACCCAGCCGGGGCAAATGGGGCACTTGGCAGGTGACGTGCCAGCGCTGTTCATCGTGGCAATCGCCTTGGCCATCTTGACGCCCAGTACTCACCGAGGGCGCTGAGAGCCATAGCAGAAGTTCAGCCCGTCGCGCAGCCCGCCTTGGCCTGCTGCTCCAGGTGCACCTGCAATGTCGGGTCGATCTGCAGCGCGCTGGCCAGTTCATCCAGGTAGGCCCGCTCTGCATCCTGCTGGTCATCCACCAGCATCACGCTGGCCAGGTACATTTCCGCCGCCATGGCCGGGTCCTTGGCCGACCGCGCCACTTCGGCAGCGTCGAGTGGCTTGCTGACTTCTTCATCCAGCCACTGCTGCAGTTGCGGGTCGTCGGTCTGGCGTTTGATTTGCGCGTAGATCAGCTGTTCTTCCTGCTCGTCGATACGCCCGTCCGCCTTGGCGGCGGCAATCAGTGCGCGCAAGATCGCATGGCTGTGATCCTCGGCCTCGGGGCCGGACAATTGGTCGACTGTACGCACCGCCTGTTGCGGGGCTGCCGCCTGGCTGCGCTGCCAGCTCTGATAGGCCTGGAATGCCATCATGCCCAACGACGCCAGGGCCGCGTAATTGATGCCGCCGGCGGCGCGGCCCTGGGGAGAGCCGCCAGCGTTGCTGCTGCCACCGCCACCCAACAGGCCGCCCAGCAGTCCACCAAGGCCACCGCCGCCACCCGTTGCGCTACCGCCGCCCAGCAGACCGCCCAGCAAGCCACCCAGTCCGCCCAGGCCGTCTTGCGCTGACATGCCGCCGCTGCCTTGTTGCGCCTGCGAACGCTGCCCGGCACGAAGCAGCTGTTCGAGTAAGTCACTGGTGTTCATGGCGCTAACCTCGATCAGTAGTCGTTGCCCAGACAAGCAACGATAGCCCCCCGAAGGTGAAGCGTCATGACCGTCTGGCTGAACCGCTAGTCGGATATTTTTAAGGGTTCTGTCGCGACAACTAGCCTGCAGCTTAGCGTCAGGGATAACGCTGAACATTCTGCCCAGGAAGGGCCAATACGCCTCGTCGTCCCGACGCTTTATCTGCTGAGGAGACGATAATGAGAAAAACCCTGAAACGCTTGGCGTACCTGGGAGCAAGCTTCACCAGCGCGCTCGCCATGGCCGATGCGGCCAGCCCACCGGTGCTGTCACCTGCGATTCCCTTCGACGTCACCGCCAATCCCCCCTTCAACCTGGACACCCTGCAACACGATTTCGACGTGCTGTCGTGGCAGACATTCGTCGCGCTGAACTGGCCCGCCAACGCCGACGGCAGCGCCAATACCTCGGCGAGGATCGGCGCGCCGGGGCAAACGGTTTGGGAGTCGTGGAAGGAGAGCTACGAGATTTTCCTGCCCAAAGGCCAGAAACCAGTCGCTTGGAATCAGAAGGCGCCGCTACCCGCCGCCTGCCAAGGCAAGGGTGACCTGCCCGTGCTGCAGCAGATGGGCAAGGTCGCCGGTGTGCTCGATGAATTCATCCAGCCTTTCAAGACCGGCCCACTGGTGGACCAGAGCGGCACCTACACGCGCAACGCGATCATGGTCAACCAGCCCATGTTCGATGACATCGTCAATCATGGCCTGTACAGCAAGGAAGGCCAGCAAGCGTTCCTGAGCAAGGCCGACAACCGCATCGCCTTCGCCTGCGGTTCGCAAAAGGCCCAGCAGGTCGGCGCGATCATGGTCAAGTCGTCCTGGAAAGTGCTCGATGGCAGCGACAAGCCCGAGGACTTCCACGCCGTCGACGCGCTGGTCTACACCCCCGGCAACGCCGACCCGAACAAGGGCGCGCTAATCCCCGAGTCGTGCAGTGCACAGAAGGTCGGGCTGATCGGCCTGCACATCGTTCACAAGACCCAAGGTGCGCCGCAGTGGGTGTGGTCGAGCTTCGAGCACGTGCGCAACGTGCCGGAAAAGACCACGCCGATCAACGAGCGCAAAGGCCCCTACCTGTTCTACGACGCCCAGGCCAGCGACCGCCCGGTGAACGAGCCACCCGCGCAACCGTGGGACCCGTCGAAGAAGGCCACGCCTTCGCAGATCGTGCGGGAAATTCCGCTCACCGCCGCAACCCACCAGCTCAACGCACAGTGGCAAGGCGCGCTCAAGGGAACGGTGTGGGCAAACTACCAGTTGATCAGCACCCAGTGGCCGACCGACCCCGCCGACAACTGCGAGGTACCGTCGCCAACCAACCCGCTGGGCACGCCTGCGCCGAACTTCCTGGCCAACGCCACGCTGGAAACCTACAACCAGGGCACGACGCCCCAGGCTTCGTCCAGTTGCATGGAGTGTCACAACAACGCGACCACCCGCGTGACCCAGTCACCGCGCACCAGCTTCGCCGATTTCACCTTCCTGCTTGAACGTGCCCAATCCACCGGCGCCAAGGAGTGATGCCATGAGCGACCCTAACCTGCAGAACTTCATCAACCTGTCCGCGGTGCTCACTGGCCTGTCAGCCAACCTGCTGGCGCCTGCCGTCGACCCGATCAACCTGCCGCCGCTGTTCTTCGCCACCGCCCAGCAAGGCATGGGCACCGCCGCGTTCAGCAACCTGCTGGAGCTGTACGCCAGTATCAGCAGCCAACCCCCTGCGCAGATCGCCAGCGCCGTGCTCGGTAACGCTGACCCGCAGATCGCCCAGGGCGCTCGCTCGATCATGAAGCTGTGGCTGCTTGGCAGCTGGTATCAGCCGTATGACCAAGGCAACGCCCACACGGGTGACACCCGCGTGGTCTCTGACCAGGCCTATAAGGAAAGCTGGGCGTGGAAGATCGCCCAATCCCACCCCATGGGCTATAGCCAGTACCACTTCGGCTACTGGGCCGAGCAGCCACCGACCCTCAAGCAATTCACCGGTGTTGACGCCAAGGAAGGGCAGCAGCCATGAGCAACCTACCAACCCAGAACATCGAAACCGCCGATGTGATCGTTGTCGGCGCCGGCATGGCCGGCAGCGTCATGGCCTACCAGTTGGGCCTGGCCGGCTTGAAAGTGCTGGTGCTCGAGTCGGGCCCGGCAATTCCGCCGAATCGCAGTGAGTACCTGGAGCGTTTCTACACCGCCGTGCTCAAGTCGCCCGAGTCGCCATACCCACCAGAGCAGACCGAGCAGACCCCGGCCACGCAGTTCGCCCCGCGAGCAACTATCCAGGACTTGATCACCGCCGGCAGCAACGACCCGCACAAGGTGCAGAAAAGCTACCTGGTACAAAAGGGACCGCAACTGTTCGCCAGCACCTACGAGCGGGTAGGCGGCGGTACCATGTGGCACTGGATGGGCACGGCCCTGCGCCTGTTGCCCAACGACTTTCGCATGCGCACTGCGTACAACGTCGGGGTCGACTGGCCTATCAGCTACGACGACCTGCAGACCGCCTACTGTCGCGCCGAGGAGGAGATGGGTGTGTCTGCCGATGTCGCCTCGCAGACCTACCTGGGCGTGACCTTCCCGCAGGGCTATGAATACAGCATGCACGGCATCCCGCCGTCGATGGTCGACCAGGGCCTGGCCAAGAACGTCACGGGCACGGTGTACCAGAGCGCGGAGAAGGCGCCCGACGGCAGGCCGTACCCAGGTGTCACCCTCAATGTCCGGCAGACCCCGGCCGGGCGCAACTCGCAGAACGACAACGGCCGCCGGGTGTGCGCTGGCAATACCAGCTGCACGCCAATCTGCCCGATCCAGGCCAAGTACGACGCCACCGTGACCATGGCCAAGGCACTGGATACCGGCAACGTGCGCATCCTTTACCAGGCCGTGGCCAGCCAGGTCCAGGTTGATGCCAATGGGGTTACGGGTATCGATTTCATCCAGTACCAGAACGATGGCACGCGCCAGAACGGCACGGCCCAGGGCAAGCGCTACGTGATCGCCGCCCACGCGATCGAAACGCCCAAGCTGCTGCTCAACTCCATCGGCCCGAACAGCCCTAAGGGGGTTGCCAACAGCAGCGGCCAGGTCGGCCAGGCGCTGGCCGACCACCCGGTGTACCTGGCTTGGGGCCTGATGCCCGAAGGCAAGCCGCTGTTCCCGTTCCGCGGGCCGTTGTCCACCTCGGGGATCGAGGACATGCGCGATGGCCCGTTCCGCCGCCAGCGTGCTGCCTGGCGTATCGAGATCGGCAACGAGGGTTGGAACTGGTCGGTGAACGACCCCTACACCTCGGTCTGCGATTTCATCGACGGTACCAACAACGGTGGCGCTAACCCCAACAAGTTGGCGTTGTCCGGCCAAGCGCTGGTGCAGCAGCTCAACAGCGTGCTGACCCGCCAGTTCCGTCTGGGCTTCTTGATCGAGCAGGTGGAGAAAGACCCCGACAATGCGCTGTGCCGGGTGGAGAGGAGCACGGAACTCACCGATGGCTTGGGCCTGCCTCGGCCTCAAATCACCTACGAACTGTCGGACTACACCAAGGAAGGCTTCAAGCAGGCGCGCCTGGCCGCCACGCATATCATCACCGAGCTGATGGGCGCCACCGAGCTGACCGACCTGAACCCTAAGCTCGAGCCCGGCTCGCAAACGGTGTTCGAGTACGACGGCCAGACCTACCCGTTCTTCGGCGCAGGTCACCTGATGGGCACCTATCGCATGGGCTCGGACCCCAGCAAGTCGGTGGTGGACAAAGACCAGCGCAGCTGGGACCACCCCAACTTGTTCCTGGTTGGCGACGGCGTGTTCCCCACCACCGGCACCGCAAACCCGACCTTGACCATCACCGCGCTGACCTTCCAGGCAGCCGACGTGGTGGCCAGCGACTTGCTCAAGCGCACGGTGCAGGTGCAAGCCAACCAGGCATGGCAAGGCACGGGCATGCAGGTCAATGGGCAGAGCTGGCAGTTGGCGGTATGTACGGGCGGGCAGTGGACGGCCAACCCGGCCACCGGCATGGTGGGTGCACGGGGCAATTCAGGGTTGATTGCCAAGCCGGGCTACACCCTGCCGGGGCAGAACGAAGGGGCGTTGATTGGGCGCATCGGCAGCAACGGTGTGCCGTTCCTGGTCGGTAATCAGGTGCAGTTGCCGCGTGGCCAGCAGGGTGAGTTGCAGCTGTGCATCAATGATGACCTGACTGGGCGTTATGGCGTTGGCCTGAGGGATAATCTGGGAAGCCTGACGGTGGAGGTGCGTTTCGGCGCGGTGTAAGCGCTGTCATACCAACCCCACAATGCTGCGGCAATGCCGCAGCATTGTGGGGTTGCTCTCTCAGCCTTGGTGAATCAGGGTTTCGCAGCAATGGACTTGGCCATTTCCGACGTGCCAGCCCAACCGCTTTGCGCATAGACCGGTTTGCCCGTCTCGGTGGCATGCAGCACCGCGAATGTGATGCCTCGGCGAGCGAACTCGGCGTCAGCCGCCTGCATCAAGGCCGAAGCCAGGCCTCGGCGGCGGTAGGCCGGCTGGACGTACACATTCAACACGTACCCACGCTTGTCCAGGGTCGGGTGCGAGGGATGGGGAGGCCAATCAATGCTCATCAGGCCAATGGCGGCGACCGCTTGCTCGCCATCGAGGAGTTTGAATCCGTAATACCGGCCGTCACCGAGCCGCTCCTCCAGCCATGGGCGAAAGTGCTCAGTCATGACGCGTAGTTCTTCAGGATTCCCACCCGCCTCAAGAAACATCTGCTCGCGATGCGAGCAGATCATTTCTGCGTCAGAGAGACCAACAGGTCGGCACTCCAGACCGGCAAATGCTGCACATCCTTGTAATTCGATCATCGTTTTCCTCGCGTCAGTAGCATCGACTGATGAAGAGGCAGCCTATGGCACCCTCAGGCGTATTTGCAATGCTCCCGGTTCCTCCACCGTTTCAGGTAATCAGTCATAATCGGCTACCGAACCAGGACTGAAACGCCATGAATCCTTACCTACAAGAAGTCATCGACCTGCACGTACTGATCGAGGCGCTCTTCGCTAGAGGGGAAGGCCAGGTCGAGGCCATGATCGAGCGCTTCACGCCGGACTTCTCCATGATCACGCCGACTGGCGTTCAGGTGTGCCTGCAGGATGTCGCCACCCTGTTCGCAACGCGCGCAGGTAGCCAGCCAGGGTTGACCATCGAACTCACCGGGCTGGAAACCTTGGCGCAATGGCCGCAGGGTGCCGTGGTCCGCTATCGAGAGACACATCGGCAGCCCAGCCAGGACGCCAAGACACGCATTTCGACTGCAGTGCTCAGTCCTCAGGGCGATCGCGTTCTATGGCGTCATCTGCATGAAACCTGGGCTGCGTGAGCGGGTGCCAGGCTGAGCCTCAGCCAAGTCGATGGCAGAGGTACGCCTGGGTCTGATAGGGAAACGCGATGGTGACCTGGCCCCGCAGCGCCGGGTGCGTCTGGATCAGTTCGCGCAATTGCCGGGTGACCTCGGCCTTGTCCGCAGGCGGCAGGCTGGCGATGAAACTGACGGACAGAATACGGTCCATGATCACCGTCTCGGCGCTGCCGCAGTGAGTGTGCGCGAAGCAGGTCAGTTCAGGCGCCGAGAAGCCTGAGCCGTCGAACGCAGTGCGCCATTGGCCGGTATGAAAGCGCGGTGTATCACCCTCGTAAGGGGTGATGATCCGGGTAATCGCCGCCACCCAATCGACCGATTCATCCCGTACGTTCCACACAAGCCCCAGGCGCCCGCCAGGCGTGAGCACCCGATGGATCTCTGCCAGTGCCTGGGCGTCTGCGAACCAGTGGAAGGCCTGGGCGCACAGCACCACGTCGGCGCTGGCAGCGGGCAACGGTATGGCCTGGGCTGTGCCGGCAAGCACCTCGATGCCGGGCACACACTTGGCGAACTCCTGGCGCATCGCATCGACGGGCTCGACGGCCGTCAGCCGGTCCGTCAGCGGCAGCAGCAAGCGCGTGAACTTGCCGGTGCCAGCGCCAAGATCGACCACACGGGTCTGCCCGTCGATTATCAGCCTCTGCTGCAGCCAGGTGGACAGGGCCTCGGGGTAGGTTGGCCGGCCCTGGGTGTAGGTGTGGGCCTGGCGGGAGTATCCGGTCTGGGCGGCGTCATGAACAGGTGGCATGTTGGCTGGCTCCTGATGATTCGGATAATGTTCGGCTGTCTGAAATGGAATGTCACGTGAAGGCACGAGGGTTATGGATAGCTTGATTGATATGTGCGCGCGTTTGCCCAATCGTCGATTCACCGTCGCCAGCAACAGCCAGGGGTTATCGGGTAGCGGCACGGTGTTCCGTTATGTTGGATGAGGTTGGCGCGAGCCACTAGATAGAGACCGGCGTTGGCGCGCAGCGCTTTTTGCCCCCGTGGTTTTTTTGTTATAACGCCCACCCCTTGAACGGGTTGAACCAGCTCAAGCGTGGTGCTGGCGGGGAGTGGGTTGGGTGATGCGTTCACCATTCGATCGTTTGCCCATCCCACGCCCAGAACCCGCCGCTGTCCGTGGGCCCCAACCGTCCCACCTGATCGATGACGCATTGCGCTGCGAAGGCAGGGTCAAACAGTTTCTGCGCTGGCACATTCCCCTGAAACGGCCGCGACAGCTGCGTGTCAGTGGTCCCGGGATGCAGCGCCAGCACGGTGGCTGCCGGATTCAGGCGCCTCAGTTCGATACTGGCGGTGTGCAGCAACTGATTGAGCGCCGCTTTGCTGGCCCGATAGCTGTACCAGCCCCCCAGGCGGTTGTCGCCGATCGATCCCACCCTGGCTGAGAGCGCCGCAAAGGTGGCGGGCCCCTTGCGCAGCAAGGGCAACAGATGCTTGAGCAGCAGTATTGGCGCGAAGGCATTGGTCGCGAAGCTTGCCTGCAGGCCGGCCAGGTCCAGCTGTGACAAAGATTTTTCTGCCTTGGCGCCATCCTGATGGAGGATGCCCAAGGTGCTGATGACCAGGTGGAGGCGAGCGCAGGTCTGTGCGAGCTCTGCCGCCAGTGCTGCGAGCGCTTGCTCATCACGCGCGTCGCAATCCACCAGCACCAGCCGCTCACCGTGATGCCTGACGAGTAGCGCGAGGTCGTCATTGCCTCTGGCATTGCGTGAAACGCCCCAGACTTTGGCCACATCATCGCGGGCCAGCAATGCCGCACACAGTGCCAGGCCGATGCCTCGGCTTGCGCCGCCTATCAGGACTTCGGCTTTGCCATTCAGGCCGGGTATCAGGCTCATGCAGTACCTCATGCGGCTGTAGGGGGCGCTCAGTGCAAGTCTGGCATTGAACTCGTCCTGTGACGCGCTACGCTTTGGGCAGGAAACTCTTTTTTGCCAGACCTCCGCCCGTCAATGGAGTGAGCAGATGATTCGCAAAGCCCTTCTTGTGATTGTCAGCGTTGTCCTTCTGGCGGCCTGTGGCGACGACTCCTCCCACTACGCGGTGTCTGATGAACACTGCCAGCCCGATCGTTTGAAAACACTCCCCAACAATGCCAACCGGGATACGCTGGTCGAGAAGTGCATGCCTCGACAATCCCCATGAGACCGCGGCGATGGGCAGCAGGATGTTCAAACGCTTTTCAGCATGGGTAACGGGGCGCACTTGGCTACGGGTAAACCTTCGAGAAATGCCCTGACTTCCCGTTTTCCCCGCAAATGCAGCACCGCCACCTGCGGCCCGACCTTCTGGCGAACGTCCACACAAACGTGAAAAACTCAGTGTCGAGCCTTTCTTCACAGCCATCGGCACGATCAGGACGAGGTTGGTTGCGAAGCAGGCGCAGCAGTTATCCCTGTGTATACAGACCTACAAATGCTTATGCCTCTCCGGACAGTCGGTCTTCAGGTGTTACCTCTGTGATCGAATCATCGTTCACTGTTGCTGGCGTTGCCGGTTGTGGTGTGCGCACCTTGTTCGCTATTCCAAAGGGCACATGGACCATCGGCAGGTCCCCCGCGGCCGAGAACAAGTGACTGCGCTGGTCATCGAAAAACATATGCGGCTTGAGAATCTGCAGCACCCGGTTTTTCTCCATCCCGCCCAGGAAGAACGATTCATCCGGCGAAACCCCCCAGTTCTTAAGCGTCGTCACCACCCGCTCATGGGCGGGTGCATTGCGCGCCGTGACGATCGCGATACGCAGGATGCGCTTGTATGCGGGGTCCTGCGCCAACTTGCGGTCTTCCAGCTTGCGAATCAGCGACAGCTTGCGGTACAGATCCGCCAGCGGCCCCGGCTGGTGCGGAATGGCTTTGCGGTCCCGTTCATGGGCCTGGAACTCATCCAGGTTCAGGCGCTGTTTATACACGCTCTCCGCCTCGTCGTCGGCAATCACGCCATCGAAGTCGAAAGCCACCCGCAGCTCGGTGTCGATCTCGTCATCGTAGATCTTCGACGGCAGCACCAGGCCCGCCGGGTAGTCGGCGTCGATCGCACGCTGCACGTCGCCTTCATGGGCACTGAGGAACAGCGAGGCATTGAACGCCGGGATGTATTCGTACGGCGAACGGCCGGACATGAACGCCGCGCGGGTGATGTCCAGGTTGTAATGGCTGATCGAGCGGAACACCCGTAGCCCGGTTTCCGGCGAGTTGCGCGAGAGCAGCACCACTTCCACCGGCAGTTGCTCGGGGAAGGCCTTGTTGATACTGAGGAAGCGGCGGATGAACGGGAAGGCCACGCCCCGGGGGAACGGCACGTCGAGGTTCTTTTCCTGGTGCAGGCGATACGCTTCGACGCCTTCGGCCTGGTAGATGTTGTCGGAGACGGTCAGGTCGAACAGAGCGCTGGAGGCGACGCCGACGACGAGTTTCTGTTCGATGGGGTAGGGCATGGCTATATTCCTGAACCGGTATCGGTCAATGTACGGTAAATAGCCAGGCGGGCCAAACCCCAGGAGACCGCTAGGCGTCATGCTGGATGGCAACCGGTGCCGCTGTTGGCGATGAAGGCATTGATCGAGGGCGCGTGAAGGGTGTATCTGCAACGGGATCGTAAGATGGCCAATACCAACAAGTTCAAACGCTTTCGTCTCCCCATTCTGCAGGGCCTGCTGCCGCTGAACCCGAAGCAGATCCCCGCTGAGGTGGTCGCAGGCCTCACCCTGGCCGCACTCGCGATCCCAGAGGTGATGGGTTACACGAAGATTTCCGGCACACCCGTGGTCACCGGCCTCTACACCATGCTGGTGCCCATGGTGCTGTTCGCTTTCTTTGGCTCATCGCGGCATCTGGTGGTGGGCGCCGACTCGGCGACCGCTGCCATTCTTTCGGCAGCATTGGTCGGGGTCGCTGCAACCGGGTCGGACCACTACCTGGCGCTTGCCCAGCTGCTCGCCCTGATGGCTGCCGGCTTGCTGCTGTTGGCCCGGCTGGTGCGCCTGGGCTTCATGGCGGACTTTCTGTCACGCACCGTGCTCGTCGGCTTTCTTACCGGCGTCGGGCTCCAGGTCGCCCTCGGCCAGCTGGACGGCATGCTTGGCCTGCCAGCAGCGGGCCATGGCGTGCCTGGCAAACTCTGGTCGACGCTGCAGCGGCTGGGCCAGCTCAATTGGCATGCCATGGCCGTGGCAGCGCTGGTGCTGACCGTGATCCTGGCCAGCCGCAAGCGCTCGCGCAAGATACCCGGGGCGCTGATTGCCGTGGTGGGCGCCATCGCGCTCAGCTGGATGCTCGACTTTGCCGCGTATATGCCGGTGCTTGGCCCAGTGCCCGGCGGGCTTCCGCACTTCGGCTTGCCCAAGGTGCAGTGGAGCCTGGATCTGCTCAATCAGTTGCTGCCTACGGCGTTTGCCATGTTTGTGGTGATCCTGGCCCAGAGCGCGGCGACCTCGCGCGCCTACGCCTGCCGCTACAACGAGACGTTCAGTGAAAACACCGACCTGGTCGGCTTGTCCATCGCCAATGTCGGTGCCGCGCTGTCGGGCACCTTCGTGGTCAATGGCAGTCCGACCAAGACGCAGATGGTCGACAGCTCGGGCGGGCGAAGCCAGCTGTCGTTGCTGGTGAGCGCACTGGTCGTGCTGATGGTGCTGCTGTTCCTCACCGCGCCGCTTGCCTATCTGCCGGAGTCGGTGCTGGCTACGGTGGTGTTCATGATCGGTATCGAACTGACCGACTTCAAGCATCTGAAGAACATCTACAGGGAGCGCCGCAATGAGTTCTGGGTCGCCCTGATAACCCTCGTTACCGTGGTGCTGGTGGGGGTGAAGGAGGGCATCATTCTGGCCATGCTGCTGTCCATCATTGACCACCTGCGCAGGGGCTATCACCCGAAGAACGTGCTGCTGGCCACTGCCGAGTCCGGGAAGCTGCACCCGGCCGTGTTATCCAGTGGTGCCCAGGCGCGGCCGGGGTTGCTCATCTATCGCTTCACCCACAGCATCTACTACGCCAATACCCGCCAGTTGAGTGAAGAAGTCACGCAACTGGTGAAGCAGGCAACGCCCGGTTTGCGCTGGTTCTGTATCGACTGCTCGGCGATCGATGATGTCGACTACTCGGCCGCGGAAACCCTCCGCAGCCTGGCGGCCACGTTGAAGGCCCAGGATGTGCGCCTGGTGCTGGTCAATGTCATGTCGGATGTGGCACACCACTCCCGCTACTACATCAAGCAACTGCTGGGTGAGCAGGCGATCTTCCCGCAGCTGGATGATCTGCTTGCGGCCTACGAGCGGGCTACATCACCTTGATCGTACCCTCCAGGTTGCACTCGCGGTCATCCCCACCCATGTTCTCTGGGAGGAACGCCGTCAGGTCATAAGGCAGCAGCACCGTATCCAGGGCAAGAGAGAACGGCACGTCGATCAGGCCAACCCAGCCCCCAGGGCCGTTCTGCGTGGCAAAGTTCCAGCCAAAGCGCGTGCCCGGATACACACAGCGCTCGCCATCGAGGTGAGTGAGCGTGCTCCAGCAGCCACTCAGCATCAGCGGCAGCGTGAGCGTCAGGTACTTGGCAATCCTTTTCACAAGCGCTGTCATACGTTCCTTGTCGTTCATCAGCGCGGCCCTTCAACCAGCCGCAGTTCGCCATCCCGGTACTGCACCTCGCGCCCCAGCCACTCGCTGCTGACCTGCGGCAGCACCGCCGAGGGCTTGCGCAGTTCGCGCAACAAGGTCGAACCATGGGACAACCGCCCACCCATGCGCGCGATCACGGCTCGCGCGGCCTGATAGTGGGCGTGGCGGCCGGGGTCGAGGCTGTCTTCGAGGAGGATGTCCTGGCCGAGGATGCCTTGCACCTGGCCGGGGTAGATCATGAAACCGGTGGCTTGTTCGCAGCCCTGGCTGCCGTCCTGCCAGAAGCTGCCGTCGCGGCTGCGCACATCCGGATGCGGGGCGAACCAATGGGCGCGCTCGGCCTCAGGCATGGCGTGGTGCACGCGGAAGAAAATCCGCATCAGGTTGTCCCGGTACCATTCGCGCACTTGCAGGTAGTAACCCCGCAAGCCGGGCAGGCCAAGGCGATGTGCCAGGGTGACGGCGCCTGGCCAGGCAGGCAGTGGCTGCTGGGGCAATTCGGTTGGCGCCGGGCGCGGTGTGCCGGGGTCGGTTTCCCACGGCAGGCGGTGGGGGCTGTGCTGCAGGTTGTCGTAGGCGGTCGGCGGTCGGCCCAGCCAGGCGCCACCGCTGCTGGCCAGGGCCGTGGCGATGCACAGGTTGCCTTGCACCACGAAGACGTAGAAGCGGCTGAACCAGTCGGCCAGTTGCTGGCCGCTGGCGCCGGCGGCCTGCAGCTGCGCCAGTTCCGCGTCGAAGCGTTGCAGGCCCGCGGCCAGGGTTTGCAGGTGGCTGCGCGCGGCGTGCTGCATGCGCCACAGGCGGGGCAGCGAGCGCAGCAGGCGCAGCGGGCGCCAGGGCAGGGCGGGTGTGGCACCGCCGACTTCACCCGCGTAGTTGGCAGCGGAGATGCCCCAGTCGGCCAGGCGCGCGAGGAACAGGTCGTTGTTGATGTAGGACGCGCCGCCGAATACGGCGGTAAACGGTTCGTTGTCCTGCAGCACGCGGCTGTCCCAGCGCGCCATGATCGCCGGAATGCTGGCGGCGGCGCGGCGCTGGGCGTATTCGACGAAGCGGCTGGGTTGCGGCGGCAGGATCTCGGCGATGTTGGCCGAGGTCAGGTGGCGGCGCCAGCCGTGCTCGCTGATCGGGCGGTACTGCAGCAGCCACAGTTGCTGGCCGTCCCAGGCCCATTCGATATCGCCGGGAACGTAGTGGAACACCTTCAGCACGGCTTGCAGGAAGCCCCAGATCGCTTTGGCTGTCAGGCCACGCAGGTCGGCGAACTGGCCGCTTTGCCAAGCGGGGCCCAGGCGCGACAGCGTGGCACGCTGGGGTGTGGCCTGGCCGTCGGCCAGGGCTTCCAGGTGGCCTTCGAGCCACTCCAGCTCCACCGAGAGATGGCGCACGAAGGCGATGCCGGACACCGTCGGCTGGATGAAACGCTGCACCACCATTTCCTCGACGCCGGCTGCACGCAGTTCACTGACGCGGCCGGCGACGGCCCCACTGGGTACGCGCAGGTAGGTGGTGCTCAGGCCGGCATTGGCGGCATCGGCCTGGTCTTCGGCGTAGCTGGAGGAGCGCACGGCCCATAGGGCATCCGGGGCCGAGGCAAGCAATCTTGCAAGGCGCGGGTCATTACTGTCGTTGAGGCTCAGGGCTTCGGGCACGGCTTGGCCGGCCAGTGCTGCCAGTTGCAGGCGGCCGCCTTTGGTGTGGGCGACGAAGCCTTGGCTGCCCGACTCCAGCCAGGCGGCGAATGCCGCAGGCGCGTCGATCCAGGGGTAATGGCCCCAATCGGGTTGCAGGCTGATGCGCAGGTCGGCGCGGGCGAGGATCGCTGACCAGGCAGCGGCCTGGGCGATCCCCAGCAGGCGGTCGTGGTCGCCCCACACCAGCTCGATCGGGTCGGTGACCCACTCCAACAGTGGCAGCGCGGTGTCGGCGCGCAGTTGCGCCCAGGAGGGCACGAAGGCGCGGCAGCGGGCGTAACCGGCACCCATGCGCTGGTATTGCGCGGGCGTCCAGCGCTGGCTGGAGAACTTGTGGGCGAACCAGTGCGGCTTGTGGCTGAGCAGCCCGTGGATGGCCTTGCGCAGCGGCAGCGGCGACATTAGTGCCGGCAGGCGCCGTTGCCAGAGGAAGGCCCCGACCGGGGCCAGCAGCACGCTGCGGCTGAAGTGACCGGGGCTGCGCTGCAAGGCATGCAGGACGATCAGCGCGCTGACACCCACGGCCATGATCGCGTGGCCGCGCTCGGTCAGCGTGAGCAGGGCTTGCGCGTATTCCTCCAGGCTGGCGCAGGGCGGCGTGGGGTTGTCGCCGAAGCCGGGCAGCTCCAGCGCCTGCACCCGGTAATGCCGGAAGTGCGGCAGGGCATCGTCCCACCAGTCGGCGGCGCTGCCGTTGCCGGCCAGCAGGTACAGCAGAGGCTTGCTCATCGATGCTCCTCAGGCCAGGTCGCGCAGCGCGCTGTCCAGGGTTGGGTAGCGGAAGCGGTAGCCGGCCTGCTCCAGACGGCTCGGCAACACGCGCTGGCCATCGAAGAACAGCTCGGCCATTTCGCCGGCCAGGGCCCGTACCGGTGCAGCCGGGATATGCAGCCACACCGGGCGCTTGAGCAGTTGGCCGACGCTGTGGGCGAAGGTGGCCTGGCTGACCGGCTCGGGGGCAACCAGGTTGTAGGTGCCCTGCATGTCGCTGTCGGCCATGGCGCACGCCATCACCGCCAGTACGTCGTCACGGTGCACCCAGCTCATGATCTGCTGGCCATCGCCCATGCGCCCGCCCAGGCCCAGGCGAAACGGCATCAGCAGGGGCGTCAGCGCACCGCCCGGGCCGAACACCACGCCCAGGCGCAGCACCACCTGGCGGGCGCCGAGGGCGCTGGCCGGGCTGGCAGAGGCCTCCCAGCGGTCGCACAGCTCGGCCATGAAACCGTGGCCTTTGCTGGCACTTTCGTCCAGTTGCTGGTTACCGTCGCGCACGCCGTAATAGCCGATGGCCGAGGCCTGGATCCACAGCGCCGGTTTGTGCCGGGCCTGACGCATCCAGCGCAGCAAGGCCTCGGTGGTCCCGACCCGGCTGGCGAGCAGCTGGGCCTTGCGGCGTGGTGTCCAGCGTGGCCCGGCGACGGGGGCGCCGGCCAGGTTGATGACCACGTCGAAGCGCTCGTCATGGCCGAGCTTGTCGAGGCTGCGCAGGCAACGGGCGCGGCCGTCGAACAGGTAGGCGGCGCGCAGCGGGTCACGGGCCAGCACGGTGACGCTGTGGCCGGCATCGAGCAGCTGGTTGACCAGGGTCTCGCCGATGAAACCGGTGCCACCGGTGACCAGCACCTGCTGGTAGGCCCCCCCGGCAAACGGGTTGGCCGGCTGCCCCTGGCGCTGCATGCGCAGTGTCGCCAGCGCATCGCGAATGCCCGACGCGGTCACGCCGAGGGCGAACAGGGTCAGCAGCCAGCCGCGCCAGCCGAGGTCGATGGCCACCAGCCCGCTGGGCAGGCTCGACCACTGCAGCAGCTGCAGGCCGTACAAGGCGAAGAAGGCGCCGGCGTTGATCGCCAGCACGGTGTGCATGATGCGCTCGATGGCCGGCAGCTTGCGGCTGCGGTCCTCGACCACGAAGTCCCACAGGGTCAGGCCGATTTCCAGGGTGAAGACCACCGCCACGATGATCGCCCAGGTGCCCTGGAAGGCCACGTGGGCGATACCCAGGAACAGGATGCCGTAGCAGCACGAGCGCACCGCGTGGATCGCCAGCTCAAGCCGCGCGCTGTAGCGTTGGGGCAGGGCCACGGTCAGTTCATGGTGGTAGAGGGTGTCCAGCGCGCCCAGCAGGCCTTGGATCAGCAACAGGTTCAGGGCCCAGGTCAGGATCGGCAATTCAGCCACGTTCAAGTCCTTTCAAAGTGGTGGTGGGGCGGTCGTGGCGATACAGCCACAGCAACGGCGGCAGCAGGGCGAGCAGGGCCAGGCCATCGATGACCAGGTGCGACCACATGCCGGCCTGCAGCGACACCAGCATGTCCTGCGGTGCCCACAGCACGATGCCGAATGCCAGCCAGGCCCAGGCGTTGTGGCTGCGCAGGCGGTCGCCGATCTGGATCAGGCCGAGCATGTACAGCGAGTAGCTTTGCAAGGTGGCGCCGAACAGCGCGAGCCACCACACCTGTTGCTCGCGGGCAGGGGCTGGCGCTGCCTGCCCCCAGAAGGCCTGCTCGATGCTCAGTTGGTAGTTGCCCAGCAGCGGGCTATGGCCGGCCCAGGTCAGGCCCAGGCCAATCAGCAAGTGCATCAGCGCTGCGGCTTGCAACCAGCGCACTAATGCACGGCGCACACCGGGGTGCGCTGTCGAAGAGAAGAGCATTCCCTGTCCTGTCGGCGTCCATGTCGGCCGGCAGTGTACCTTGATTTGCCGAAGCAGCGGCGCACCAGGCAGGCTACAACGCCTGGTAGCGCCCCTCAAAGTCACTCGCCAGCTGCTCCAGCGTCACGCTCCCCAGGCGCTCCAGCAGCAACGCCTGCGCCGCCTCGAAAGCATCGGTCAGCGCCGCATTCACCGCCTGTTCCACCAGGCACTGCGGATGGTCGGTGGACAGCCCGATGGCAAAGATCGATGCGCCGCCCAAGGCCTTATGGATATGGCGTGCGTCGCAGCCGTTTCGCCCACAGCTCCCATGGCTTCCTGGGCCAGGATGGCCGAAATCCCGGTGCGATTGCCGACGAGGCGCGTGACCAGCTGCTTGCTTACCCGACGGTGCAGTGGCTGACGCAGTCAGCGGTTTCGGCTGCTCAGCTGGAGCGGGAAGGCGTTGTAGCCGTGGAAGGGGACCGTGCCAATGTGACCCTCGCCAGCGGCCGCGTGGTCGAGTTGGCGGCACATCACTCCTTGATCTTCCGCTGACGCCCAAGCAGATCTTCATAACGGGTGGGCGAGCCCGCGCCCACAGGGATCGCGTCAGATGCTAAAGGGTTGCAAGCCAGTCCCTCATCGACCCCATCTATCAACCCATCCACCCTATCAATTTGACTGCGACATTCTGCCTCAGTAACGTGCGCGGCTCTTCGTTGTAGCCCCAGAGACCACCCGTTTTGCCTTCCCCCTGACACCCCCCCGCATTACCCCGCAACCCCTAAATTCCTGACTTCCGGCGTGCCTCTGGGCATGGCTGTCGTCCCTGCGCTCGAGTTTCTCAAATGTCTGTCAATGCCCCCTCCCGGATCACCGAGCTCGTCATCGAGGCCGGTGCCAAGAAAGCCCAATTGCCTGCCCGCGCGCTGCTCATCCTCGGCTTCCTCGCCGGCGGCTTCATCTCGATGGGCTTCATCCTGGCCATCCATGTCAGCGCGATGATTCCCGGGCAATGGGCCTCGCTGGGCAACCTGCTGGGCGCCGCGGTGTTTCCGATTGGCCTGATCCTGGTGATTCTGGCGGGCGGCGAGTTGCTTACCGGCAACATGATGAGCCTGCCGCTGGCCATGTTCGCCGGGCGCATTCGCCTGGCCGCCGTGGCGCGCAACTGGCTGCTGGTGACGTTGGCCAACCTGCTGGGCGCGCTGTTCGTGGCGTACTTCTTCGGCCACCTGCTCGGCCTGACCGAGGGCGCCTATCTGGACAAGACCGTGGCCGCCGCCACCAGCAAGGCCAGCGCCGACTTCGTCCATGCCTTCGTCTCCGGCATCGGCTGCAACTGGCTGGTGTGCCTGGCGGTGTGGCTGGCCTTTGCCAGCCGTGAGATGAGCGGCAAGATCCTCGGTATCTGGTTCCCGATCATGGCCTTCGTCGCCATCGGCTTCCAGCACGTGGTGGCCAACATGTTCCTGATCCCGGCGGCGATCTTTGCCGGTTTCCTGAGCTGGGGCGCGTTGGTCCACAACCTGGTCGCGGTGTTCCTCGGCAATGCGGTGGGCGGGGCGATCTTTGTCGGCCTGGCGTACTACGTGTCGTTCGGCGCTGCGGCCCAGGAGCAGGTAGCGGCGCCGTAAGCGCCTTTACCTCGCCGCCAAGGGAGGGGTAGCATTGGCGCCTCCTTCCTTTACGGCGGTTCTGCCGTGCACCGCCCAGGCGTTGATTCGCGAAGCGGGCATACATGATGCCGACATGAGTATGGTCGCCTTGCCAGGGCGCACCGATAATCCGTCATCAAGCAAATATCAGGATGATTCCATGATCATTCGCCAAGCGCTCGCAGCCGATCATCCTCGGCTGCTCGACATCTGGCTGCGCGCCGTGCGCGCGACGCATCAATTCCTGCAGGCGTCCGACATCGACGCACTGCTGCCACAACTGCGCGATGTCTACCTGCATGCCGTCGAGCTATGGGTAGCTGTTGACGCTGAAGACAAGCCACTGGGCTTTATTGGGCTCAACGAGAACCACGTGGAAATGCTGTTCATCGACCCTGACCTGCATGGCCAGGGTATTGGCCGCGCACTGCTGGATTTCTGCCGAGGCTCGCGCGATACCCTCAGTGTCGATGTGAACGAGCAGAATCCGCAGGCAGTAGGCTTTTACCTCCACTACGGCTTCGTGCAGACCGGGCGTTCGCCGTTGGATGGCGAAGGCCGGCCGTTCCCGTTGTTGCATATGGCTTTGCCTGACAAGGCGTAAGCAATAACGCGCAATCCAGATCAGCGCCGCACTGTCAGCGCCTGAGGGTTGGCAACGCGCTTCGCAATGCCTTGGGCAAAGGCCACCACATTGTCGAAGGCATCGCCGAAGTACAGCTCATAGCCGTTCTTTTCCACATAGCCCAGGTGCGGCGTGCTCAGCACCCGCGGGTGCGTGAGCAGGGGGTGGTTCGGCTCGAGTACCGGCTCCTGTTCGAATACATCCACTGCGGCGAAGCCCGGCCTGCCGGCGTCGAGTGCCTGCAGCAGGGCCCCGGGTGCAATCAGCTCGGCGCGGCTGACATTCACCAGCAGGGCATCAGGTTTCATCCGCGACAAGTCGTCGAAGGTCACTCCATGGCGTGTGGTATCTGACAGCCGCAGGTTAAGGCTGACGATATCCGCTTCGGCAAAGAACGCCTCGCGCGATGTCGCCGCCCGGTGCCCATCCGCCTCGGCCGCTGCCCGGCTGCCGTCGCTGCCCCATACCAGCACCGGCATGTCGAATGCCTGGGCATAGCGCGCCAGGCGCTGGCCGATCTTGCCGTAGCCCCAGATCCCCAGTACCTGGCCGGCCACCGCCTGGCCCAGGTTGACCTGCCACTGGCCTTGCTTGAACGCTTCGATCGCCGGTACCAGCTGGCGCCGGGCGTTGAGGATCAGCGTCCAGGCAAGCTCGGCCGGTGCCACCGGCGAGCCGCGGCCCTCGGTGACGACGATGCCGCGGGCGGTGCAGGCTTCAAGGTCCAGGTGGCCGGCGACCTTACCGGTCTGGCTGATCAGCTTGAGGTTCGGCAGCCGGTCGAGCAGGGCAGCATCGATGCGCGTGCGTTCGCGGGTGAGGACCAGGGCTTCGGCGTCGGCGAAGCGGGCGGCCAGCTCGTCCAGCGAGGCGGGCTGCTTGTCGTGGAACACGCTCACTTCGTGCCCGGCCAGGCGCTTGAAGCAGTCGAGTGAGCGGATTACATCCTGGTAGTCATCGGGAATGGCAATGCGCATGGTGGTCGGCTCTGGAGGTGATTATCTTGAGTTTGCGACTAAGCATAACGCGGTCTTTGTAGGAGCGGCCTTGTGTCGCGACAGGGCTGCGAAGCAGCCCCAAAATATTGGCGACAAAGCAGATACTGCTGGGGCTGCTTCGCAGCCCTGTCGCGACACAAGGCCGCTCCTACAGGCAGGTGTGTCAATAGATCGACCGGGTCTGGCGCCGCATCACCCCGGCCATGCTCTTGAACGCGACCCCCAGCACCACCGCCACCCCGGCACTGACGAAGATCGTCTCATGCCCGGCGCTCTGTTGCTGCAAGGCCACGAACGCCGGCGCCACTGCCGCCGCCGTCACCTGCAGGATGCTCACCCACGGCGTCAACGTCCCACGCGGGTCATTGCTGGCGATTGCGCCCATGTAGTAGGTCAGCGCCAGCACCCAGCCAACGTTCATCAGGAACAGCGCCACGCACAGCTGCTCGGCATCCTGTGCATGGCGCGCCAGCAGCGCGATCGATAGCAGCACCAGCAGCGAGCCGAAGCCGATCATCGGCCCACGCCTCACCCGTGCGCCCAGCACGCTGGGCAAGGCCCCGCCGGGCAAGCCGCCGAGAATGCCCAGACCGAACGCCCAGCCCACGTCCACCGGGCTGATGCCGCGCTCGCGGGCCAGTTGGTCGACAAAGCCCCAGATGCAATAGATCGCCAGTTGCAGGCACAGCATCCCCAGCAGGGCATAACGCCCGAGGGTGGCACAACCGACGCCGCTCTGGGGCACGGGTACCGGCGCCTCGTGGTGCAAGCGCCGGGGAGCGGCCAGCGCGACCAGGGCGATCAGCACGAACCAGAAGCCGATGCTTGCCACGGCGCCACGGTTGCCAAGCACCTCCGCCAGCTGTGGCATGCAGGTGGCGTACAGGGCGAACACGGCGGTCTGGATCAGCAGCGACAAACCATACGAGCGATCCTGCCCCGGCAAGCGCCCCAGCCCGCTGATCGCGCCGGCATACAGCAAACCGGTGGCGATGCCGCAGGCCAGGCGACACAGCACCAGCGTGGTCAGCGAGTCCAGCGTCGCACTGAGCACATTTAGTGCCAGGGCGGCGAACGCGCCTGCCAGGTACAGGTCGCGGCCACCGAAGCGCCGGCCCAGCAGCGGCAGCAGCAGGCTGCCGAGCAAGGTCCCGGTCATTTCGCTGGACAGGATCCAGCCTTGCTGGCTCAGGTCCAGGTTCAACCGTTCGGCCACCAGGCCGATGAAGATCGGTTGCACGCCAATGATGATCAGCGCCGTGGCGGCGATGTAGATCAGGGCGGCACGCAATAGCAGGTTGTTCTTGTTGTTGTGCATTGGAGTTTCCCGGGTGGCGCTTCAGGTTCAGGCGTGGGGGAGGGTGCCTGCGTCGTGGGTGATGCGGCCGTTCATCACGGTCAGCGCCACATCGGTCTTGCCGATCTCATAGCGATCAAGCTCGAACAGGTCCTGTTCGAGGATGATGATGTCGGCGCGCTTGCCGGCAGTGATCGAGCCAATCTCCTTTTCCAGCCCCAGCTGGTAGGCGCCATTGAGGGTGTAGGCCGCAATCAGTTGCGGGATGCTCAGGCGTTCGTCGGCATCGGGCATCACCGGCGCATTCGGCTCGCCGCTGAGCTGGCGGGTGTGGCCCGACTCGATGTGTTCCACCGGTTTGTGCTGGCAGCGGCACTGGCAGACCAGGCCGTCCATGCCGATCGACACGGTCACGCCCTGGTCGATGAAGGTGCGGAACTTGTACATCGAAGCCCAGCGCTTGAAGCCATACGACTGCTGGATCGCCTCGGCGTAGGCATCGACCACGCCCCATTGCAGCTGGGTGTTGGCCATGACGCCGATGCGGCGAAAACGCGGGATGTCGTCGGGGTGGGTGAGGAAGGCGTGAGTGATCACATGGCGGCGGTCACGCGGCGGGTTGCTGGCGAAGGTCCGTTCGAACACGTCCAGCGCCATGCGCACGGCGGCATCGCCCACAGCGTGCACCATCACATCGATACCGGCGGCATCGGCCTGGCGTACGTGGTGCTCGAAGACGGCTTCCGGCATGGTCGTCGAACCGCAGTGCGGCTTGTCGCAGTAAGGTTCGAGCAGGAATGCGGTGTGGTTGAGCTCGGTGCCGTCGAGCATCAGCTTGAGGGTCTGCGCCTTCACCAGCGGCGAATCATAGCGGCTGCGCATGCCTTGCAGGATACTCACCGGGTCATCCTCGGTGCCCATGTTGATGTAGCTGCCGACCACGCGCAGTTTCAGGCGTTGTTCGCGTTCCAGCTGCTGCAGGGTTTCGTACAGCAAGGTCTGGTCGCCGGCCGGGTCGAGGAAGCCGGCGTCGAACACGGTGGTGATACCGGCGGCGACCAGCTTCTCTTGCCAGAACGGGATCGAGCGCAGGTAGAGGTCGATCCCGGTCGGCAGGTAGCCGGCTTCGCTCAGGCGCTGCATCAGCAGCGAGTAGGCCGCGCAGTCGATGATCACGCCAGTGGGCTCGCCGCTGACCGGGTCCTTTTCGAACCAGCTGGCGCCTTCTTCCACGGCCGGGGTGTCGCGGTCGATGCCGGCGACCTTGAGCGCGTAGGTGTTGACCCACATGGTGTGGTAGTCGGTGGACAGCAGGCATACCGGCTTGTCCGGGCAGATGTCATCGAGCACTTCGCGGCGCAGTATGTCGGCCGGCATCAGCGGCTGGATCCAGCCCATGCCGGTGATGGCTTTTTCGCCTGGGTTGGCCGCCACGTAGCGCTTGAGCAGGGCCAGCACTTCGTGCGGGTCTTCATGGTTGACCAGTGCCTGGAAGGCGAAGGCGGTGCTGGAGAAGTGCCAGTGCGATTCGACGAAACCCGGCAGCACCAGCTTGCCGGCGGCGTCCAGCAAACGCGTGGTGGGGCCGGCATGGGCCATGACGCTGGCGTGGTCGCCAACGCAGAGGATGCGCTCGCCCTGCACGGCAACGGCGCTGGCCCATGGCAGGTGCGGGTCGACGGTGTAGATGCGGGCGTTGTGAATGATGAGATCGGCGGCGGTGGTCATGGCGGCTCCCTGGGGTAAAATGCCGCGCTAGTTTTGTGTCGATTAAAAGTTTTAGTCAATAAAATATTTTTACGAATTGGCTTTGCTGTATGCTGGCCACCGGTTTTGACAAGGGGTTGCGAAGTGAGCGGATTGCGCGAGCAGCAGAAGGCGCTGCGCCGGGAGACGATCAGCCGTACGGCGTTGGGCCTGTTCGAGAGCCAGGGCTTCCAGACCACCACCATGGAGCAGATCGCCCGCCTGGCGGCGGTGTCGGTGCCCACGGTGTTCGCCTATTTCGGCAGCAAGCAGGAGATCCTGCTGGAGAAGCTGCGCGAGGCCGACCACCGCGCGGTAGCGGAGGCGCGCAGGCGCCTGGCGGAATTCGACCAGGCGCTGGATGCGTTGTGCTTCTACGAAGCGCACCTGACCGACTACGCCTTCGAGGTGCTGCCGGCACCGCTGTGGCGGGAGATTCTGCCGCCCTTGCTGCCGTTGCTGGGCAGCCATCAGCGGGAGGTGCCCGAGGCCTACAAGCGGGTCAACGACGCGCTGGTCGAGGAGCTCAAGCACCTGCTCCAGGACCTGTGCGACAGCGGCAAGTTGCGCGCCGATCTCGATGTGGGCTATGCCGCGTTTCTGATCAACGACTACGGGCATCTGCAGCTGCTGCGGCTGTGCAGTTGCGAGCCATTGGACCTGGTGGCGCACCGCGAAGATGTGCGCCGGTTCATGGGTTTCCTGCTGGCCGGGATGCAGGGTTAAGCGGTTGCAGGGGTAATGTGTCAGGGCTGGTTGAGCGGCCAGTTCTGGTGATGCTCCACCAGAAAGTCCACAAACACCCGCACCCGCGCCGGCATCGCCGGCCCGCCGACGAACACCGCATGCAGCGGCTCGCGGTCGCCCGGGTTGTAGTCTTCCAATAGCGCTACTAGTTGGCCGTTTTTCAGCTCATCAACTACGGTAAAGGTCCCGATCCGCGCAACCCCCGCCCCCAGCCTGGCCAGTTGCGCCAGCGCCTCGCCACTGCTGCACTCGATATTCCCCGTTACCTTCAGTGAAAAGTCTTCCCCCGCCCGTCGAAACGGCCAGTCCGGTGCTGCCCGCCGGAAGTTGAAGCGCAGGCAGTTGTGCTGCGCCAGGTCCTCCGGCACTTGCGGCGTGCCACAGCGTGCCAGGTATTCGGGCGATGCCACCACTACCTGGCCGGTATGGCCGATGCAGCGTGCGCTCAGCGAGCTGTCCGGCAGTGGGCCAAAGCGCAGCGCCACATCGGCCTGACCGCCATGGATATCGGCGATTTCGTCACTCAGCGTCAGGTCGACCAGCACCTGTGGGTAACGGGCGCTGAACGCGGTCAGCAACGGCACCACCGTCAGTCGCCCATGCCCCAGTGCCGCGCTGACCCGCAACCGCCCGCGCGGTACGCCCTGGTCAGTGATCGCCTCTTCGACTTCGAGCAGGTCCGCGAGGATGCGCCGAGCCCCGCGCAGGTAGGCCTCGCCCTCGGTGGTGAGGGTGAGCGCCCGGGTGGTGCGCAACAGCAGGCGCGTGCCCAGGCGCTGCTCGGCGCGGGCGATGATACGGCTCACCGCCGAGGGCGTCAGGCCCAGCACCCGCGCGGCGGCGGACAGGCTGCCTTCATCCACCACCTTGGCAAACACCTCCATCTCCCCGGATCGCCCGTGGTAGTCCATCTGTGCCTCCAGCGCAAAGGTGATTGCCGAAAAACCGGTCTAGTGCATTCAAAAGATGGATCGTAGCATTCCCGTCATAGATAAGGAGCCTTTGTATGCGTATCAATCCCCCGCTCGTGGCACTCGCCATCGGTGCCTTCGGCATCGGTGTCACCGAGTTTGCCCCCATGGGCATGCTGCCCAGCATCGCCGCCGACCTCGGCGTGTCCATCCCTGCCGCCGGGCTGCTGGTCAGCGCCTACGCCGTCGGCGTGCTGCTCGGCGCCCCACTGATGACCCTGGCCACCGGCAAGATCCCGCGGCGCTACCTGCTGATCGGGCTGATGGCGATCTTTACCCTGGGCAACCTGATGTCGGCGATGGCGAGCGATTATCAAAGCCTGATGGTCGCACGCATCGTCACCTCGCTTAACCATGGTGCGTTCTTTGGCGTCGGCTCGGTGGTCGCGGCCAGCGTGGTGCCACCCGAGAAGCGGGCTGGCGCGGTGGCGGCGATGTTCATGGGGCTGACCCTGGCGACCATCGGCGGCGTGCCGCTGGCGACCTGGTTCGGTGAGCTGTTGGGCTGGCGCACGGCATTCTGGGGTATTGCCGGCCTGGGCCTGGTGGCGATGGTCTCGCTGTGGTTCGCGCTGCCCAACCTGCCGCTGCCTAAAAGTGGCGGTGCGATGGCCGAAATCCGTGTGCTCGGCCGGGGGCCGGTATTGTCGGCGCTGGCGCTGACCGTGGTCGGTTCCAGTGCGATGTTCACCGTATTCACCTACATCGCGCCGATCCTGCACGCCCAGGCACAGGCTTCGACGACCTTCATCACGGCCATGCTGGTGCTGTTCGGTATTGGTTTGACCCTGGGCAACATGTGGGGTGGCAAGGCGGCGGACCGCTCGATCGAGCGGACCTTGATGGTGTCGCTGGCGGTGCTGATCGCCGTGCTGCTGGTGTTCCCGGCCACCTTGGGCGGGGCGCTGCCGACCGCGGTGGCGATCCTGGTGTGGGGTATCGCCAGCTTCGCCCTGGTACCACCGCTGCAGATGCGTGTGATGGAAGCCGCCAAGGACGCACCGAACCTGGCGTCGGCGGTGAACATTGGCGCGTTCAACCTGGGCAACGCGATTGGCGCGGCGCTGGGTGGCGCAGTGATCAATGCGGGGTTGGGGTATTCGGCAGTGTCGTATGCCGGGGCAGGGATGGCGGTGCTGGGGCTGGTGCTGACCATCGTCTGGCGGACGCGGCCGCAGGTGCCGGTGCAGCAGGCGGCGATATAACTGACAGTGGGCTGCAAAGCAGCCCCCTTTCTGTAGAGTTGCCCAGCCCCGATAAGGCAATCACCCTGCATCCCCATCAAGGCAGGCCGTTGCGACCGTGGGCAAGGTACCCCGGGCGTTGGCTGAGGCGCTCGTAATAGGCGCTAACGGCAGGTAACCGGGGGTGGTCTATCGGCGTGGCGAACCAGCGCTGCACCGACAGGCCGATGGGGATGTCGGCCAAGGTAAAGCGCCCCCCGGCGACGAACGCGCCGGTCGCAGCCAGTTGCCGGTCGAGGATGCCCATGTAGCGCGCCCACTCTGCGCAACCGGCGGCCAGCGCCTGGGCATCCTGGTGCGCAGGCGACTGGCGCACCCGCGACATGAACGGGTAGCTCCACGCCCGGTTCAGGTCCGACGCCTGCCAGTCGATCCACTGATCGATACGTGCTCGTGCCTGCGCTTCGCCTGGGTAGATGGCCGCATCGCCGTAACGGTTCGCCAGGTAGCGGATGATGCTATTGGATTCCCACAGCGTGAAGTCGCCGTCCTGGATTACCGGGACCATGGCGTTGGGGTTGAGCGCGAGGAATTGAGGGGCGTCGGTAGGCTTGAAGCCGTTGCCCCAGTCTTCACGCTCGAACGGAATGTTGAGTTCGGCGCAGGCCCACAGCACCTTGCGTACGTTGATCGAAGAGGCCCTGCCGAGTATCCGTAACATGCGGTCGTCCTTGATGGGGTGAACGCTGATCGTCGACGACGTTGTCTTTTGGGTCAAGCCAGATCTGAAGCAGACATTCGCCCCCGGCTCTGGCAAGGTGGAACGCCGAACACGCGAGGCTCGAATCGCCCCATGGATGCCTTTTACCTCATCGCCCTCGGCGCCATGGTCGCCGGTTTCGTCCAGGGCCTTTCCGGCTTTGCCTTCGGCATGGTCGCCATGTCGTTCTGGGCCTGGGGCCTGGAACCGCGGCTGGCGGCGTCGCTGACCGTGTTCGGCAGCCTCGCCGGCCAGCTGATCGCCGTGTTCAGCGTACGGCGCGGCTTCAGCTGGGCGCTGCTGTGGCCGTTCGTGCTCGGCGGCCTGGCCGGCATCCCGCTGGGGGTGTGGGTGCTGCCGTACCTGGACATGCTCTGGTTCAAGGCGGTGTTCGGCACGCTGCTGGTGCTGTGGTGCCCGCTGATGCTGCTGGCGCCGCGCCTGCCACGGCTGCCGGGCAACCGCCTGGCCGATGGCGCGGTGGGCCTGGTGGGTGGGGCGCTGGGCGGAATCGGTGGCTTTACCGGCACAGTGCCTACACTGTGGTGTACCTTGCGCGGCTTCCAGCGGGACACCCAGCGTGCGGTGATCCAGAACTTCAACCTGTCGATGCTGCTGGTGACTCTGCTCACCTACCTTGGCACCGGGGTGGTGACTCGCGACATGCTGCCCGCGTTTGGCGTGGTGCTGCTGGCCATGGCACTGCCAGCGCTGCTGGGGACACGGGTGTACCTGGGGATCAGCGAGCTGGCGTTTCGCCGGGTGGTGCTGGGTTTGCTCACGGCCTCGGGGGTGGCCATGCTGATGGCGTCATTGCCGCTGTTGTTGAGCCGTTGAGTGCTTGCCTGGCGGCCCTGAACTTGGCACCCTTTGCGCCGCTTCGATCTTCCGTGCCGTAACAGAAGGAATTGCACCGTTGAACTGGGACAAAGTCGGCAAACGCCTGGTCGCCATGCTGCTTGGCCTGATGGTCATGCTGGTGGCTTATGGGCTGCTCAAGGCCCCGCCACGGCTCGAGGCGACCCTGACCTACGCCTACCTCACCTATCCCAGCCAGTTCAGCGAGCGCATCAGCAGGGCCAACGAGCAGCTCAAGTACGAGCAGTTGCAACCGCGCGTCAACACCATCAGCGGCGGGACGTTGAACCCGTATCAGGTCGACAAGCTGATCGAACTTGCCCAGGCACCTTATGTGCAGCTGTTCGCCAAGCCCTTCGAAGCCGGCTTGGTGGACCACCGAACCGGCTTGCTCATCGACCTGCACAACCGTGGCGACAGTGATGTGCGTGAGGTGAAGATCCGCCTGCCGGCCAAGGGCCTGGTGCAGGTGCGCGATGCGGCAGGTAACGACACCCTTTACGAGGCGGCGACGGCGCAGGTGCAAATACCGGCCATCGAGAAGGGCGGCGAGTGCAGGGTCTGGGTGTATTTCGACGCCGACTATGCGCAGATTCGCCAGGGCGGCATTGCTGTCAGTTTTGCCGGTGGCGAGGCCAATGTGCGGGTCTACCGCGAGTTCACCGGGTTCCCGGCGCTGGTGGCGCGCTACAGCAGCGAGCTGGTGGGGCTGCTGGGGGTGTTGCTGCTCGCCGTGCTGGGCATGGGGTACGCCTGCCTCGCCCGGCGGCGGGTTGTGGTTTGATTTGGGGCTCGTCTTTGTTCTTGCAGCGCCTGTGAGATCGAGCGCCGCCCGCGCGGCGCTCGATCTCACAGGCGCCAAAACTCTCAGATCTGGCCCACCGCACCGATCACGCCGGCACCATGGCAAACCCCACGCCAAAGCGGTTCCAGGCATTGATGGTGGCGATGGCCAAGGTCAGGTTGGCCACCTCGGCCGGCTCGAAGTGCTGCTGCAGCGCTTCGTATTCCGCTTGCGGGGCGCCCCGCTCGGGCAGCCGGGTCAGGCACTCCACCCAGGCCAGTGCGGCACGTTCACGGGGGGTGAAGTAATTCGTCTCTTGCCAGACGCACAGGGTCTGCAAGCGCGCCTCGGTTTCGCCGGCCTTGCGCGCATCATTGGCATGCATGTTCACGCAGTAGGCGCAGCCGTTGATTTGCGAAGCCCGTAGGCGCACCAGCTCCAGCAGCGAGTTTTCCAGGCCACTCTTGGCCAGGGCCTGCTCCAGGCCGACCATGGCCTTGTAGGCTTCCGGCGAGTGTTTGGCCCATTCGATACGGTTGTGCATGCTGTGCTCCAGGGAATGTGTGGTGGACATGGCGCTACCTTAGCGCCCACCGCCCATTGGCCCGATAGCCAATCGCGCGCTTTGCCGGGAGGCCAATCGGGCCATTAAGGTGGCCACTGACCTGCATCCAATCTCTTCATTTCTACCCTGACTGCCTGGACAGGATAATGACCGGGTCTTGCCTGGGGAGTATCGATTCGTGATGAGAGGGGCGTTGAACCTGTTGCTGGTGATCTTGCTGGCATTGAACCTGAGACCGATCCTGACCAGCATCGGCCCGTTGCTCGAGCCGATGCGCGCGAGCACCGGGCTGGGTTACCAGCAGGCGGCGCTGCTGACGGCGTTGCCGGTGCTGTGCATGGGGCTGGTGCCATTGCTGCAGCCCTGGCTGCGGCGCTGGATCAGCGAGCACGGCGGCATGCTCGGCGGCCTCGGCGCCATTGCCCTGGCCTGCCTGTGGCGGCTGCAACTGGACAGCGCCTGGGCGCTGATCGCCAGCGCGGTGCTGGCTGGGTTGGGCGTGGCGGTGGTGCAGGGCATGATGCCGGGCCTGGTCAATCGCTGGTTCCCCAGTCGCCTGGCCGGGGCCATGGGCCTGTATTCGGCGGCGCTGATGAGTGGCGGTGGCCTGGCGGCGGTGCTCGGCCCGCACATCAGTGGGCACTTCGGCCACTGGCAGGCCGGGCTTGGCGTGTGGGCGATTCCGGCCGTGCTGGCGGTGCTGGCCTGGGCCGCGCTGCGCCCTCGGGAGCTTGCGCCAAAGCTGGCCGGCGCCGCTGGCGGGCATTGGTTCGGCACGCGCCGGGCCTGGTTGCTGGCGCTGTACTTCGGCCTGATCAATGGCGGCTATACCAGCATGGTCGCGTGGCTACCGGCCTACCACCTGGAACACGGTGGCACCGCGCAAGGCGGTGGCGACCTGGTTGGCCTGATGACCATTTTCCAAGTCTGCGGTGCTTTGGGCCTGCCCCTGTTGCTACGCGGCCTGGCCGACCGTCGCCCGGGCTTGTGGCTGGCGCTGTCGATCCAGCTGGCGGGCTTCCTCGGCTTGCTGCTGGCGCCGACGCTGGCCATGGGCCTGTGGGTCGCAATGATCGGCTTTGGCCTGGGCGCCTGCTTCAGCCTGAGCCTGACCTTGACCCTGGAGCACCTCAGGACGCCCGCTGAAGCCGGCAGCCTGGCGGCATTCGTGCAGGGCATCGGTTTCATCATCACCGGCATCATCCCGTACATCACCGGTTGGCTGCGCGATGTCAGCGGTGACTTCCAGGCATCCTGGACGTTGCTGACCGTCACCGTGCTGGCGATGCTGGTGGTGACCGCCTGTTTCGCCCCGCGCGGCTATGCAGCGGCCATCGCCCGGCCTAAGCAGGGTGGCCAGGCGGCGCTGGTCAACTGAGGCGTTGCAGGGTATCGCGGACCCGGTCCAGCGCCGGGTCGATATCCAGCAGCTCGATGGCGCCGAAGCCCAGCAGCAAGCCCTGGCGCACGGGGGCTTCGCTGAAGAACGGCGCCAGCGAGTACAGCCCGACCTCGACCTTGCGGGCGAGGTTGGCCAGCAACTCGACGTCCACCCCTGGCCGCGCCAGGGCGCTCAGGTGGAACCCGGCACTGGCGGGCACGGCGCTGAACCAGGGCGCCAGGTCGCCGTCCAGGCGCGCCAGGATGCGCTCGCGGCGGCCGCTGTAGATGTCATGGCAGCGGCGGATGTGCTTGTTCAGGTGGCCCTCGCCAATGAACCGCGCCAGCGCCCACTGCAGCAAGGTCGGGCTGTGCCAGTCGCTCAGGTGCTTGGCCACGCAGGCGGCGCTGAGCACCGCCTGTGGCAGCACCGCGTAACCCAGGCGCAGCTCCGGCAGCAAGGTCTTGGAGAAGGTCCCGACATACGCCACCAGCCCTTGTCGGTCGAGGCGCTGCAGGGCATCGGCGGCCGGGCCCTGGTAGCGGAATTCGCAGTCGTAGTCGTCCTCGATGATCAACGCGCCGAGCTCGGCGGCCCGCGCCAGCAGGGCATGGCGGCGGGCTTCGCTCATCGGCATGCCGAGCGGAAACTGGTGCGAAGGCGTCACGTAGATCAGCCGGGTGCCCTCGGCGATCTGTGCCACGCACATCCCCTCATCGTCCACCGGTACTGACTGCAACTTTGCCCCCAAGGCGAGGAACAGCTGGCGTGCCGGCGGGTAGCCGGGGTCTTCCATGGCCACCTGGCAGCCGGGCTCGACCAGCACCCGGGCGATCAGGTCCAGGGCCTGCTGGGCGCCGTTGCACACCAGCACGTCCGCCGCACTGCAATGCACGCCGCGGGCGTAGGCGATGTGGTGGGCGATGGCCTCGCGCAGTTCGGCCAGGCCCTGGGCGGCAAACTGCCGTTCGGGGTGCCGCTGGCTACGGCGCAGGGCGTAGTTCAGGCAGCTGCGCCACTGGTCGAAGGGGAACTGCGCCTTGCTCGAGGCACCGCCGACGAAGTCATAGCGCGAAGGGGCTTCCTGGGTGCGCCTGGCGAGCACCGTGGCGCGTTGCTGCCAGCGCTGCAGTGATGCGGCAGCGGCCAGGGGCACGGCTTGCGTTTCACCGGTGTGCAACGGTTGGCGCGGGGTGATGAACGTGCCACGGCCAACCACACCGCTGAGCAGGTTGTCGTAGGTCAGTCGCGAGTAGGCTTCGGCCACGGTCTTGCGTGACACGCCCAGTTGCTCGGCCAGCAGCCGGGTCGGCGGCAGTTGCGTGCCGGCGGCCAGGTGGCCGCTGTCTATGCCGGCGCGCAGTTGCTGGTAGAGCTGGTCGGCCAGGCCTTTGCGGCCGTCCAGGCGGATATGCAGTTCCATGATCACTGTCCGAAGCACAAGAGTGCTGAGGATAGCGGATCAGAGCCGGGCGGTGCTCACCGTGATGTAGCCCTTGTCGTTCAGGGTAATCCGGATCACCGTTTCATCTTCCGCGGCCTTGCGTTTCTGCTTGATGCACACGCCTTTGACGCCGATGGCGCGCATCCGCTGGCTGATGGCCCGCCCGCACGGGTCGAAGAAGACTTCGCTGGCCAGCAGCTCGATGCGCTCGATCAGTTGCCGAGTACGCTCGTCGGTGGCACAGAAGAACAGCACGCCCGACAGGTGCGGGTCGTCGTCCGGGTTGCTGATCTCGTGCGCCAGCAGTTCGCGCAGGGTACTGCGCAGTTCGGCGGTGGTTCGGGTATCTGGGTACATGCGCAGCCTCCTCTGGTCGCAGGTTTGCATACTTGTTTTTACTGGCCCTCGGCGGCAAGTAAGACGCGTCAGAATTGGCTGTGGGAATTTTCTGAAACTACGAGGAGGGTGCTTGCGTTGCAGCGATGCGGCACAATGCTTCGCCTGATTTCTGTGCTGAGCGAGGCCCCCGATGAACAGCCACTTCCAAGCCGTCGACCTGCAAAAGGCCTACCGCTTGCTCAACCATGGGCCGACCGTACTGGTCTCGGCCAGTCATGAGGGGGTGGACAACGTCATGGCTGCTGCCTGGGTGTGTGCACTGGACTTCGACCCGCCCAAGGTCACCGTGGTGCTGGACAAGAGTGCCCGCACCCGGCAGCTGGTCGAGGGCAGTGGCTGGTTCGTGATCCAGGTACCCACTGCCGCCCAGGCGCTGCTGACCCATCAGGTGGGTACCCGCAGCCTGTTCGACCAGCCGGACAAGCTGGCCAGCATCGGCGTCGAGCTGGCGCGGGTGGAGGGGCATGTGGCGCCACTGGTGCAGGGCTGCTCGGCCTGGCTGATGTGCCGGGTGATCGATGAGCCGCATAACCAGAACACCTATGACCTGTTCATCGGTGAAGTGGTGGCGGCCTGGGCAGATGACCAGGTTTTCCGCGACGGGCATTGGGCGTACGAGAATGCCGACCCGCAGTGGCGCAGCCTGCACTATGTGGCGGGTGGGCATTTCTATGCGATTGGCGAGCCGGTGGTGGTCGACCCGCAGGCTTGAAATTGCCCGTGCTGGCGTCATTCCTGTAGGAGCGGTGTCAGGGTTTAACCTCCTGCTTGAACTTCAAGCGCCAGCCATGCAGCAACGGTTCGGTATAACCGCTAGGCTGTTCACGCCCCTTGATCACCAGCGCCTGCGCCGCACGGAACGCATGCGAACCCGCGAAATTCCCGGCCATCGGCCGGTACGCCGGATCCCCGGCATTCTGCTGGTCCACCACCGTGGCCATGCGCTGCAAGGTCGCCTCGACCTGGTCAAGGGTGACCACCCCATGGTGCAGCCAGTTGGCGATGTGCTGGGCCGAGATGCGCAAGGTGGCGCGGTCCTCCATCAGCCCTACGTCATGGATGTCCGGCACCTTCGAGCAACCGACGCCTTGCTCCACCCAGCGCACCACGTAACCCAGGATGCCCTGGCAGTTGTTGTCCAGCTCGGCCTGTATTTCGTCCGCACTCCACGGTCGGTCCGGGCTCACCGGAATGCTCAGCAGGTCGTGCAGCAGTTGCGCGCGCTCGGCGCCCAGGTCGACGCTTTCCAATTGTGCCTGCACCGCCGGCACGTCCACCTGATGATAATGCAGCGCATGCAAGGTCGCGGCAGTGGGCGAGGGCACCCAGGCCGTGTTGGCGCCGGCGCGGGGCTGGGCGATCTTCTGTTCGAGCATGGCCGCCATCAGGTCGGGCATTGCCCACATGCCCTTGCCGATCTGCGCCTTGCCGCGCAGGCCACAGGCCAGGCCCACCAGTACGTTGCTGCGTTCGTAGGCCTGGATCCAGGCGCTGCCTTTCATGTCGCCCTTGCGCAGCATGGCGCCGGCTTCCATGGCGCTGTGCATTTCGTCGCCGGTGCGGTCGAGGAAACCGGTGTTGATGAACACTACCCGTGCTGCCGCGCTGGCGATGCAGGCTGCGAGGTTGACGCTGGTGCGCCGCTCTTCGTCCATGATGCCCATCTTCAAGGTGTGTCGAGGCAGCCCGAGCAGGTCCTCGACACGGCCGAACAGCTGGTCGGCGAAGGCCACTTCGGCCGGCCCGTGCATCTTCGGCTTGACGATGTACACGCTGCCCTCGCGGGAGTTGCCGCGGCGTTTCAGGTCGTGCAGGCCGATCAGGCTGGTGACCACGGCGTCGAGGATGCCTTCGGGGATCTCCCGGCCATCGCGGTCGTGGATCGCCGGGTTGGTCATCAGGTGGCCGACGTTGCGGATGAACAGCAGCGAGCGGCCGGGCAGGGTCAGGGGCTGGTCATTCGCGCCATGGTATTCGCGGTCCCTGGCCAGTGCGCGGGTGAAGGTCTTGCCGCCCTTGCTGACCTGTTCGCTGAGGTCGCCTTTCATCAGGCCCAGCCAGTTGCGGTAGACGTTGACCTTGTCCTCGGCATCCACCGCCGCCACCGAGTCTTCGCAGTCGATGATGGTGGTCAGCGCGGCTTCGATGAGGATGTCCTTGACCCCGGCGCGGTCGGCCTTGCCGATGGTGCTGGCCGGGTCGATCTGGAGTTCGAAATGCAGGCGATGGTGTTGCAGCAGGATGGCCGCTGGCTGGCCGGGTTCGCCTTGGTAGCCGCGCAGTTGTGCAGGCGCTGCGAGGCCGACCTGGCGGCCATCGCTCAAGGTCACCTGCAGTTTGCCCTGATGGATCGCGTAGGCCTGGGCGTCCGTGTGGGATGCGCCTGCCAGCGGTGCCGAACGGTCGAGAAAGTCCCGGCCGAAAGCGATCACCCGGGCGCCGCGCACCGGGTTGTAGCCTAGGCCGCGCTCGGCGCCGTCACTGTCGGGGATAGCATCGGTGCCGTAGAGCGCGTCATACAGCGAGCCCCAGCGGGCGTTGGCGGCGTTCAGCGCGTAGCGGGCATTGCTCAGCGGGACCACCAGTTGCGGGCCGGCCTGCTCGGCGATTTCGCGGTCGACCTGGGTGGTGCTGATGCGCACCTGCTGCGGGGCTTCAACGAGGTAGCCGATACTGCGCAGGAAAGCCTGGTAGGCGGCCATGTCGCTGATCGGGCCGGGGTGCTGGCGGTGCCAGGCGTCCAGTTCGTGCTGCAGGCGGTCGCGTTCGGCGAGCAGTTCACGGTTGCGCGGGGCGAGGTCGTGGACCAGGGTGCTGAAGCCTTGCCAGAAGCTGGCGGCGTCGATGCCGGTGCCAGGCAGCACTTCATCCTCGATGAAACGTTGCAGGATCGGGGCGACCTTGAGGGGATGGGTCATTGTCTTCTCGCTCGGTGTTCAGGTTTTAGAAAATATGCAGCGTCCAGGCGTGCGCTGTATTTGTGGGCGCCGGCAAGCGCGGCTCCTACAGGGACCGCGCAGCCTTTCAAAGGGCGGCCACGCCCGCCTTGGCCACCTGGGCATCCTGCTCGGGCTTGACCCCGGACACGCCGACGGCGCCCACCACCTGGCCATCGACCAGCACCGGCACGCCGCCTTCCAGGCTGGTCAGCAGCGGCGCGGTGACGAAGGCCGTGCGCCCGCCATTGACCATCTGTTCGAAGTCACGGGTTTCCTTGCGCCCCAGGGCGGCACTGCGGGCCTTTTCCACAGCGATGTAGGCGCTGGACGGCGCGCAGCCGTCCATGCGCTCCAGGGCCAGCGGATGGCCGCCGTCGTCGACCACGGCGATGGTCACGTTCCACTGTTGCGCCTGGGCTTCCTGGCGGGCGGCAGCAAGCAGGCGGGTCACTTCCGCCTGGCCGATCACGGATTTGCTATGCATGGTTGTTCTCCTGGCTCAAGGCTGCTTCGACGATTTCGATCCAGTGCCGCACCGGCGTGCGCCCGGCCCCGTCGAGGTGGGTCTGGCAACCGATGTTGGCGGTGGCGATGACCTGCGGTTTGCCGCTTTCCAGCGCGTTCAGGCGGTTGTCGCGCAATTGCCGCGACAGTTCGGGTTGGGTCAGCGAATAGGTGCCGGCCGAGCCGCAGCACAGGTGGCCGTCCGGCACCGGGGTGAGGGTGAAGCCCAGGCGCGTCAGCAGGCTTTCCACCTGGCCGCCGAGCTTGAGCGCATGCTGCAGGGTGCACGGGCAATGGAAGGCCAGGCGCTGTTCGGCGCACAGGCCGAGCTGTTCGACCGGTTCGTCGCGCAGCACTTCGACCAGGTCCCGCGACAGCGCACTGACCCGTGCGGCCTTGGCGGCGTAGTGCGGGTCTTTTTCCAGCAGGTGGCCGTAGTCACGCACAAAGGCACCACAGCCACTGGCGGTCTGCACGATGGCCTCGGCACCGGCCTCGATGGCCGGCCACCAGGCATCGATGTTGCGCCTGGCGCGATCGAGGCCCTGTTTCTGGGCATTGAGGTGGTAATCCACCGCGCCGCAACAGCCGGCTTCGTACGCCGGTTCCACGCTGATCCCCAGGCGGTCCAGCAGGCGCGCGGTGGCGGCGTTGGTGTTGGGTGACAAGGCAGCCTGCACGCAACCCTCAAGCAGCAGGATGCGCCGGGCATGGCGGGGTGCGGGCCGTTCGCCGGCAGGCGTCACCTGGGCCGGCAGCTTGCGCTTGAGGTTGGCCGGCAGTACCGGCCGCAGGGCCTGGCCGGTGCGGGTCAGGGCCTTGAACAGCGCCGGGCGTGGCACCACGGCACGCAAGCCCTGGCGCAGCAGGCGCTGGCCGAGCGGGCGCGGTACCTGCTGCTCGACCACGGCGCGGCCGATGTCCAGCAGGTCGTGGTACTTCACCCCCGACGGGCAGGTGGTTTCGCAGTTGCGGCAGGTCAGGCAGCGGTCCAGGTGCAGTTGCGTGCTGGCGGTGACCGGCGCGCCTTCGAGCACTTGCTTGATCAGGTAGATGCGCCCACGTGGCCCGTCCAGCTCGTCGCCGAGCAGTTGGTAGGTCGGGCAGGTGGCCGTGCAGAAACCGCAGTGCACGCAGCTGCGCAGAATGCTTTCGGCTTCCTCGCCACGGGGCAGGCGCTTGGCGCTCTCGCTCAGGTTGGTTTGCATGGGCGTGGCCTCACAGGTCCGGGTACAGGCGGCCAGGGTTGAACACGCCCTGGGGATCGAGTTGCTGCTTGAGCGCGAGGTGGTAGCGCATCAGCGCCGCCGGGAGCGGCGCGCTGCTGTCGTCGCCGGGCGCATAGCGGGTGGCGTGGCCGCCAACCCTGGCCGTTTGTTCGCGGATCAGCTGCGCCGGTGCCGTCGATTTCAGCCAGCGCTGCGCGCCACCCCAGTCGATGAGTTGCTGCCCCGGCAAGTCGAGTTCACCGCTGGCCGTCGGCACCGACAGCCGCCACAGCGGCGCCGGGTCGTTGAAGAAGGCCAGGCGCTGTTCGCGCAGGTCGCTCCAGAAACGGCTGTCGAGCACGTCGCCGCCCAGGCGCTGGCGGGCCGACTGCACTGAGCCTTCACCGCCCTCCAGGCGCAGGTGCAGTGCTTCGCCGTCATGGCAGGCGGCACTGATCGGCAGCGGTTGCTGGCCCCATTCGGCCAGTTCGGCCAGGGCCTGGTGGCGGTCCATCGGCAGGCGCAGGCTGAGGCACTCACGCGGACGCGGCAGTACCTTCAGCGACACCTCGGTCAGCAGCCCCAGGCAGCCAAAGCTGCCGGCCATCAGTCGCGACAGGTCGTAGCCGGCAACGTTCTTCATCACCTCGCCGCCAAAGCGCAGCAGCTTGCCGTGCCCGGTGATCACGCGCGTGCCGAGCACGTAGTCACGTACCGACCCTGCCCAGGGCCGGCGCGGCCCGGACAGCCCGGCCGCGACCATGCCGCCCAGGGTTGCCTCGGCACCCAGGTGCGGCGGTTCGCAGGGCAGCATCTGCCCGGCCTCGTGCAGCGCCGCCTCGATCTCCAGCAGCGGCGTGCCGGCGCGGGCGGTGAGCACCAGCTCGGTCGGGTCGTAGCTGACGATGCCCCGGTGGTTGCGGGTATCGAGGATCTCGCCGGCCACCGGGCGGCCGAGCATGGCCTTGCTGTTGCCGCCCTGGATGTGCAGCGGCGTGCCCAGGTTCAGGGCCTGGTTGACCTGTTCGAGCAGGTCCTGGCTCATGTCGCGGTCCATGCTCATCAGAAGCGCTCCAGCTCGGGGAAGGGCAGTTGCCCGTGATGCACGTGCAGGGCGCCGAACTCGGCGCAGCGGTGCAGGGTGGGGATGTTCTTGCCCGGGTTGAGCAGCCCTTGCGGGTCGAACGCCGCCTTCACGGCATGGAACACGGTGATTTCGTCACTGTTGAACTGCGCGCACATCTGGTTGATCTTCTCGCGCCCCACGCCGTGCTCGCCGGTGATGCTGCCGCCCACCGCCACGCACAGTTCGAGGATGCGCCCGCCGATGGCCTCGGCGCGCTCCAGTTCGCCGGGCAGGTTGGCATCAAACAGGATCAGCGGGTGCATGTTGCCGTCGCCGGCGTGGAACACGTTGGCCACGCGCAGGCCGTATTCCTCGCTCAGTTCGCTGATGCCCTTGAGCACCCGGGGCAATTCGCGGCGCGGGATGGTGCCGTCCATGCAGTAGTAGTCCGGCGAAATCCGCCCCACCGCCGGGAAGGCGTTCTTGCGCCCGGCCCAGAAGCGCACGCGCTCGGCTTCGTCACAGGCCAGGCGCACTTCGCGGGCGCCGGCTTGCTTGAGCACCTCGTCTACCCGTTCGCAGTCATCCTGCACATCGGCTTCGACGCCATCCAGCTCGCACAGCAGGATGGCGGCCGCGTCGACTGGGTAGCCGGCGTGGATGAAGTCCTCGGCGGCGCGAATCGCCAGGTTGTCCATCATCTCCAGGCCGCCGGGAATGATACCGGCGGCGATGATTTCGGCCACCGCACGGCCGGCATCCTCGACGCTGTCGAAGCTGGCCAGCAGCACCCGCGCCACCTGGGGCTTGGGCAGCAGCTTGACGGTCACCTCGGTGACGATGCCGAGCATGCCCTCGGAGCCGGTGAACAGTGCCAGCAGGTCGAAGCCTGGGCTGTCGAGGGCGTCACTGCCCAGGGTCAGGCGTTCACCCTCGACGGTGAGGATCTCCACCTTGAGCAGGTTGTGCACGGTCAGGCCGTATTTCAGGCAGTGCACGCCACCGGCGTTTTCGGCGACGTTGCCGCCGATCGAGCAGGCGATCTGCGAAGAAGGGTCGGGTGCGTAGTACAGGCCGTGGGGGGCGGCGGCCTGGGAGATGGCCAGGTTGCGCACACCGGGCTGCACCCGGGCGAAGCGGCCTTGCGGGTTGACTTCGAGAATGCGGTTGAAGCGCGCCATCACCAGCAGGATGCCCTTGGCCAGCGGCAGCGCACCGCCCGACAGGCCGGTACCGGCGCCGCGCGCTACCACTGGCACGCCACGCGAGTGGCAGAGCTTGAGCAAGGTCTGCACCTGTTCCAGGCGTTCGGGCAGTACCACCAGCAGCGGCACCGTGCGGTAGGCCGAGAGGCCGTCGCATTCATAAGGCTTGAGATCTTCTGCGCGGTGCAGGACCTCAAGGTCCGGGAGGGCATCACCCAGCGCCTGCAGCAGCGCGGGCAGATCCACGGCGGGCAGCGCGCCGTCGACACGTTCGTCGTAGAGGATGTTCATCAGGCTCACTCAGCGGCAGTTTTTGTTGTTGTTGGCAAACCGATCACCCTTGCAGACTGCGCGCTTGAGTGGGGTCGGTCGAGGGTGTGGGGCACTGGTCCTACCAGTTTTTCAGGGAAGCACTGGTTATTGCTGAGTTCAAGCGGCTAGATTGGAGCCATCGACAGCAGTGGTCCTACCAGTTGGAGTCCGTGCATGGGGATTGAAGGCAAGGCCAAGGTCGCAGACCAGGTGGCCGAGCGGGTCGAGCGGCTGATCGTCGAAGGCGTGCTCAAGGTCGGCCAGGCCTTGCCCTCGGAGCGGCGCCTGGTGGAAAAACTTGGCTGTTCGCGCTCGGCACTGCGTGAAGGCCTGCGCATTCTGCGTGGGCGCGGCATCATCGATACCGAGCAGGGGCGCGGCTCGTTCGTCGCCGACCTTGCTGGGCAGGCCAGTACCACGCCGTTGATGCACCTGTTCAGCTCTCAGCCGCGCACGCTGTTCGACCTGCTGGAGGTGCGGGCCTTGCTGGAGGCCGAGTCGGCACGCCTTGCGGCCTTGCGAGCCACCGATATCGACCGCCTGCTGATCCGCCGGCGCTATGAAGACATGCTGGACGCCCATGCTTCTGTCGAAGCGCTGGACCCACGCGAGCATGCCCGGCGTGACCATGCTTTCCACCGGGCAATCAGCGAGGCGTCACACAACCCGGTGCTGGTGCATACCTTGCAGTCACTGAGCGACCTGACCCTGAGCACGGTGTTCGCCTCGGTCAACAACCTCTACTGCCGGCCGGCGCAGAAGCGCCAGATCGATCGCCAGCATGCGCGGTTGTATCACGCGGTGATGGAACAGTTGCCCGAGCAGGCGCAGCGGGCGGCGCGCGAGCATATCAACGGGATTCGCGACAGTTTGCGGGAGATCGAGCAGGAAGAGCAGCGGTTGGTCAGGGCGACCATGCGGATGGATGGGTGGGGGTGAGGGCACACAGGTGCATGGCTGCGGTCTTGCAGCGCTTATGAGAACGAGCGCCGCCCGCGCGGCGCATCGCGGGCAAGCCCGCTCCTACATCTGTATCGGGCCAGTATCTCCTGTGCCGCCAACAGGATCCGCCTTGTTGGCATGGCGGTACATCTCGGTGGGCTCCACCTGTCTCCTGTCATGCACCAAGGCGGTCCCTGTTGGCTTCACAGGAGGGACTGGCCCGAAACAGATGTAGGAGCGGGCTTGCCCGCGATGCGCCGCGCGGGCGGCGCTCGATCTCACAGGCGCTACAACTGTTGTGACTGGCACCTGGTGGCCCTCATGCAATCTCAGCACAGGCGCTCGCACAAATACACAGTTTCAATGATGGGCAACCGGATCATCCTGGGACAAAATCGCCCGGGCCAGCTCTTCGTCACTGGCCTGCAGCCCAGGGTTGTCCTTGCGGGCCTGTTCCAGCGCCGACTCCACATAGGCGCCACGGATGGTCCCGCCACTGGCGACGAACGCAGAAAGCTCGTCGCGAGCGGGGATGATCCGTTTGTCATCCTTGAAGGTCGAATACAGCGAGGCGGAGATACCGGCCGAGGTGGCGACGTCGCCCGCATCGACGCGGGCCAGGGCCGCACCGGCAGGCAGCAGGAGCAGCAGCGCAGGGGCGAGGAGTAGGTGGCGCATGTCGTGTTCTCCAGTAACGTGAAGCACAAGGAAATAAACCACTCAGTGTTTAAGAAAGCGGGCGAGTGGAGGTAGTTCCCTGTTTTCTGCCAGAGCGTCGTTGCGCCTTACACCTTGCTGCCCAGCAAGCGCTGCAGCGAAGCGTCGAAATCGCGCAGGGCATCGGCCTTGGCGGCCTGTTCGTCTTCGAGCATGCGCGCCACATTGCTGACATCCTTGCGCGCACGCCCCTCGGCGCGACCGATGTAGGTGAGCTGGCTGTCGAAGAAGCGCGCCACCACCCGGCTTTCAACGTCCGCAGTGGCCAGGCGGCTTTCGCTGTCCAGCAGCACGATCACGTCCGGATGGTCGGCGAGCAGGCTGTCCAGGTCTTCATAGAAGGTCACCTCGGCGAACTGCTGGGCCAGTGAATGCGCCAGCCAGTCGTAGGCCTGGCTGCCACCGCGCAGGGTGGCCACTGGGATGCTGCGCGGCTGTGATTTGGCCACCCCGTCGCCACGGTGCTGCTGCAGGTAGCTGAGGGTGCTGTCGGCGTTGCGCCCGAGCAGCACGGCCACGTGCTGCCCCGGGGCCAGGGCGACGCTGGAAAGGGCGGTGGCCGAGTAGAAATGCCCGTAGGGCTGGGCAGCCTGCTGGCCTGGCGCGGCACAACCGCCAAGGGCAGCGAACAGAGCGAGCAGCGCAGCGAGCATGCCGGTTTTCATGGGTAGGGCCTCATCGATCAGTGAATGCGGCCATGTTCCGCCGTCAGCGGCTGCGGCGGAACTTGATGGCATTCATGGTGGCTATCGATGAGGTCGATGAATCAGCTCGGGCGGGCCATGTACTGCAGGATGCGCTCGCGCAGCCAGCGCTCGGCGGGGTCGTTGTCGTGGGCGCCGCTCCACACCATCGACAGTTCGGCCTCGGTGATCTCGAAGGGGGCCGGGTCGGCGCGCAGGCTACCGTCGTCGGCCAGGGCACAGGCGGCGTAGTCCGGCACGGTGGCGATCATTTCGGTGTTGCGCAGCAGCGCGCGCAGGCTGCCGAACTGCGGCACGGCCAGCACCACCTTGCGGCAGCGGCCGATGCGGGCGAGGTCGAGGTCGATGTTGCCGCTCATGTCACCGGAAAACGACACCATCACATGGGGCCGGGCGCAGTACTCGTCGAGGGTCAGCGGGCCCGGGCGGTTGTCGGCGCGCAGCACCCGCACGCCGATATCACGCAGCTTGCGGCGCTTGGCGGTGGCCGGCAGGTCGGTGGTGTAGCTCACGCCCACCGAGATCTCGCCACTGGCCAGCAGGCCCGGCATCAGCAGGAAGTTGGCGCGGCGTACCACCACGCTGATGTCCGGCGCCTCCTCGCGCAGCGCCTGCAGCAAGGCGGGGAACAGGCCGAACTCGGCGTCGTCCGACAGGCCCAGGCGGAACTGGTTGCAACTGCTGGCCGGGTCGAAGTCGCGGGCGCGGCTGATGGCGGACGAAATCACATCCATGGCCGGGCCCAGCTCGGCGAAGATCTGCATGGCCCGCGGCGTCGGTTCCATGGCCCGGCCGCTGCGGATCAGCAGCGGGTCGTCGAACAGCTCGCGCAGGCGGGCGAGGGCGGCGCTGACGGTGGACTGGGTGATGAACAGCTTTTCGCCGACCCGGGTCAGGTTGCGTTCGATCATCAGGGCTTCGAAAAGCACCAGCAGGTTCATGTCGACGCGGCGCAGGTCGTTGCGGTTCATGGGGCTTGGCTCACCGGGGCTGTAGGGGTTGGCGGTGTATTGAAGCACGACGCAGGCGGTTGTGCCTTGTATGGATGTGCCGGGGCTATCAGCCCGCAAGAGCCACTCTATTAGACCTCTGCCCAAGCTCGACTAGTCTTTCCCCTGGCCCTGCGAAATCCAGCTGCGGGCGGCGCGTCAGCACCTGGGTGCAAGACCGCGCGGCACGTGGCGTGACAGCTTCGCAAGCCCCGTGTCGGTACGTGACCGACCTGACCTGATGAGGGGTAGGCATGAGCCCATGTGCTCGGCTGAAAGAACACCTGGCATAGACCGGAAATCTGGATAACCGACCCAAAGGTAACAGCAGATGTCGAACGAATCGAAATGCCCGTTCCATCAAACCGCAGGTGGCGGCACCACCAACCGTGACTGGTGGCCTGACCAGCTCAACCTCAGGATTCTCCATCAACACTCGTCGAAGTCCAGCCCCGACCCGGACTTTGACTATGCCAAGGCGTTCAAGAGCCTCGACTTCCAGGCCCTGAAAAAAGACCTGACCGCCTTGATGACCGACTCCCAGGACTGGTGGCCAGCCGACTTCGGCCACTATGGCCCGCTGTTCATCCGCATGGCCTGGCACAGCGCCGGTACCTACCGCATCGGTGATGGCCGTGGCGGTGCCGGCTCCGGCCAGCAGCGTTTCGCGCCGCTCAACAGCTGGCCGGACAACGTCAGCCTGGACAAGGCCAGGCGCCTGCTGTGGCCGATCAAGCAGAAGTATGGCAACAAGATCTCCTGGGCCGACCTGATCGTGCTCACTGGCAACGTCGCCCTGGAGTCCATGGGCTTCAAGACCTTCGGCTTCTCCGGCGGCCGCGCCGATGTGTGGGAACCGGACGAAGATGTGTACTGGGGCTCGGAAAAGGTCTGGCTGGGTGGCGACACCCGCTACGGCAAGGATCAGGTCAAGGCGCAGCCGCCAGGCCAGGGTGATCTGGTCGCCGAGCCGGCCAAGCGCCCGGAAGAACAAAGCCGCGACCTCAGCGGTGAGCGCAACCTGGAAAACCCGCTGGCCGCCGTGCAGATGGGCCTGATCTACGTGAACCCGGAAGGCCCGGAAGGTAACCCAGACCCAGTGGCGTCGGGCAAGGACATCCGCGACACCTTCGGCCGCATGGCCATGAACGACGAAGAAACCGTGGCACTGATCGCCGGCGGCCACGCCTTCGGCAAGACCCACGGTGCCGGCCCGGCCGACAACGTCGGCCCTGAGCCTGAGGCTGCCGGCCTGGAGCTGCAGGGCCTGGGTTGGGCCAACAAGTTCGGCACTGGCAAGGGTGGCGACGCCATCACCAGTGGCCTGGAAGTGATCTGGACCTCGACGCCCACCCAATGGAGCAACGAGTACCTCAACAACCTGTTCAACTTCGACTGGGAACTGACCAAGAGCCCGGCCGGCGCCCACCAGTGGCGACCAAAGGATGGCAAGGGCGCAGGCACCGTGCCGGATGCCCATGACGCGGGCAAGCGCCACGCGCCCTCGATGCTCACTTCTGACCTGGCCCTGCGTTTCGACCCGATCTACGGGCCGATCGCCAAGCGCTTCAAGGACAACCCGGACCAGTTGGCAGACGCCTTCGCCCGTGCCTGGTACAAGCTGATCCACCGTGACATGGGCCCGCTGGCGCGTTACCTGGGCCCGGAAATGCCCAACGAAGAACTGCTGTGGCAAGACCCGTTGCCCAAAGCCGACCAGCCAGTGCTGGGCGAGCAGGACATCGCCGGGCTCAAGGCCAAGATTCTCGCTTCGGGCCTGAGCGTCGCCGAACTGGTTTCCACCGCTTGGGCGGCGGCCTCGACCTTCCGTGGCTCGGACAAGCGCGGTGGCGCCAACGGCGGCCGGCTGCGCCTGGCACCGCAGAAGGACTGGGTGGCGAACCAGGGCACCGGCAAAGTGCTGGCGGCGCTGGAGAAGATCCAGGGCGAATTCAACGCCGGTGGCAAGAAGGTCTCCCTGGCCGACCTGATTGTCCTGGCCGGCTCAGCCGCCGTGGAGAAGGCCGCCAAGGACGCCGGTCATAACGTCAGCGTGGGCTTCCGCCCGGGCCGGGTCGATGCCTCCCAGGCGCAGACTGACGTCGAGTCGTTTGCCGTGCTGGAGCCGCTGGCCGATGGCTTCCGCAACTTCAGCAAGGCCCGCTACAGCGTCAAGGCCGAGAAGCTGTTGCTGGACAAGGCCCAGCTGCTGACCCTCACCGCGCCCGAGCTGACCGTGCTGATCGGCGGCCTGCGCGTGCTCGGTGCCAACCATGGTGGCAGCAAGGACGGTGTGTTTACCGACAAGCCCGGCACCCTGAGCAACGACTTCTTCCGCAACCTGCTGGACATGGGCGTGGAGTGGAGGCCGACTTCGGCGGACAACGAAAGCTTCGAAGGCCGCGATCGCAAGACCGGGCAGGTGAAGTGGACGGGCAGCCGGGTCGACCTGGTGTTTGGCTCCCATGCGCAGTTGCGGGCGTTGAGCGAGGTGTATGGCAGCAGCGATGGCAAGGACAAGTTCGTCAAAGACTTCGTCGCAGCCTGGGTGAAAGTCATGGAGCTCGATCGCTTTGATCTGAAGTGAATTGAGGGCGCATTGCGCCCTTTTCGCGACACAAGGCCGCTCCTACAGGTACAGCGCCAGTTTTGCAGGCGGCGCGATACTTGTAGGAGCGGCCTTGTGTCGCGATAGGGCTGCAAAGCTGCCCCACGGCCAGTGGCCATAGCGCCAATTCCAGGTCGGATAGATACAAAAGCGTCCTCGTTCGTTCTGTTGCAATGCTTCTCAGGCGGCCGGCCTGAACAGCGTGCTCACAACGACAAGGAACACCGACCATGCAAATGCCCCAGACCCTGAAAATCCGCAACGGCGACAAGGTCAAGCCGACCTTCTCCGCACAGGAGTACGCCGCCCGTCATGCCCGCCTGCGGGCCTACATGGCCGAGCAGGATATCGAGGCGGCCATCTTCACCTCGTACCACAACGTCAACTACTACAGCGACTTCCTCTACTGCTCGTTCGGCCGCCCCTATGCGCTGGTGGTCACCCAGGACAAGGTGGTGTCGATCAGCGCCAACATCGACGGTGGCCAGCCCTGGCGGCGCACGGTGGGCACTGACAACATCGTCTACACCGACTGGCAGCGCGACAACTACTTCGTCGCCATCCAGCAGGCCCTACCACTGGCCTCGCGCATCGGCGTCGAATACGACCACCTCAACCTGCAGAACCACGCCAAGCTCGCGGCCTGCTACCCCAAGGCCGAACTGCTGGACATCGGCGCACCGTGCATGCGCATGCGCATGATCAAGTCGGCCGAGGAGCAGGCGCTGATCCGCCATGGCGCACGGGTTGCCGATATCGGTGGGGCGGCGGTGGTCGAGGCCCTGCGCGACCAGGTGCCGGAATATGAAGTGGCCCTGCATGCCACCCAGGCGATGGTCCGCGAAATCGCCAGAAGCTTCCCTGACAGCGAACTGATGGACACCTGGACCTGGTTCCAGTCCGGGCTCAACACCGACGGCGCGCACAACCCGGTGACCAGCCGCAAGGTCAACAAGGGCGACATCCTCAGCCTCAACTGCTTCCCGATGATCGCCGGCTACTACACCGCGCTGGAGCGCACCTTGTTCCTCGACCATTGCCCGGACGATCACCTGCGCCTGTGGCAGGCCAACGTCGAGGTGCATGAGGCGGGCCTCAAGCTGGTGCGCCCGGGCATGCGTTGCTGCGACATCGCCCGTGAACTGAACGAGATTTTCCTGCGTCACGACCTGCTGCAGTACCGCACGTTCGGCTATGGCCACTCGTTCGGCACCCTGAGCCACTACTACGGCCGGGAAGCCGGGCTGGAACTGCGCGAGGACATCGACACGGTACTGGAGCCGGGCATGGTGGTGTCGATCGAGCCGATGATCATGCTGCCCGAAGGGCGGCCAGGGGCGGGCGGTTACCGCGAGCATGACATCCTGATCGTCAATGAACACGGCGCCGAAAACATCACCAAGTTCCCCTATGGGCCGGAGCACAACATCATTCGCAAATAAGCATTGGCGTCGCCTGCTTCGCGGCTGAAGCCGCTCCTACAGCGTTACCACCACCCTGAAGGCCGGTGAAATACCTGTAGGCGCGGCTTCAGCCGCGAAGAGGCCGGCCCCGACAACAAAAAAACCACTGTATGACCACCAGACCCTGCCGCCAATTAGAAGAATCAGAGGGTACCCGTCATGTCCAGCACCACCTTCAACGCTCCCTCCCTCGACGGCGCCGCACCCGACGCCGAACGCCAGGCCCTGCGCAAGGCCGCGCGCGCCAGTTTCATGGGCAATTTTGTCGAATGGTTCGACTACGCCGCCTATGGCTACCTCGCCACCATCATTGCCGCCACCTTCTTCCCACAGACCGACAAGACCAGCGGCCTGCTGGCGACCTTCGCAGTGTTTGCCCTGTCATTTCTGGTCCGCCCTCTGGGCGGCGTGGTCTGGGGGCATTTTGGCGACCGCCATGGCCGGCGCAACGCCCTGTCCTGGTCGATCCTGATCATGTCGATTTCAACGTTCTGCATCGGTCTGCTGCCAGGTTATGCGCAGATCGGCCTGTGGGCGCCCGGCCTGCTGTTGCTGATCCGCCTGGTCCAGGGGTTTTCCGCCTCGGGTGAATATGCCGGAGCCGCTGCGTTTCTTGCCGAATATGCACCGCCCGGCCGGCGTGGCCTGTACACCAGCATCGTCCCGGCCAGCACGGCGGCCGGGCTGCTGTTCGGTGCGGCATTCGTCGCGGTGCTGCATGAGCTGCTGAGCAGCGAAGACCTGCACAGCTGGGGCTGGCGCCTGCCGTTCCTGCTGGCCGCACCGTTCGGTCTGGTCGGCCGTTACATCCGCATGAGCCTGCAAGACACACCGAAGTTCCTGGAAATGGAGCAGCGCCTGGAACACAAGGCCTGCATGACCCCGGCGCCGATCCGCGAGCTGTTGGCGCGGCATCGTCGCAGCCTGGCCATCGGCCTCGGCGTCACCTGCCTCAACGCCGTGGCTTTCTACCTGCTGCTCAGCTACATGCCGACCTACCTGTCCAACGAGATGGGCATGAGCGAGCGCGACTCGTTCATTGCTTCCACGGTATCGCTGGCAACCTACATCGGCCTGATCTTCCTGATGGGACGGCTGTCCGACCAGTTCGGCCGCAAGACCATGCTGGTGGTGGCTTCGTTGCTGTTTCTCGGCCTGACCGTACCCTTGTTCAAATTGCTCGACGGGCAGCCGTTGCTGGTGATCCTGGCCATCCAGATTCTCTTCGGTGCCATGCTGGCGATGAACGACGGTACCTTGCCGTGCCTGCTGGCGGAGATATTCCCGACCCAGGTGCGTTTCAGCGGCTTTGCCTTGAGCTTCAACCTGGCCAATGCGCTGTTTGGCGGGACCGCGCCGTTCATCGCCACCTGGTTGATCCAGGCCACGGGTAGCAAGCTGGCCCCGGCGGGCTACCTGCTGGCAGCCGCGCTGGTTGCGTTGCTGGCCATGCTGATGTGCCGGGAAACGGCGCATGCGGCCCTGCAGGACTGAGCCGCTTCCTTCAATGCAACGAGGCCTGGCGCCGTTCGCCCAACGGCGACAGGCCGAAGAAGCGACTGTAGCTTTTGGAAAAATGCGCCGGTGAGCTGAAGCCGCAGGCCAGCGCCACCTCGCGCACCTGCACATCGCTGCGCAACAGCAGTTCCCGTGCCCGTGACAGGCGCAACTCCAGGTAGTACTGGCTGGGGGTACGCTGCAGGTACTTATGGAACAAACGCTCCAGCTGGCGCACGGTCACTTCGTTGAGGCTGGCCAGCTCGTCCAGCCCCAGCGGCTCCTCCAGGTTCGCCTCCATGATCGCCACCACCTGGCTCAGCTTGGGCTGGGCACTGCCGAGCAAGGTGCGCAACGGCACTCGCTGGCGCTCGCGCTCACCCCGCACGCGGTCACACAGCAACAGCTCGGCGGCCTTGGCGGCGATGTCCTGGCCACCGGCCTGGCGGGCGACCAGTTGCAGCATCATGTCCATGGCCGCCACGCCGCCGGAACAGGTAAAACGGTCGCGGTCCAGCTCGAACAGCTGGCTGGAGATGACAATGTCGGGGAAGTGTTCCTGCAGGGTCTGCAGGTCTTCCCAGTGGATGGTGCAGCGGTAGCCATTGAGCAGCTCGGCCTTGGCCAGCAGGTAGCTGCCGGTGCAGATCCCGCCCAGTGGCAGGCGCTGGCGCGCCAGTTGGCGCAGCCAGTCGATCAGCGGCCGGGTGCCAGCGCGGCTGCGGTCGATCGGGTTGGCGCCGACCACGAACAGGGCGTCCAGCGCCGGAGCGTCGGCGATACTGTGGTCGGGCAACACGCGCATGCCATTGCTGGCTACCACCGGCTCCGGGCTGGCGGCAATCAGCACGGTGCGGTACAAGGGGTGGCGCGCCGCCAGGTTGGCCATGCGCAGGGTTTCCACCGCCGATGCCAGGCCGATGGTCGTGAAGTTGGGCAACACCAGAAAACCGAAGGTTCTGGTTGGGCAAGGCGTGACGCTGATGGAGGCGGGGTGGACCATTGCGATCTTCCTGTGCAAGCTGAGGCGTAGTTCGTCAGGGGCAGTGGCAAAACAGGCCTCGCGTGTTTCTTGTTGTTATGGGTCGTTGCCGGGCTGATCTTACACCCCGGGCGCAACGGCCAGGAATGGACCTGATTGCAGAATAAGAAGGTGATCGTACGTGAACCCCGAATCCATGCTGGCGGCGCTGCCAGGTTTCGCCATCGCCCCTGAGGCGATCCAGGTACTGCCCGATGCCGCGGCCTACCGTACCTGCCTGCTCGAACGCATCGCCACCGCGACCCGGCGTATCGTCATCGTCGCCTTGTACCTGCAGGAGGACGAGGCCGGCCAGGAGGTGCTCGATGCCCTGTACCAGGCCAAGGCCGAGCGTCCGGGCCTGGAGATCGTCATCGTGGTCGACTGGTTCCGTGCCCGCCGTGGCCTGCTGGGGGCCGGGCGCCAGCCGGGCAACGCGGCCTGGTACCAGGCCCAGCGCCAGCTGCGTGGGCTCGACGTGGTGATCCATGGCGTGCCGGTGCAGACCCGCGAGCTGTTCGGCGTGCTGCACCTGAAGGGCAGCGTGATCGATGATTGCGTGATCTATACCGGCGCCAGCCTGAACAACGTCTATCTGCACCGCTTCGACCGCTACCGGCTGGACCGTTACCACCTGTTCCAGTCGCCGGCCCTGGCCGACGCCATGGTCGACCTGGTCCGGCGCCTGTTGCACCACACCGCCACACCGCGCCTGGACCTGCCCGCGCCACCGGCCACCCGCAGCCTGCGCGGCGATATCCGGCGCCTGCGCGCGCGCTTGCGGCGCATGGCCTATGACGCACCGGCCGCCATGGCGGGGCAGGGGCTGCGGGTGATTCCGCTGCTCGGCGTCGGCCGTGGCAACCCGCTCAACCGCACGTTGTGCGCGCTGTTGGCGGCGGCACGCGCGCAGATCATCATCAGCACGCCGTATTTCAACCCGCCACGGGTGGTGATGCGCGAGATCGACCATGCCCTGGACCGAGGCGTGCGTATCGAGCTGATTGTCGGCCACCGCACCGCCAACGACTTCTACATCGCTCCGGGCGAGCCGTTCAGCGCCAGTGGTGCCTTGCCCTACCTGTACGAGGACAACCTGCGTGCCTTCGCCCGGCGGCGGCACGCCGCCATTGTCAGCGGCCAGTTGCAGATACGGATCTGGAACGATAAAGGGCATACCTTCCACGCCAAGGGGGTGTGGGTCGACCAGCGCTATTCGCTGCTGACCGGCAACAACCTCAACCCACGCGGGTTCAACCTGGACCTGGAAAACGGGCTGCTGATCGATGACCCGCAAGGGCAGTGGCTGGTGCCGCGGGCGGTGGAACTGGAGGGCATTCGCCGGCATGCGCCGCAGATCGGCACGGCGGATGAACTGGGCGAGAAGGCCGAGCATCCCAAGGAAGTGCGCAAGTTTTTGCGGCGCCTGCGCTATAGCCGGCTGGAGCCGTTGATCAAGCGGGTGCTCTGAGCCCCGGCCCCTTTGCCGGGCAAAAACAGCAGTTGCCGTAGTGTGTAAAGGCTATCATCAACCTGGGTAACCCGGTGGAGAACCGGGCGTGATTGCGTTTTTTAGGGATGCCGGGAAGACCACGGAGCGTGTCGTACCTTGAACGGATGCATTCATTTGCATGCATCGCGACGGTTCGCCCCTCTGAAAAGTCATCTCAAGCGCATACAATCACGCCTTTTCCACGTTAACCAGACAGGCCAATCCGTCTATGGCGCTTGATCCACCCACGATGCTGACGATCTCCATCGCCCTGGCCGCAGCGGCTGCGTTGTACCTGGCGATCGAGTGGCGCAGTGTCCGCGAATCGTCACTGCTGTGCTGGAGCGCCGGTTTCGCCACCATCACGGTCGGTTCGACCCTGGCCCTGCTGCGCGGGATCGGCCTGCTGCTGATCGGCATCTGGTTCGCCAACGGCTTGCTGGTGGTCGCCCATGCGTTCTTCCTGCTGGGCGTGGTGCGTTTCACCCAGGTCCGGCTGTCACGGGCGTGGCTGCTGATCGTGCTGGTATGGTTCGGCTTGTTGCTGCTGCCCGTGGGGCCACAGTGGTCGAAAGTCATGCTGATGGTCAACTCGCTGCTGGTGGCGTTGCTCACGCTCAAGGCCAGCTACCTGCTGCGCCCCCATGGCAAGTCGCTGAGCGTGGGCGCGGTGCAGCTGCGTTACGTGCTGCTGATCCATGGGCTGTTCTATGTGGCCAAGGCGATCGTGGCAGTGACGCCGGGCTCGCTGATCGACCTGGCGACCTTTGGCGGGCTGATCATCCAGGTTTCCCTGGTCGAAGGGGCGATGGCGATCATGCTGATCGCGCTGTCGATGACCGGCACCGTGCGCTATCGCCGTGAAGAACGGATTGCCCGGCTGGCCGCCCGCGATCCCCTGACCGCGCTGTACAACCGCCGGGCCCTGGAAGTGCGGGCCACGCACCTGTTCAAGGCGGTCAGCCCGGCCCAGCCTGGGGCGCTGCTGCTGATCGACATCGACAACTTCAAGCTGGTCAACGACCTGCATGGCCATGCGGCGGGTGACCGCTTGCTTGTCGCGTTGAGCGAGATGATCCGCGCGGTGCTGCCGGAGCGGTCGTTGGCCGCGCGGTTGGGCGGCGATGAGTTCGTGATCCTGCTCAGCGATGCCAGCAGCGAGCAGGTGGTGGAACTGGGCAGCCAGCTGCGCGACCAGTTCCAGCAATTTGCCCGGGAGGCGATGCCGACCCCGCAAGCGGTGACCTTGAGTATCGGCGCCAACCTGTTCGACCAGCCGCCGGCCAGCCTGGCGGCGTTGATCGAGCAGGGGGATGTGGCGTTGTACCAGTCCAAGCGCGGCGGGCGTGACAGCATTCGCCTGGTGGACCGGACTTTGGTCAGTCCAGTGAAATAGCGGGGGGCCGCAAAGCGGCCCCAGCAGTCTCAGGTCACAACCTGATAGCAAGGCACATACGCCGCCCCACCCGGCAACTTCATCCGGTGCTGGTCGACAAACGCCTGCAACAGCCGCCCCAGCGGCTCCAGCACCGCCGCATCACCACGAATCTGATACGGCCCGTGTTCCTCGATCAGGCGGATCCCCTTGTCCTTCACGTTGCCCGCGACGATCCCGGAAAACGCCCGGCGCAGGTTGGCCGCCAGCTCGTGCGCTGGCAAATCCCGGCGCAGGGCCAGTTCGGCCATGTTGGCGTGGGTCGGGTCGAACGGGTGCTGGAAGCCGCCGTCGATCTTCAGCAGCCAGTTGAAGTGGAAGGCGTCGTTGCGCTCGCGGCGGAACTGCTTGACCTCCTTGAGCCCCTCGACCATGTGCCGGGCCACTTCGGCCGGGTCATCGATGATGATCTGATAGTGACGCTGCGCTGCCTCGCCGAGGGTGGCGCCGACGAAGGCATGCAGCTGCTGCAGGAACGGTTCGGCGCTGCGTGGCCCGGTGAGCACCACCGGGAAGGGCAGGGCCTGGTTGTCCGGGTGCATGAGGATGCCGAGCAGGTAGAGGAATTCCTCGGCAGTACCGGCGCCGCCGGGGAAGATGATGATGCCGTGGCCGACGCGGACGAAGGCTTCCAGGCGCTTCTCGATGTCCGGCAGGATCACCAGTTCGTTGACGATCGGGTTCGGCGCCTCGGCGGCGATGATGCCCGGTTCGGTCAGGCCCAGGTAGCGGCTGCCGTGCATGCGTTGCTTGGCATGGGCGATGGTCGCGCCCTTCATCGGGCCCTTCATCACGCCCGGGCCGCAGCCGGTGCAGATGTCCAGCTTGCGCAGGCCCAGTTCGTGGCCGACCTTCTTGGTGTACTGGTACTCCTCGCTGCTGATCGAGTGGCCGCCCCAGCACACCACCATCTTCGGCTCCACGCCTGGGCGCAGGGTGCGGGCGTTGCGCAGCAGATGGAAGACGTAGTCGGTGATGCCCTGGGAGCTTTCCAGGTCGATGCGCTGGCTGGCCAGCTCGCTTTCGGTGTAGACGATGTCGCGCAGGGCGCTGAACAGCATCTCGCGGGTGCTGGCGATCATTTCGCCATCGACGAAGGCGTCGGCGGGAGCGTTCAGCAGCTCCAGGCGCACGCCGCGGTCTTGCTGATGGATACGGACTTCAAAGTCCTTGTACGCCTCGAGAATGGTCTTGGCGTTGTCGACATGGGCGCCGGTATTGAGAATGGCCAGGGCGCACTGGCGGAACAAGGTGTAGAGGCTACCGGTACCGACTTCACTCAGTTGCTGGACTTCACGTTGCGACAGCGTCTCCAGGCTGCCTTTGGGGCTGACGGATGCATTGATGACATGGCGTTGAGGCATCTAAGTCGTTCCTGTGCAGGTAAAAACATCCTTGCAAGACAACACCATACCGATCCTTGCACGTCAACCTAAAAGGCGTTGCACACCCAGGGTGATCGCCATGCCGCCAGCCACCAGCCACAGGTTGAGCAGCGCCCCGGTGATCAGTGCCCTGGGCCCGGCCTGGCGGATCTGGCTCCAGCGGGTTTCCATGCCCAGCGCGGTCATGGCCATGGTCAGGGCGAAGGTGTCCAGGCTGTTGACCGCCTGGGTCACGCTGCCCGGCAGCACCTGCAGCGAGTTCACCAGCACCAGGGCGAGGAAGCCGAAGGCGAACCAGGGCATGGCGATGCGGCCATTGCCTTGAGCCTGGCCGGGTTGGCGCGAACGGCTGATCCACAGGCCGACCACCAGCAGCACCGGTACCAGCAGCATCACCCGGGTCATCTTGACGATAGTGGCGATGTGCGTGGCTTCGGGGCTGACGTTGCTGGCCGCGCCTACCACCTGGGCCACTTCATGAATGGTTCCACCGAGGAACAGGCCGGCGCCCATCGTGTCCAGGGGCAGCCAGCCGGCATTGATCGCCAGCGGGTAGAGGAACATCGACAAGGTACCGAACAGCACCACGCTGCCGACGGCCATGGCGCTCTTGTGCGGGGCGCTGCGCAGCGCCGATTCGAATGCCAGTACGGCGGCGGCACCACAGATGGCACTGCCCGCGGCGGTGAGCAGGGCGGTGTCGCGGTCCAGCTTGAACAGCTTGGTGCCGCACCACAGGCCGATCAGCAAGGTGCTGGTCACCACCAGCAGCGATACGGTCAGGCCGGACCAGCCGACTTCGGCGATCTCCTGCAGGCTTACGCGCAGGCCGAAGAAGGCCACGGCAATGCGCAGCAGCCCGCGGGCCGAGAAGTTGATGCCGGCCGCCCAGCTGGCTGGCACGCCATCGCGCAGGGCGTTGCCGTACAGGGCGCCGGCGACGATGCCGACGATCAGCGGGCTGATGCCCAGGTTGGCGATGGCGGGCAGGGCCGCCAGCTGGGTGACGGCGAGCGCGAACAGCGCGACGAACAGGATGCCGTTGAGCCGCCCTCGGGTGGAGAGGGTGGGCGCTAGCGCGGGGTTGGACGTTGCCGTGGCCATGTGAGTCCTCCGGGAAAGTGTTTCGACATGGCCTACGTTAATCTGGTTATAAGCTTATAAAAAATCGTAATTTAGGATGGAAAATATCCGTTTAGCTGATACTTTCAACAAATGACCCCAGAACAGCTGATAACCTTCGCCACCGTGGCCGAGCACGGCAACATCAGCCATGCGGCCCAGGCCCTGCACCTGTCGCAACCGGCGGTGTCCGGCCAGCTCAAGTTGCTGCAGGAAGACTTTGGCGAACCCCTGTACCAGCGTGCCGGCCGTGGCGTGCGCCTGACCGCTGCCGGCGAGCAACTGCTGGCCCATGCCCAGCGCCTGCGGGACACCTTTTACCAGGCCCAGGCCCTGTGCGAGGCCATGCGCGGGCTGGAGCGCGGCACCTTGCGCATCGGCGCCAGCACCACGCCGGCCAGCTACCTGCTGCCGTACCTGATTGCCGACTTCCATGGGCGTTATCCGGAGGTGCTGGTGACCACGTCCCACGGCAACACGGCGGAGATCATCGCGGCGCTGGACAGCGTCGATATTGCCCTGATCGAAGGCCCGCCAGGGCAGGAGTTGCCCTTGGGCACCGGGGTGACGGCGTGGCGCGAGGACGAGATCGTGGCCATCGTGCCGCGCGACCATCCATTGGCCGGAGCCGAGCAGCAAGGCTTGCAGGCGTTGGGGGCTTACCCGTTGGTGCTGCGTGAGAGTGGTTCGGGGGTGCGCCAGATCGTCGAGCGGGCCTTTGCCCGGCACGGTGTGGCCATGCGCGTGGCGCTGGAGATTGCCGGCGTGGAAGGGGTGAAGGAGGCGGTGCGGGCCGGGATGGGGATTGGCTTTGTCTCGGCCATGTCGATCCGTCACGAGGATGGCGTATTGCGACAACTGAGAATTGCACCTGAACCGCTGGTGCGGCGCTTTTCCATCCTCTTGCCCCATGCCGCCACACCGTCGCGGGCGGCAGCGCGGTTCATGGAGCTGTGCGTGGGCCAGGTCACCGGGGCCACGTAACCCGCCCCTGCCTGCCCAGGCGGGGTCAATTCACCTTGAACACATGCTTCATGTAGGCCACGAAGTTCTCGTCCCGGCACTGGGTCTTGCCTGGGCTATCGGAGATCTTCGCCACGGGAGCGCCATTGCAGTCGGTCATCTTGATCACGATGTTCATCGGTTCCACCCCCGGGATATCGCAGGTCAGCCGGGTACCGATGCCGAAGCTCACGTTGATCCGCGTGTGCAACGCCCGATACAGGCCCAGCGCCTTGGCGAAATCCAGGCCGTCGGAGAAGATCAGCGTCTTGCCCTTCGGGTCAATCCCCAGCCGTTCATAGTGGGCGATGGCTTTTTCCGCCCACGCCAGCGGGTCCCCTGAGTCGTGGCGCAGGCCGTCGAACAGCTTGGCGAAGTACAGGTCGAAATCACCCAGAAAGGCGTCCATGGTGATGCAGTCGGTCAAGGCGATGCCCAGTAGACCACGGTACTCGCGCACCCAGGCTTCCAGTGCGGCGGCCTGGCTGTCGACCAGCCGTGGGCCGAGTTGCTGGTGCGCCATGAACCATTCGTGGGCCATGGTGCCGAGCGGCTTCAGTTCGAGCTCGCGTGCCAGGTGCACGTTGCTGGTGCCGACGAAGCGGCCGGGGAAATCGTGTTTGAGGAGGTACACCACTTCTTCCTGCACCCGGTAGGAAAAGCGCCGCCGGGTACCGAAATCGGCCAGCTGGAAGCCGGCCAGCTCGTCGGCACTGGCCTCGGCCTTGAGCCAGTCCATCTTCTGGTACAGGCGCTCGCCCACCTGTTCGATCACCACGTCGCGATAGCGGTAGCGGTTGCGCACTTCGCTGATGATCGCCAGCAGCGGGATCTCGTAGAGAATCACGTGCAGCCACGGCCCGCGTACGCGGATCGCCAACTGCCCGGCCGCGTCCAGGCCGACCTGCACATAGCGCAGGTTGAAGCGGAACAGGCTGAGAAAGCGGATGAAGTCCGGCTTGAGGAACGGGATCTTTTCCAGGTAGGCCAGCTGGTCGTGGGTGACGGTGACCTCGCTCAGTTGCTCGATCTGGTAGCGGATCTCTGCCAGGTAAGGGGAGAGGTCTTCATTGTTGCGGCAGCGGAACTCCCACTCCACCTCGGCGTTGGGGTAGTTGTGCAGCACGGCCTGCATCATGGTGATCTTGTAGAAGTCGGTGTCCAGCAGGTTCTGGATGATCCGTGGGCCAAAAACGCTTTCGCTCATGGGCGGTCTTCCTTGATCAGAGAGAGCTGGTAGTCGAGCGCGGCTTCATCGCCGCACAGGATCACGCCCTCGGCGGCCAGCGCACCGCAGGCGCTGATGGCACCTTCCTGGGTCAGGGCGCGGCAGGCCGGCAGGTACAGCAGCACCTGGAAGCCGGCCTGGCGCAATTGCCGGGCGGTGGTCTTGACGCAGTAGTCCAGGGCCAGGCCGCCAACGATTACGGCGCCGACCTGCTGCACCTTGAGAAACTCGATGACCCCGGTGGAGCGGCGCTCGGCGAGGTCGTGGAAGCAGGCGCCGTAGGGGTGCAGGTCGGGTTCGACGCCTTTCCAGACGAAGTAGTCGTAGTCGATCGGGGCGGGCAGGCCGGGCAGCAGCTCGAAGCCGGGGGTACCGGGGACGCAGTGGCTGACCCAGGTCAGGTCGGCGTTGGCCAGGGGCAGCGGTTGCAGCATCTGGCCGGGCTCGGCCACCACCCAGGCTGCGTTGGCCGGGTGGGCGTCCTTGCTGCCCAGGCGCAGGTCGGCGCGCAAGGCCATGGCGTTGAGGTCCGGCGCAATCTCGTTGCCTTCCGGCACTGGCAGCTCTTGAGGGGCGTTGGCGGTAAAGCCGTTCTGCGCGTCGACATCGAAACTGGCGATCTTCATGGAGGGTCTCCTCGCTGGAATGGCAATATAATTCACCTGGTGTAATAAGTGTGTCAAGTGACAATTTTTACGGACTTGTGGATTGCCATACTTAGAAGCTCTGGTGGATTATTGTGCCGATGAACAAGGAGTCTCCGGTGAGTACAGTCGAAGTCCTGGCCAGTGTCGATATTGTCGCCCTGCGCCTGGCCCCTGATGCCCAGCATCTGCAAGTGTTGTTGCACCGTCGTGAGCGCGAGCCCCATGTCGGCCAGTGGGCCTTGCCCGGCGTGATCGTCAATGGCCGCACCCCGGACACCAGCCTGGAGGGCGCTGCCGAACGCGCCCTGCGCGAAAAAGCCTTGGTGCAGCCGCGCTACCTCGAACAGGTGGGTACCGAAGGCAACGCTTTCCGCGACCCGCGGGGTTGGTCGTTGAGTACCTACTACCTGGCGTTGCTTGACCCGCAGCAGCAGGTCGAAGGTGAGCAGCTGGCGTATTTCGACCTGGACAGCGTGATTGACCGCAAGGTGCTGCTGCCGTTCGACCACAACCTACTGGTTGAGCGCGCGCGCGAGCGGTTGGCTTCGAAGACGGTGTACAGCAGCTTGCCGCTGTACCTGCTGGCGCAGAAGTTCACCGTACTCGATGCGCTGGGGGCGGTGCAGGCGTGCCTGGGGCAGGCGGTGAACAACACCTCGCTGCGCAAGCGTCTGGAACGCTTGCGCGAGCTGGGGTGGGTGCGGGATACCGGGGAGAAGAACCAGCCGAGGCTCGGCCGGCCGCAGCAGTTGTATCAGTACACGCCGCAGGGCGAGCGGGTGTTCATGTTCGACCGCAGCCTTCTACCCGAAGGCGCCTGAGCGACGTTTCATTTGTGGGCGCGGCTCCCCCATTCGCTCGCGTTCAGTCAGATCACTGCGCGCAGCGGCTGGTATCGCCTTGCTCGACCGGTGCCTTGCGCGCCGCGGCCAGAATTGTCGCCAGCACGATCAGGGCAGCACCGGCTGCCATGCGCAGGCTAGGCTGGTCACCGAACAGCCACCACGCCCCGAGGATCGCGTAGACCGGCTCCAGCGCGATGATCATGCCAGCAGTCCGCGCTTCCAGCCCTTCCAGGCTCTTGACGAACAGGAACTGCGACAGCCCGGTGCAGAACACCCCCAGCAGCGCCAGGTTGACCCAGTCATTGCTGCCCAGGCTGGTGTTGCCCAGGTGGCTGAAGGCGAACGGCGCCACCAGCGCAGCCACCACCACGTTCTGCCAGAACGCCACCTGCATGGCATTCATGCTCGAGCCGTTGCGGCGGTTGGCCACGGTCAGCAGGGCGAACGCCAGGCCCGAGCCCAGGCCCCAGAGCAGGCCGACGGTGCCTTTGTCGAGCAGGTCGAATGTCGGCACCACCAGCACCAGGCCCGCCGTCACCATCAGCAGCAGCAAACCTTGCACGGCGCCGATGCGCTGGCCGAACACGCCGCGTTCGATCATGGCGATGAACGCCGGGAAGCTGGCAAAACCGAGGGTGGCCACGGCCACGCCGCCGACCTTGACGGCGATGAAGAAGGTCACCCAGTGGGTCGCCAGCAGGGCGCCGGTGAGGCCCAGCACCGGCAGGTTGCGCAGGGTCAGCGCGTCGAGCAGGCGGGTGCCCTTGAGCCCGGCGACGAAGCCCAGGGCGATGAAGGCGAAGGTGGCGCGGCCGAAGGTGATGATGCTGGCGTCGGCCTCGATCAGGTGACCGAGGATACCGGTCAGGCCGAACAGCACAGCGGCGATGTGGGCAACGCACAGGGCGTTACGGTGGCCGGTGGCAGCACCGGCTACGGGGATTGAAGTCGCGATCATGGCAGTCAAGTCTTCACAATGTGGCGCGCGCAAACACTCCCGATCAGCGCGACGCGGGTCTTTAATACTGGGAGTTTTATCGTTATGAGCCCGGACGAACTGCCCGGTGCAAAAAGGCGCCACAGCGTTGGAATTGTGAAGCGAGGCTGTTTTACTCGCGAATACCACACCGATCAGCCCACGGCGCGGGGCTGGTCGATGTGTGTATTATTTTTGTAGACACAGTTTGCAAGCCGATTGCGGGCGACGTGTGCTTGTCTGATCGCGACATCGGTTATTGCCTTGTAGCGCCTTCCTACTCCTCACCGTAATTCATGATCGACAGCAGGCGGATCGGCACCTGTACCAGCTGTTCGGGGCCGTGCGGGGTTTCGCCATCGAAGGTCAGGCTGTCGCCGGCCTGCATGTGGTAGAGCTGGTTGCCATGGCGATAGACCAGTTCCCCCTCCAGCAGATGAAGGAACTCGGTACCGGGGTGGGCGAAGGTCGGGAACTCTTCGCTGGCGTCGTCCATGGTCACCATGTAGGCCTCGAAGTGCTTCTTCGGCCCCCTGGCGTGATTGAGCAAATGGTAGGTATGGCCCTTCTCGGTGCCGCGGCGCACCACCTCCAGCCCTTCACCGGCCTTGACCAGCAAGGCATTGCCATCGGGCTGGTCATACTGGCTGAACAGCTTGGCCATCGGCATGCCCAGCACATCGCACAGGCGGCTCAGGGTATCGAGGCTGGTGGACACCTGGGCGTTCTCGATCTTGCTGAGCATGCCCTGGCTGATGCCGGCGATGCGCGCCACATCGGCGAGCTTGAGCGACTGGGCCTGGCGCTGGCGCTTGATCTGCAGGCCCAGGTATTGCTCCAGGCGAAGGCGCGGTTGGGTTTCGGTTGGCATCGAATGTCCTGCACGGTTTCAGTTCAAGAATAAATTTTTCGCACTGTGAAAGTGCGAGGCGCAGCTGCTTTGGCTGCGGCTTTCCTCAGGTGAAAACAAGTTTCCCATAAATAGAGCATAAAAACCTGCATGGGTTTTGTGCAGTCTGTGCGGGCCTCTTCGCGGCTAAAGCCGCTCCTACAAGGCTTTGCACGGTCCCCGTAGGAGCGGCTTTAGCCGCGAAGAGGCCTGCACAGGCGCCAGAGGACCCAGGTTGATCAGAAGTTGGCAAGCCCATTGCATTCCTGTGAAGAAAGTAAGTTTCCCATGTGGAATTAGTGCCCCTCACCCAGGAGTGATCAACCCATGTTGCCAGCAGAAACCCAGCGCACCCTCGACCAGTACGGCATCAAGTATGTGTTGGCGCAGTTCGTCGATATCCACGGTTCGGCGAAGACCAAGTCGGTGCCGGTATCGGGCCTCAAGATGGTGGCTGAAGAGGGCGCCGGCTTTGCCGGGTTCGCCATCTGCGGCATGGGCATGGAGCCCCATGGCCCGGATTTCATGGCCCGTGGCGACCTGTCCACGCTGATCCCGGTGCCGTGGCAGCCAGGCTATGGCCGGGTGGTGTGCGTCGGCCACGTCAACGGCCAGCCCTGGCCCTATGACAGCCGTTACGTGCTGCAGCAGCAAGTGCAGCGCCTGGCCGACAAGGGCTGGACCCTGAACACCGGCCTTGAGCCCGAGTTCAGCCTGTTTCGCCGTGACGAAGGCGGCAAGCTGCAACTGGTGGACGCCTCCGACAACCTCGACAAGCCTTGCTACGACTACAAGGGCCTGTCGCGCTCGCGGCTGTTTCTCGAACGGCTTACCGAGGCCCTGCAGCCAGTCGGCTTCGACATCTACCAGATCGACCATGAAGACGCCAACGGCCAGTTCGAGATCAACTACACCTACAGCGACGCCATGGAGTCGGCCGACCGCTTCACCTTCTTCCGCATGGCCGCCGGCGAGATCGCCAACGACCTGGGCATGATCTGCTCGTTCATGCCCAAGCCTGATCCCAAGCGCGCCGGCAATGGCATGCACTTCCACCTGTCGCTGGCCAGCAGCAGCAACAGGAACCTGTTCCACGACCCCTCCGACAGCAGCGGCATGGGCCTGTCGAAACTGGCCTACCACTTCGCCGCCGGCCTGTTGGCCCACGGCCCGGCGCTGTGTGCCTTCGCCGCACCCACGGTCAACTCGTACAAGCGCCTGGTGGTCGGCCGCTCGCTGTCCGGCGCCACCTGGGCCCCGGCCTTCGTCGCCTATGGCGCCAACAACCGTTCGGCGATGGTGCGCATCCCCTATGGCCGCCTGGAGTTCCGCCTGCCGGACGCCGGCTGCAACCCGTACCTGGTCACCGCCGCGATCATCGCCGCCGGCCTCGATGGCATCGACCGCCAGCTGGAGCCCGGCGAGATGTGCAACGAGAACCTCTACAACCTGAGCCTGGAGGAGATCGCCGCACGCGGCATCAAGACCTTGCCGCAGTCGCTCAAGGAAGCCGCCGATGCGCTGGAGGCCGACCCGCTGTTCCGTGAGGTGCTCGGTGCCGAGATCGTCGACGAGTTCATCAAGCTCAAGCGCATGGAGTGGGTGGAATACTGCCGCCACGTCTCCGACTGGGAAATCCAGCGTTACACCGAATTCTTCTGACCGCCAACCCTATCCCTGGGTAGCGGCAACAGCAGCGGCTACCCACTGCCTAGAAGGAGTATCACCATGTGTGGAATCGTAGGTCTGTACCTGAAAAAGCCGGCGCTGCAAGACCAGCTCGGCAAGCTCTTCGAGCCCATGCTCGAAGCCATGACCGACCGTGGCCCGGACAGCGCCGGCTTCGCCATCTACGGTGACGAAGTGGCCGATGGCTGGGTCAAGCTGACCCTGCAGGCCGCGGATATCAACTACCCCTGGGCGGCCCTGATGGGCCAGCTGGAAGGGCGCCTGGGTTGCTCGCTGGACTGGTTCCAGAACGCCAGCGCGGCGGTACTCAAGGTGCACACCGATGAAGCTGCCGCCCGCACCGCGCTGGCCGAGCTGGCCCCCGACGTGCGCATCATGAGTGCCGGGCAGAGCATCGAGATCCTCAAGGGCATGGGCCTGCCGGCGGAAATCTCCAGCCGCTTCGGCCTGGCCGGCATGAAGGGCAGCCACATCATCGGCCATACCCGCATGGCCACCGAAAGCGCCGTGACCATGGAGGGCAGCCACCCGTTTTCCACCGGCGCCGACCTGTGCCTGGTGCACAACGGCTCGCTGTCCAACCACTTCCGCCTGCGCCAGGCACTCAAGCGTGAAGGCATCAGCTTCGAGACCGACAACGACACCGAGGTGGCGGCCGGCTACCTGACCTGGCGCCTGCAACAGGGCGACACCCTGGCCCAGGCCCTGGATGGCGCGCTGCAAGACCTGGACGGCTTCTTCACTTTCGCCATCGGCACCCGCAACGGCTTTGCCGTGATCCGTGACCCGATCGCCTGCAAACCGGCTGTGCTGGCCGAGACCGACGACTACGTGGCCATGGCCTCCGAATACCAGGCCCTGGCCAGCCTGCCAGGTATCGAAAAGGCCAAGGTCTGGGAACCGGCGCCGGCCACTCTGTACGTCTGGGAGCGCGAAAGCGCCTGACCCCCACCGAATCACTGGAGACATTCATGAAGACGATCGACCTTTCCAGCGCCTCGGTGCGCGTACTCAACCAGTCCCTGCATGGCGAGGTGCAAGACCTTGAATGGCGGGTGACCCACCCCGACGGCAAGCACAACCTGGCGGTGGGCATCAACGCCGCCGTGTCGGTGGATATCGAAGGCCATGCCGGCTACTACTGCGCCGGCATGAACCAGCAGGCCAGCGTCACCGTGCACGGTAACGTCGGCGTGGGCGTGGCCGAGAACATGATGTCCGGCTCGGTGCGGGTCAAGGGCAGCGCATCCCAGGCCGCTGGCGCCACCGCCCATGGTGGCTTGCTGGTGATCGAGGGTGATGCTGGCGCGCGTTGTGGCATCTCGATGAAGGGCGTGGACATCGTGGTCGGCGGCAGCATCGGCCACATGAGCTGCTTCATGGGTCAGGCCGGGCGCCTGGTGGTGTGTGGCGACGCCGGCGATGCACTGGGCGATTCGCTGTACGAGGTACGCATCTACGTCAAGGGTTCGGTGCAGTCGCTGGGCTCGGACTGCGTCGAAAAAGAGATGCGCGCCGAACACCTGCAAGAGCTGCAGGAGCTGTTGAACACGGCGGGCCTGGAGCACAAGGCCGCCGATTTCAAACGCTACGGCTCGGCCCGCCAGCTGTACAACTTCAAAGTCGACAACGCCAGCGCGTACTGATCCAGGAGCATTCCCATGAGCGAGCAATTCCCCCCGGTACTGCGTGAATCGGCCACCTTCGATCGCCTGACCATCCAGGAAATCCAGCGTGCCGCCGAAACCGGCATCTACGACATCCGTGGCGGCGGCACCAAGCGCCGCGTGCCGCACTTCGACGACCTGCTGCTGCTCGGCGCCAGTGTGTCGCGCTACCCGCTGGAGGGCTACCGCGAAAAATGCGGTACCGACGTGGTACTCGGCAACCGCTTCGCCAAGAAGCCGATCCACCTGAAGATCCCGGTGACCATTGCCGGCATGAGCTTCGGCGCGTTGTCGGCCAACGCCAAGGAGGCCCTGGGCCGTGGCGCGACCATCGCCGGTACCAGCACCACCACCGGCGACGGCGGCATGACCCCGGAAGAGCGCGGCCAGTCGCAGCACCTGGTGTACCAGTACCTGCCGTCGCGCTATGGCATGAACCCCGATGACCTGCGCAAGGCCGACGCCATCGAGATCGTCCTCGGTCAGGGCGCCAAGCCCGGCGGTGGCGGCATGTTGCTGGGCATGAAGGTCACCGAGCGCGTCGCCGGCATGCGCACCTTGCCGATCGGCGTCGACCAGCGCAGTGCCTGTCGCCATCCGGACTGGACCGGCCCGGACGACCTGGCGATCAAGATTGCCGAGATCCGCGAGATCACCGACTGGGAGAAACCGATCTACGTGAAGATCGGCGCCAGCCGCCCGTACTACGACGTCAAGCTGGCGGTGAAGGCCGGTGCCGACGTGATCGTGCTCGACGGCATGCAGGGTGGCACCGCGGCCACTCAGGAAGTGTTCATCGAGCATGTCGGCATCCCGATTCTGCCGGCCATTCCACAGGCGGTGCAGGCGCTGCAGGAAATGGGCATGCACCGCAAGGTGCAGCTGATTGTCTCCGGTGGCATTCGCAACGGTGCCGACGTGGCCAAGGCCATGGCCCTGGGCGCCGACGCGGTGGCCATCGGCACGGCGGCGCTGATCGCCCTGGGCGACAACCACCCGCGGCTGGACGGCGAGCTGAAGAAGATCGGCTCGGCCGCCGGCTTCTACGACGACTGGCAGAACGGCCGCGACCCGGCCGGCATCACCACCCAGGACCCGGAACTGGCCAAGCGCCTGAACCCGGAAGAGGCGGGCCGGCGCCTGGCCAACTACCTGCGGGTGCTGGTGCTGGAGGCGCAGACCATGGCCCGCGCCTGCGGCAAGTCGCACCTGCACAACCTCGACCCTGAGGACCTGGTGGCACTGACCGTCGAGGCCGCCGCCATGGCCCGGGTGCCGCTGGCCGGCACCGCCTGGGTACCGGGCCAGGCGCAGTATTGAGTTAACCATCGGGGGCCGCTTTGCGGCCCTTTCGCGACACAAGGCCGCTCCTACAAGGGACCGCGATCTCCTGTAGGAGCGGCCTTGTGTCGCGAAAGGGCTGCAAAGCAGCCCCAGGGCCCCCCCACATTCACACAGGAGTGACTCCATGAAGCATCTCACCCTCGCTGTAATGTTGTTAGCCCTGACTTCCCGGGCCCATGCCGCCGGCCCCACCCTGGACACCGGCAACACCGCCTGGATGATCTGCGCCGCGATGTTCGTGCTGATGATGTGCATCCCGGGCCTGGCGCTGTTCTATGGCGGCATGGTGCGGGCGAAGAATTTCCTTTCGGTATTCACCCAGCTGTTCGCCGTGGCCGGGGTGATCGGCATCCTCTGGGTGCTGTTCGGCTACAGCCTGGTGGTCGATACCAGCGGCATGGTCGAAGGGCAGTTGACCTTGAACAGCTTCATCGGCGGGCTGGACAAGGCGCTGATGCTGAACATCGGCCACGACAGCCTGGTGGGCACCATCCCGGAAGGGGTGTTCGCGGTGTTCCAGCTGACCTTCGCGATCATCACCCCGGCACTGATCGCCGGTGGCTTTGCCGAGCGCATGAAGTTCAGTGCCTCGTTGCTGTTCATGGCGGCCTGGTTCGTCCTGGTGTACGCACCGATTGCGCATATGGTCTGGGGCGGGCCAGGCGCGTTGATGGTCAACTGGGGCGTGCTGGACTTTGCCGGCGGCACTGCCGTGCATATCAATTCCGGTGTGGCAGCGCTGGCGGCGGCGTTGATGCTGGGCAAGCGCAAGGGCTACCCGCAGACGGCCATGCCGCCGCACAACCTCGGCTTCACCCTGGTGGGCGCGGGGCTGTTGTGGGTCGGCTGGTTCGGTTTCAACGTCGGTTCCGGGCTTGCAGCCAACGAAGGGGCAGGGGTGGTGATGCTGGCGACCATGGTGGCGGCGTGTGCCGGGGTTGTCGGCTGGTTGCTGACCGAGAAGGTCATGCATGGCCGGCCCACTGCTCTGGGGGCCGCTTCGGGGGCATTGGCGGGGCTGGTGGGCATCACGCCCGCTTGTGCCTTCGTCGGGCCGTTGGGCGCGGTGGTGATCGGCTTGCTGACTGGGGCAATCTGCTTCTTTGCCGTCACCCGGCTCAAGCAGGCGCTGGGGTATGACGACAGCCTGGATGTGTTCGGGCTGCATGGCGTGGGTGGGATGGTCGGGGCGGTGCTGACCGGGGTGTTTGCCGCGCCGTCGTTGGGCGGGTATGTGGAAGGGGCTTCGCCGATCGGGCAGGCGTTGGTGCAGCTCAAGGGGGTGGCGTTCACCTTCGTCTATTGCTTTGTGGTGAGCTGGGCGATTCTCGGGGCCATCAAGCTGACCGTGGGGCTGCGGGCCAGTCGGGAAGAGGAAGAGCAGGGGCTGGACCTGGCTGAGCACAATGAGCGGGCTTACAACCTCTGACAAGTGTTTCGCCTGTGCGGGCCTCTCGCGGATAAATCCGCTCCTACAGGGGGGCGCGTATCCCCCTGTAGGAGCGGATTTATCCGCGATGAGGCCGGTGCAGGTGTGATCAGTGCCCCATGGCCAGCTTGGCGCTGGTCTGCCGACGACGGTAGGCACTGTCACGGCTGGCCAGCCACCAGTACAGCGGCGAGGTCACCGCCAGGCCTACCAGCCACGACAGGTCGGCACCGTTGATGTGCTCGGAGATCGGCCCGACGTACAGCGGCGTGTTCATGAACGGGATCTGCACCACGATACCCACCGCATAGGCAATCAGCGCCTGCGGGTTGTAACGGCCGTAGATGCCGCCATCGACCTGGAAGATCGACTGGATGTCGTAGTCGCCCTTGTGGATGGCATAGAAGTCGATCAGGTTGATCGCCGTCCACGGTACCAGCACCACCAGCAGCACCAGCACCATGTCGACGAAGTGGCCGATGAAGTCCGCCGAGGCGAACACCGCCACCACGCAGCAGGCCGCCAGCACGATCAGCGACAGCACCGCACGGCTCTTGGCGGTCGGGATCCAGCGGTAGGCGAAGGTCTGCACCAGGGTGATGATCGACAGCACTGCGCCATACAGGTTGAGGGCGTTGTGGCTGATCACGCTGAGCAGGAACAGCACCAGCATGACCGGGCCGAGGGTGCCGGTGGCCAGCTTGACCGCGTCCATGGTGTCCATGCCGGCCGGGATCGCCAGCACCGCCACGGCGCCGAAGATGAACGACAGGCTCGAACCCAGGGCCGAGCCCAGGTAGGTGGTCCAGAAGGTCGAGCTGACTTTCACGTCGGCCGGCAGGTAGCGCGAGTAGTCCGACACGTACGGGGCAAAGGCGATCTGCCACAGCGCCGCCAGCGACACGGTGGCCAGCCAGCCGGCCAGGTTGAAGCCGCCGCGGGTAAGGAAATCGTCACTTTGCACGTGGCTGAAGATGTAGCCGAAGCCGACCACGATGCCGATGCCCAGCACCCAGGTGCCGATGCGGTTGAGCACATGGATGAAGCGGTAGCCGATGATGCCGATGATGCCCGAACCCAGCGCACCGATGACGATGCCCACCGGCACCGGAACGGCCTCGACCACGCCATGCAGCGACTTGCCGGCCAGCACGATGTTGGAGGCGAAGAAGCCGATGTACATCACCCCGGCGATCACCACCACCAGCAACGCACCGAGGGTGCCGAACTGGGCGCGGCTCTGGATCATCTGCGGGATGCCCATTTGCGGGCCCTGGGCCGAGTGCAGCGCCATCAGCACGCCGCCGACCAGGTGGCCGACCAGGATGGCGACGATGCCCCACACCAGGTTCAGGTGGAACAGCTGCACGCCCAGCGCGCCGGTGACGATGGGCAACGGCGCGATATTGCCGCCGAACCACAGTGTGAACAGATCCCTCACCTTTCCATGGCGGTCTTCCGGCGGCACATAGCCGATCGTGTGTTTTTCTATCAGGGGTGCCGAATTGGCTGCACTGGTCATGACTGACTCCAAGGCAAGGTGGGGCATCGGGTGCTGCCCGGGTGCGTGCCGGCGAAGGGCGACGCGTTCTTGTTGGAGCGATGATGCGGGGCGCGGGGATAACGAGAAATTAGTAAATATGTGCCCATAAACCTTAAAAAACCTAAGGCTGACAAAAGCTTAAGCGGTGGACGGTAGCAAGGAGGGTGCCAGTTGGCCGGAGGGGCCGGGCTAGAGGGGGTTGCTGTTGGCAGGGCTGGATGAGATGGACTGCACTGGTGCGTTGTGCGCAATGACAGTGCAGGTTGGAAATCTACATGGGCAGCAGCCGGTCCTGAATGACCTCTTTCATCACCAGGGTCGAGCTCAGGCGCTTCACATTGGGAATGCTGGTCAAGTGTTCGTCATACAGCTTCTGAAATGCCGGCAAATCCTTGGCCACCACATGCAGCAGGTAATCCGGGTCGCCGAACAGCCGCTGGGCTTCGACGATCTGTGGTATCTCCGCCAGCGCCGCCTCGAAATCCGCCACGGGCTGGCGGGTCACTTCGCGCAGGGTGACGAACACCAGCGCGGCAAAGTTCAGCCCCAACGCGCTGGGGGCCAGGCGTGCGTGGTAGCCAAGGATGGCGCCGGACTCCTCCAGCGCCTTCAAGCGGCGATGGCAGGGCGACAGGCTGAGGCCCACGCGGTCGGCCAGTTCGGTCACCGAGAGGCGACCGTCTTTTTGCAGCTCGGCAAGGATCTTTCGGTCTGTTCTGTCCATTGAGAAGAATCTTCCAGTAGGCATGGCGTGAGAGGGAATATACGAAAGAAAATCCCCCGGCGGAATCCGTAGGCTTTCTTCACCCCCAAACTGTGTGAAAGGAAGACTCAAGTGGCAATCAGCCTGCTGACGGCGTTCTGGGCCGTATCGTTGCTGTTCGTGATCACCCCCGGTGCCGACTGGGCCTATGCCATCTCCGCAGGGATGCGCGGGCGCTGGGTGATGCCTGCCGTGGCGGGCATGTTGTCGGGGCATTTCCTTGCCACCCTGGTGGTGGCGGCAGGGGTGGGCAGCCTGCTGGCCGGCCATCCGCTGGCAATGACCTTGCTGACCCTGGCCGGCTGCGTCTACCTGCTGTGGTTGGGCGGCAACCTGCTGCTGAGCCCGGCGGCGCCGGAGGCGGGGCAGGCCAGCGTGGGCGAGTCGGGGTCGCGCTGGGCATTCAAGGGCTTTTGCGTGAGCGGGCTCAACCCGAAAGTGTTTCTGCTGTTCCTGGCCTTGCTGCCGCAGTTCACCGACCCGCATTCGAGCTGGCCGGTACCGCTGCAGATCCTCCTGCTGGGGCTGGTGCACCTGTGCAGTTCGCTGGTGATCTATTCGCTGGTTGGCTATGGCGCCAAGGCGGTGCTCAGCACCCGGCCGGACGCGGCGAAATGGGTAGGGCGGGTGTCAGGCATGGCGATGGTCATGGTGGCTGCAGGGTTGATCTACGGGCAACTGGTCTGACCCGTTGATCGACCTTCAACCGCCGAGCACCTTGCCGAGCATCTGGCACACCTGCTCCGCGGAGTATGGTTTGGCCAGGAAGGCGAAGCCCTGGTGACCCCCTTCGGCAATCGCTTCGCTGTACCCCGAGGTGAGGATCACTGGCAATTGCGGCCGTTGTCGGCGCAATTCCCTGGCCAACGCCAGGCCGCCCATGCCTGGCATCACCACATCGGAAAACACCGCGTCGAAATCGCCGCTCGGGCCGTTCAGCTGCGCCAGTGCGTCTTCAGCCGAACTGGCCCAGCTGATCCGGTAACCCTGGTCTTCAAGAAACTGCGCGGTGAAGCTGCCAACATCGGGGTTGTCCTCGACCACAAGGATGCGTCGGCGCTCGCCGGCCGGCTGTGTATCGCCAGCGCATGGCCCATCCTGCGGCTGCCCGGCAGGGGGCGCAGGCTCCTGCGGCAGGTACAGGGTGAACGTGGTGCCTTGGCCCTGCACGCTGCTGACCTTGACGTCGCCACCTGACTGCTTGGCGAAGCCGAACACCTGGGACAAGCCCAGCCCGGTGCCCTCGCCGGGTGCCTTGGTGGTGAAGAACGGATCGAAGATACGCTCCAGCAATTCGGGGGCTATGCCGATGCCGCTGTCCGACACGGCAATCGCCGCGAACGTTCCCGGCTGGCCGGGCATGTGCTGGTCGGCCTGCAGGCGCAGGCGCAAGGTGCCTTCCCCGGCCATGGCATCGCGACCGTTGAGCATCAGGTTGATCACGGCGGTTTCCAGCTGGCTGAGGTCGGCGCGGATATGGCACGGGGTGGCCGGCAGCTGCAGCTCGACGTGGACCCGCGCACCCGTGGCTGTGTCGAGCATGTCGGCCATGGCCTCCAGCCGCGGGCCGGCCTCGAACACGTGCGGGCTCAAGGCCTGGCGGCGGGCGAAGGCCAGCAGCTGACCGGTCAGCTTGGCGCCCCGGTCGACCGTGTCGGCCATGGTCTTGAGGTAGCGTTCGCGGCGCTGTTCGTCCAGATTGGGGCGCTGCAGAAAGTGCAGTGACGAACGGATGATGGTCAGCAGGTTGTTGAAGTCGTGGGCCACGCCGCCGGTCAACTGGCCGATGGCTTCGAGCTTTTGCGTCTGGCGCAGCACGGCCTCGGTGTGCAGCAGCTGCGCGGTACGCTCTTCGACCCGGTGTTCCAGGGTGGCGTTGAGCGCTTCCAGGGCGGCCATCGCCTCGCGCACTTCGGCGTGGGCCTGGATGCGCTGGATGTGCGCCCAGGAGCGCTCGGTGACTTCGCTGAGCAGCGCTTGCTCGTAGAGTGTCCAGGCCCGTGGCTGACGGTCATGGATGGCCATCAGCGCTGTCAGCCGGCCATTCTTGATCAGCGGCATGCAGACGGTGGCGGTGATGCCGATGGCCTGGAAGGTGGCAGACTCTTCGCCGGCCAGTTCGTTGAGGTTGTCATTGACCACCAGGGGCAGCCCGGCGCGCAGGCGGCTGACGGCCAGGCGACCGAAATCGGCCAGGCGATAATGACCGAGCAGGCGCGGCGAGCCCGGTGCGACCCAATCGCCGCAGATGGTGAAGCCATCTTCGTCCGCGTCCATCACGGCATAGGCGCAGCTCGACAGCGCCAGGTGCTCCACCAGCATGCGCGTGGTGATCGCCATGATGTGGTCCGGGTCGGTGGCATTGGCCACGGCGCGGCCCAGGTTGTCGAGAAAGTTCAGGCGCTGGTTGGTGACCACGCTGGCGGTGGTTTCGGTGACCGTGTCGAGCATCCCCAGCACACTGCCATCCTCACCGCGGATGGGGCTGTAGCAGAAGGTGAAATAGGCTTTTTCCGGGCTGCCGCTGCGGTCGATCAGCAGGGGGAAGTCCTCGATGAACACAGCCTCGCCGGCGAGTGCCCGCTTGGCCATGTCACCAATCTCGTGCCAGGCTTCCTGCCATACCGCACTGAACGGGCTGCCCAGGGCCGACGGTTTGTCGCCGAGGATCCGGGCGAAGGCGTCGTTGTGCAGGGTTATCAGCTCCGGCCCCCAGAGCACGGCCTGGGGAAAGCGCGAGTCCAGGCACAGGGCGACGCTGGTCCTGAGTGTTTCAGACCATTGGCCAAGCGGCCCCAGGGGGGTGGCAGCCCAGTCGTGTTTGCGAATGCGCTCGGCCATCAGCCCGCCGCCGTCTAGCCAGTTTGCCATGTGCAGTGCCGGTCCGTTTGCTTGAGGCCTCTAGATTGCACCGAGAATAGACGGTTGGCGAGAGGCTTGCGGCGCCGACGGTGCCTCAGCGCATGAAATGCACCTTGCCGGTGTCGTCATTGCCCATGTAGATGCCATACACCCCGGCCTGGCGCTCGAGGATGTAGCGCTCGAGAATCTGCCGGATCGCCGGGTAATAGATTTCATCCCAGGGAATTTCCTCAGGTTCGAAGAACTTGTACGCCAGGGTCTCAGGCCCGTACTGCCCGGTTTCCTCGGTGGCGATGGCGCGGAAGATGATGTACACCTCGCTGATCTTCGGCACGCTGAAGATCGAGTAGGGCGAGACGATGTCGGCGCGCACGCCGCTTTCTTCCCAGACCTCGCGCAGGGCCGCCTGTTCGGTGGTCTCGCCGGCTTCCATGAACCCGGCCGGCAAGGTCCAGGTGCCGGGGCGCGGCGGGATGGCGCGCTGGCACAGCAGGTACTTGCCATCGCGCTCGATGATGCAGCCAGCGATGATCTTCGGGTTGATGTAGTGGATGTAGCCGCAGGCGGTGCAGTGCAGGCGTTCGTGGGTGTCGCCAGTGGGAACGCCCCGGGCCAGTTCCGTGGTGCAGTGCGGGCAGAAGCGCGGGGCGTTGGGCATGTCAGCGGCCTATGCGGGGTTCTATGCGTGGCTCTTTCAGGGCCAGGGGCTCGACCATGTCGCGCACCTTGCTGTTGTCGTCCTGCTTCTGGCGCAGGTAGTCCAGGGCTACCTTGGCGGCGGCGCGGACGTGGTCGACCGAAGCCTGGTGGGCCACCAGCGGGTCGCCACCCTTGATCGCCTCGACGATCTTTTCCATTTCACGGTTGCTGGCACCTCGGCGGTTTTCCTGCGACACCGAGGTGGCGCGCAGGTAGCTGATGCGTGCCTGCAGCTGGCGCAGCTGCTGGGCGGCGACCTGGTTGCCGGAGCCTTCCAGAAGCACGTCGTAGAAGCCTTGCACCGAGTCCAGCACCTGCTGCAGTTCACCTTCTTCGAGGGCTTCGCGGTTGACCTCGAGCGCGCGCTCCAGGGCACGGATGTCCTTGGCTTTGGCATTGAGGGTGAACAGCTGCACGATCAGGCCTTCGAGCACGCAACGCAGCTCGTAGATGTCGCGGGCGTCTTCCAGGGTGATGATGGCCACGCGCGGGCCCTTGGCGTCGGCGAATTCCACCAGGCCTTCGGATTCCAGGTGGCGCAGGGCTTCACGCACCGAGGTGCGGCTGACCCCCAGGCGGTCGCAGAGGTCGCGCTCGACCAGGCGGTCGCCCGGCAGCAGGTGGAAGTTCATGATCGCGCCGCGCAGCTTGTCGAGCACGATTTCGCGCAGGGTAACGGGGTTGCGGTTGACCTTGAAGCTGTCGTCGAGTGGCTGGCGTTTCATCAGGTGCGCTCTTTATGAGGCTGTTGCGCCAACATCACGGAGCCCCCTGAACCGAGGCACTCCTTGCAGTGGTTCGAACAGCCCGTTGTTAACGGGTTGACTCCGCATCGGCTTCGGCGAACGCCTCGCGGGCCAGGCGGAAGCTGTCCACCGCCGCGGGTACGCCGCAATAAATGCCGACCTGGAGCAGGATCTCGCGAATCTGTTCACGGCTCAGGCCATTGCGCAATGCGCCGCGAATGTGCAGTTTGAGCTCGTGGGGCCGGTTGAGCGCGGAAATCATGGCCAAGTTTATCATGCTGCGCTCTTTCAGCGAGAGGCCTTCGCGGCCCCAGACGTGGCCCCAGCAGTATTCGGTGACCAGTTCCTGCAGCGGCTTGGTGAAGTCGTCGGCGTTCTGGATCGAGCGGTTGACGTATTCCTCGCCCAGCACCTGGGTGCGGATCTGCAGGCCTTTTTCGTACTTTTCGTTGCTCATGCGCAGTACTCCGGAATAAAAAGGGGCCGCAACCGAGGGTGAGACGATTAGTGCGGCCCCTGAAAAGGGGGTGTTGCTTGAAGTTCTGGGGCTGCAAAGCAGCCCCCAAATTTCAAAGATCAGCCCAAGGGCGGCAGGGCGCCCAGCTTGCCTTTGTGATAGACCATCGGCGTCACCGGCTCGGCCGGCAGCACCAGGTTCTTCACCGCGCCGACGATGATCGCGTGGTCACCGCCGTCGTATTCGCGCCACAGTTCACACTCGATGATCGCCGTGGCCTTGGTCAGCAGTGGGTTGCCCAGCTCGCTGAGCTGCCACTCGATGCCCTTGGCCTTGTCCTTGCCCTTGCCGGCGAAGGCATAGGCCTCGGCGGTCTGGTCGGCGGACAGCAGGTGAATGGCGAACTGCTTGCTGTCCCGCAGGATCGGGTAGGTGTCCGATGCGTAGTTGGGGCAGAACAGCACCAGCGCCGGCTCGATCGACAGCGCGCTGAACGCGCTGGCGGTGATGCCGACGATGCCGCCATCGGCGTCCAGGGTGGTGACCACGGTGACGCCGGACGGGAACGAGCCCATCACGTCTTTGTAGATGCCAGGTTCGATCATCTCGTGCTACCTCTTAGCGCATCACAAACGGGTCGGGCATCGGCGCGGTGGACAGGTTGATCCACACGGTCTTCAGCTCGGTATAGGCCAGCACCGAATCGATGCCGCTCTCGCGGCCGTAGCCGCTGTTCTTGAAACCGCCGATCGGCGCCATGGCCGACACTGCGCGGTAGGTGTTGACCCAGATGATCCCCGAACGCACGTCGCGGGCCAGGCGGTGGGCACGGCCCAGGTCGCGGGTCCAGATGCCGGCAGCAAGGCCGAACTGCGAGTCGTTGGCGATTTCCAGGGCCTCTTCCTCGGTCTTGAAACGGATCACTGCGGCGACCGGGCCGAACACCTCTTCCTGCATGATGGTCATCGAGTTGCTGTCGCACTCGAACAGGGTCGGCTCGTAGAACCAGCCGTCACCCTCGACGTCGGCACGCTTGCCGCCCATGTGCAGCTTGGCACCTTCGGCCTTGGCCGCAGCGACCAGGCCTTCGACCACGGCCAACTGCTGTGCGGTGGCCATCGGGCCCATTTCGCTGGCGTCGTCCTGCGGGTTGCCGATGCGGATGCGCTTGGCGCGGGCGATCAGGCGCTCGACGAATTCGTCGAAGATCTCGTCCTGCACCAGCAGGCGCGAGCCGGCCACGCAGCTCTGCCCGGAGGCGGCATAGATGCCGGCTACGGCGCCGTTGATGGCGCTGTCCAGGTCGGCGTCGGCGAAGATGATGTTCGGCGACTTGCCGCCCAGTTCCAGCGACAGCTTGGCGAAGTTCTCGGCACTGCTGCGCACCACGTGGCGGGCCGTGGCGGCGCCGCCGGTGAAGGCGATCTTGCGCACCAGCGGGTGGCGAGTCAGCGCCGCGCCGGTGCTTGGGCCGTAGCCGGTGACCACGTTGACCACGCCCGCCGGGAAGCCGGCTTGCAGGGCCAGGCGAGCCAGCTCGAGGATGGTTGCCGAGGCGTGCTCGGACGGCTTGATCACGATGGTGTTGCCGGCGGCCAGCGCCGGCGCCAGCTTGATCGCTGTCAGGTACAGCGGGCTGTTCCACGGGATGATCGCTGCCACCACGCCGATCGGCTCGTGCACGGTGTAGGCGAACAGGTCTGGCTTGTCGAGGGGCAGGGTGCCGCCTTCGAGCTTGTCGGCCAGGCCCGCGGTGTAGTGGAAGAACTCCGGCAGGTAGCCGACCTGGCCGCGGGTTTCGCGGATCAGCTTGCCGTTGTCACGGCTTTCCAGCTGGGCCAGATGTTCCTTGTTCTCGGCGATCAGGTCACCCAGGCGACGCAGCAGCTTGCCGCGTGCGGTGGCGGTAATGCTGCGCCACGCTTTACTGTCGAAGGCACGCTGGGCGGCCTGTACGGCCAGCTCGACATCGGCTTCGTCGGCGTCGGGCAGTTGCGCCCAGGCCTGGGCAGTGGCCGGGTTGAGGCTGTCGAAGGTCTTGCCGTTCTGGGCATCGAGCCATTGGCCGTCGATGCACATCTGGAAACGAACGAGGGTCATGCAACAATCCCCTTGGCGGATTCGGTGAGGGTGCGGGCTTGGGCGAGGAAGTCCAGCAGCATCTTGTTGACTTCACGCGGTGCTTCCACTGGCATCATATGCCGTTGCTCGGCGAGGACCACGCTTTGCGCGCCAGGGATGCTGGCAGCGAGCTGGCGGGTCATGGCCGGGGTGGAGCCCGAGTCGAGTTCGCCGGTGGCGATCAGCGTCGGCACCTGGATGTTGCCCAGGTCGCCGGCGCGGTACATGTCCTGGGTGGCGAACAGCGCATAAGTGGTGTGGTAGCCCTGCGGGTCGTTGTTCGCCAGCACCTGGCGAATGGCGGCGACCTGCGCCGGGTTGGCAGCCTTGTATTCACGGCTGAACCAGCGGTCGAGGGCGGCGTCGACGTTGGCGTCGGGGCCGAGCTCCGCAGCCTGGGCGGCGCGGGCGATGACGCCGGCACTCTGCTCGGGGGTGCGGTTGAACACGCTGTTGAGCACGACCAGCGCAGCCAGGCGCTGCGGGTAGTTGAGGGCAAAGGCACGGGCGACCAGGCCACCCATGGAGAAGCCGATCACGGTGGCTTGTTGAATCTGCAGGTGGTCGAGCAGTTCGGCGAGCTGGGCGGCATAGCCTTCCAGGCCGGTGTCGGCGGCCGGCAACGCGCTCTGGCCGTGGCCGAGCATGTCGTAAGTGATGACGCGGTAGTCGTTGGCCAGGCCAACGATCTGACCGCCCCACATTTCCTTGTTCAGGCCCACGCCGTGGATCAGTACCACGGGTTGGCCCTGGCCGACGGACAGGTAGCTGGTGCCGGCAGGTGTACGTTCAGCGACAGGCTGAATCATGGAGGGCGCTCCTTGAAGGTCGGGCGCGGCGGGTAAGCACGCCACGCCCCGGCCCGTCTTGGTTGTTGTTATTGAGCGTTGGCTTTTTCGGCAGCCAGTTCTTCCAGGTCGATGTAGCGGTTGCCGATGCGCGGGTGCAGGCGGCCGCCGTCGGCTGCGCCCAGGACCACGACGATTTCATCGGCGCGTGGGGCGTCTTCGATCTGCATTTCCAGGGTGATGTAGTGCGAACGCAGGCCTTCGTCGTCCTTCTGCATCATCGGGATCTGGATCGAGGTGCCTGGGCCGCCGCGCTTGTTGGTGAAGCTCAGGTAGCTCTTGGCCTGTACCGCTTCGCGGTAGTGGTTGCCGAAGCGCAGGGTGTGGATCACTGCCGAGGCGTGCTCGATCTCGCCGTCGGCGCCGACCACTGCAGCCTTGCCGTAGGCTTCGATCTTGTCGGCACCGCCGATGGCTGCGGTCAGGCGCTCGACCATCAGGGCACCCAGGTCCGAGCAGTTGGCGCGGATTTCCGGCTTCAGATCTTCAACGAAACCGCGACCGGCCCATGGGTTCTTGATCACGACGGCCAGGCCGACCATGGTCACCGGCTTGTCGGTGGCCTTGCCGCCTTCGATGCGGGTCTCTTCGGAGTAGGTGACGATCTTGCGGATTTCGAAACTCATGGGTGGCTCCTGGTGAGGGTTATCAGCTCTTGTTGTCTGATGGTATACCATAATATTTGTTGTGCAAGAGGTGGCTTGAAATTTCTCTCGCTGGGGGACGAAAGGTGGCCTGATCCCTTGATTTTTGCGCTGTCTGCACCGGCCTCTTCGCGGGCTTGTCGGATCGCCGCACCGCCGCGAAGAGGCCGGTGCAGGCTAAAAAAAAGCCCGCTCACGCAGGCCACGAGGGCCCACGGGAGCGGGCGCGTCCCGCAATGACTCAGGCAATGGGAATTCAGGCGAAAGCCGGCACCACTTCCTTGATGAACAGCTCGAGCGACTTCTTCTTCTCGGCGTGGGGCAGGCTGTTGTCGCACCAGAAGCTGAACTCGTCGACACCGAGTTCCTGGTAGTACTTGATACGGGCGATGATCTCTTCCGGGGTGCCGATCATGGTGTTCTTGCGGATGTTCTCCAGCTGGAACGCCGGCACTTCGGCAAACTTCGACTCCGGGCTCGGCTCCAGGAAGCCGTTTACCGGGGTGGTCTTGTTGCCGAACCAGGCATCGAAGGTGCGGTAGAAGCGCGAGATGGCCTGGGCGCCGATTTTCCAGCCTTCAGGCTCCGACGGGCTGTGCACGTGGGTGTGGCGCAGTACCATCAGTTGCGGGCGTGGCACGTCCGGGTTGTTGTCGAGGGCGGCCTGGAACTTGTTCTTCAGGTCCAGCACTTCCTCGTCGCCCTTCATCAACGGGGTGACCATCACGTTGCAACCGTTGGCCACGGCGAAGTTGTGCGAGTCCGGGTCGCGGGCAGCGATCCACATCGGCGGGGTGGCGTTGAACGGCTTCGGTACGCTGGTGGAGGTCGGGAACTTGTAGACTTCGCCGTCATGGGCGTAGTCGCCTTCCCAAAGCTTGCGCACCACCGGGACCATTTCGCGCAGGGCCTTGCCGCCGTCGGTGGCCGGCATGCCACCGGCCATGCGGTCGAATTCGAACTGGTAGGCGCCGCGGGCCAGGCCAACTTCCATGCGGCCGTTGCTGATCACGTCGAGCAGGGCGCATTCACCGGCAACGCGGATCGGGTTCCAGAACGGCGCGATGATGGTGCCGGCACCCAGGCGGATCTTCTCGGTGCGGGCAGCCAGGTAGGCCAGCAGCGGCATCGGGCTTGGCGAGATGGTGTATTCCATGGCGTGGTGTTCGCCGATCCACACGGTGCTGAAACCGCCGTGCTCGGCCATCAGGGTCAGTTCGGTCAGGTCTTCGAACAGCTGGCGGTGGCTGACCTGTTCATCCCAACGTTCCATGTGCACGAACAACGAAAATTTCATGGGGCTTTCCTCAACGCTTGAAAGGGTCTGTCGCCAGGCTGCGCAGGCGCCAGGTGTCTCGATTCAGAATAGGCTTCAGGCAAAGGCCGGCAGGCTGGCCATCTTGCCGCGGCAGTAGACCATCGGCCGAGGCGCTTCCTCGGGGACGATCAGGTTGTGCACCTTGCCGACCATGATGGCGTGGTCGCCACCTTCATATTCGCGCCACAGTTCGCATTCGATGACGGCGGTGGCGCCGGCCAGGATCGGGTTGCCCAGTTCGCTCAGGGTCCATTCGATGCCGGCAGCCTTGTCCTTGCCTTTCTTGGCGAACGCGTAGGCTTCGGCCTGCTGCCCACCGGAGAGCAGGTGAATGGCGAAACGCTTGTTCTTGATCAGCACCGGGTAGGAGTCGGAGGTGTAGTTGGGGCAGAACAGCACCAGCGGTGGGTCCATCGACAGGGAGGAGAAGGCGCTGGCGGTCAGGCCGACGACCGAGCCGTCGTCGTCCAGGGTGGTGATGACGGTCACTCCGGACGGGAAGGAGCCCAGGACGTTCTTGTAGATGCTTGCGTCGATCATCTGGTGTACCTCTAAAGGGCTGCGGTGGTCCGCGGTTTTTATCGTTGATGTGTCTGATGGTATACCGTAATACCTATTTTGCAAGCGGAATTTTCAGCCCTGGTTTTTCACGATGAACGGCGCAAGGCCACGTAAACCGTGGGTTCGAGCGGTGAGACGGTTTGTCGCAGGGGTTGTGCGAGCAGATCAGCGGGCGTTTTTTCCTACGGATCAGTGTTGTCAAAAGTTTGGAATACCATAATATGGTCCGCAGCTGAGAGGCCGCCTTGATGCGGTTTCCTTACAAAGATAAAAACGACCTTTCGAGCTGAATCCTATGTCCCAACCGTCGTCGCAACACCAGTTTGTCGAGAATCACACGGTCGATTACGTTCCACCTGCCGAGCGCCATGGGAAGGCGCGCGACCTGTTCACCCTCTGGTTCAGTACCAACATCGCGCCACTGCCTATCGTCACCGGCGCCATGGTGGTCCAGGTGTTCCACCTGAACCTGCTGTGGGGGCTGATCGCAATCGTGCTGGGTCATCTTGTCGGGGGCGTGTTCATTGCCCTGGCCTCTGCGCAGGGACCGCAGCTGGGCATTCCGCAGATGGTCCAGAGCCGTGGCCAGTTCGGCCGATACGGCGCGCTGTTGATCGTGTTCTTCACTGCGCTGATCTATGTCGGCTTCTTCATTTCCAACATCGTCCTGGCGGGCAAGACCATCCACGGCATCGCCCCGAGCGTGCCGATGCCAGGCGCAATCGTGATCGGCGCCCTGAGTGCGACGGCCATCGGCGTGATCGGCTACCGCTTCATCCACATCCTCAACCGCATCGGTACCTGGGTGATGGGTTCGGCACTGCTGGCCGGGTTCATCATGATGTTCGTCCAGGAGCTGCCGGCCGACTTCTTCAGCCGTGGCGCGTTCAACCTGTCGGGTTTCATCGCCACGGTGTCGCTGGGCATCATCTGGCAGATCAGCTTCTCGCCGTACACCTCCGACTACTCGCGCTACCTGCCGCGTGAAGTGGGCATCGCCAAGCCGTTCTGGGCCACCTACTTCGGCGCCACCCTGGGCACCATCCTGTGCTTCAGCTTCGGTACGATCGCGGTGCTGTGCGTGCCGGACGGCACCGACGCGATGGATGCGGTCAAGCAGGCCACCGGCTGGCTGGGCCCGATCCTGATGGTGCTGTTCCTGCTCAACATCATCAGCCACAACGCCCTCAACCTGTATGGCGCGGTGCTGTCGATCGTTACCGCGATCCAGACCTTCGTCGCCGAGTGGACGCCGAGCATCAAGGTGCGGGTGATCCTCGCCTCGGTGATCCTGGTGGGCTGCGGGATGGTGGCGCTGAATGCGTCGGCCGGGTTCATCGGCCAGTTCATCGGCCTGATCCTGGCGCTGCTGCTGGTGCTGGTGCCGTGGGCGTCGATCAACCTGATCGACTTCTACCTGATCAAGAAGGGCCAGTACGACATCGCGTCGATCTTCCGTGCGGACGGCGGCATCTATGGCCGCTTCAATCACCACGCGATCATTGCCTATGCCTGCGGGATCCTGGTGCAGTTGCCGTTTGCCAACACGTCGCTGTATGTGGGGCCGTACTCGAACATTGTCGAAGGGGCTGACCTGTCGTGGCTGTTCGGCCTGCTGGTGACGGTGCCGCTGTACTACTGCCTGGCGACTCGCGGCAAGGCTGGCGAGCGGGCGGGGCGGGTGGTAAGCGTTAACGACTGATAGATTGTTGTTGCTTTGACAGGGGCTGCTTTGCAGCCCATCGCAGGCAAGCCAGCTCCCACAGGTACAGCGCAAGCCTTGGGCATTGCGCAATCCCTGTGGGAGCTGGCTTGCCTGCGATGGGCCGCAACGCGGCCCCAGCACTTTCAGATCAGACCTTGAACTGCGCCACCATGCCATTCAGGTCCACGGCAAGGCGCGACAGGTCCTGCGCCGCCGCACTGGTCTGGTTTGCCCCTGCCGACGTCTGCATCGCCAGGTCACGAATGTTCACCAGGTTGCGATCCACCTCCCGTGCCACCTGCGCCTGCTCCTCGGAAGCACTGGCGATCACCAGGTTGCGCTGGTTGATCGAAGCGATCGCCTCGGCAATCACCTCCAGCGCCTGGCCCGCACCCTGTGCCACTTCCAGCGTGCCGTTGGCCCGGCCGCGGCTGCTGTGCATCGCCGACACCGCCCGCTCGGTACCGTTCTGGATCCCGGCGATCATCTGCTCGATCTCTGCCGTCGACTGCTGGGTACGGTGGGCGAGGGCGCGCACCTCATCGGCCACCACGGCAAAACCGCGACCTGCCTCACCCGCGCGGGCCGCTTCGATCGCCGCGTTGAGCGCCAGCAGGTTGGTCTGCCCGGCAATCGCGCCGATCACGTCCAGCACGCGGCTGATCTCGTTGGCGTTGCTGGCCAGCTGTTCGATCTCGGTCGAGGTGCCCGTCACGTCGTTGACCAGATGCTGGATCGAGGCCAAGGCCTGGTTGACCTGATCACGGCCATCGCGGGTGTTCTGGTCGGCACCTTTCGAGGCGTCGGCCGTGCTCACCGCGTTGTTCGCCACTTCTTCCACCGCCGCGGTCATCTGGTTGACGGCGGTGGCGGCCTGGTCGATTTCCGCGCTCTGCTGGTGCAGGCCACGGCTGGTGTCTTCGGTGACGGTGTGCAGCTCTTCCGAGGCCGAGGCCAGTTGGTCGGAGGACGCGGCAATCTTGCGGATGGTCTCGCGCAGGCTGTTCTGCATACGGCTCAGGGCGCGCAGCAACAGGGCCGGTTCATCACGGCCGACGACACGGATGTCCTGGGTCAGGTCGCCTGTGGCCACACGCTCGGCCACGGCGACCGCGTCGGCCAGCGGCACCACGATACTGCGAGTGAGCACAGTGGCGATGGCGGCCAGGGCGAGCATGATGATCACCAGCGAAGCGATGATGGCGGTTAAGGCCTGATCGGCCACATCGCTACTGCGTTGCGAGGCATCGTCGGCACCTTTGCCGTTGTAGGCAATAAGCGCGGCCATGGCCTTCATCATGGCGTCGGCGTACTGGGTGAGCGGGCCGCTGATCTGCTGCTTGGCCTCGTCCATGCGACCTGCCGCGAGGTCCTGCAGTACGCGTGCCTGGAGGTCGAGGTATTGCTGGTGGGCAGCATTGAAGGCGTTGAACAGGGCTCGGTCATCGGCGGCGATGATGGTGTCCTCGTAGTCCTTGAGGCCACCGTTGAGCTGCTCGTTGATACCTTTGGCCAGCTCGATGTTGCGTGCGCGTTCGCTGGCGTTGTCGTCCAGCGCGGCGCGCAGGGTGACGGCGCGGGCGCGGCCGAGGTTGGTGCTGATTTCACTGAGGGCGACCACGGCGGGTATCCAGGTGACACGGATTTCGTCCGTGGCCGAGTCCATCTGCCGGGTTTCATAGATCGCGATAAGGCCCATGGCCAGGACCAATGCGCCCAACAGGGCGAAAACGCTGGTAGCGCGGGTGCCGATCTTCATATTCCGTAACTGCATGGAATGCTCCTTGACGTTGGCGTGCAGGCGTCAAGAGCATGGACGGATGGCCGGGTCACCGGGGATGGCGCCAGGCTCTCGATGCGCTGCGGATTAAAGTGTGTGCCTCACCCTCTTGAATGTTTTTTGATTTGAATGATGCCATATGGCCATTAATATTGACCAGTCATTCAATGTAACGACATATGCTGACAAATCCGTCATTTATTGACGGATCTGTCAGGATTTTGCAGTTAAACGATCGCGATCAGCGGGTCGGCAGCAGCCAGTGCCAGGGCGCGATCGGCGGCCGGTGGGTAGATCCATACCCCGTTGATCTGGCGCTTCAGCGCCTTGCCTTCCTGGCCCTGCAGCTTCAACTCGCGCTCCCAGCCTTCACTGAAGGCCGCGCCCCATTCGCCGAGGTCCAGGCAGGTGACGTACTTGGGTTGACGGTAGACCACCGGTGCTACGCCCAGCAGGTCGGCCATGGCGTTGTTGCCGGAGTGGCGGCCCATGGGGATGGCGTGCTGGCAGGTCATCAGGGCGTGGTTGCCCAGTTCGTCGACGGCGGCCCAGGCGGTGTCGCCGGTGGCATAGATGTGGTCCTGGCCGATTACCTTGAGGTGGTCGTCGACCTTGAGGCGGCCAAAGTTGTCACGCTCGCCGGCGACCTGGGCGGTCAGCGGGCTGGCCTTGACACCGGCGGTCCAGATCACGGTCTTGCTGGCGATGTACTCACCGCTGTCCAGGGTCACGCCGCCGGCATCCACCGCCACCACCGAGGTGCCGGTCAGCCACTCTGCGCCAGCCTGTTCACTGGCTGCGACGATCGAAGGGGTGATGCCGGCACCGAGTGCAGCACCGACGCGGGTGCCACGATCGATCACCAGTACTCGTACCTCAGTGTCGTTGCCGAGGATGGTGCGCAGGCGGACGGGGATTTCCGTGGCGGTTTCGATGCCGGTGAAGCCACCGCCGCAGACCACCACGGTGTTGCGCGCCTTTGATGCGGGCAGGGCGGCCAGGCCGAACAGGTGCTGCTCGAGCTTCACGGCCGACTCCATCTGGTCGACATCGAAGGCATGTTCGGCCAGGCCTGGAATCGCCGGGCGCGCCACCTGGCTGCCGGCGGCGAGGATCAGGCGGTCGTAGGCAATCTGCTGACGCTGGCCATCGACATCGCTGTAGCTGACGCTGCGGCCTTCGGCATCGATGGCTTCGGCATTGCCGGTGATGAAGCGCACACCGACTGCATCGAACAGTTCACCGACCGGTGCCTTCAGGTTGTGCGCGTCGGCCTCGTAGAAGCGTGGGCGAATACGCAGTTCCGGTTGCGGGGCGAGCACGCTGATGCTCAGGTCGTCGCGCTGGGCCTGGTCGAGCAGGCGGGCGGCGCTCAGGGCGCTCCAGACTCCGGCAAAGCCGGCACCGATGATCAGGATGTTCGATTTCATGGAAGAGCTCCGCAAGGTTGAAGAGGGCTTCGAGGGCGTTGGTTGGGCTGCTCGAATAACTACGACTGTATTGATCGTAGTTTTAATCGGCAAGTGTTTTTTTTCAGCGGGTAGCGGTCGACGCCCGGCAGAAACCGGGTGGATGCCTGTGATTCATGGCTTTAGCGGGCAGAGCATGGGCGTGAAATGGCGACGAATGGCGCAGGGCAGCTTTGCGCTGTGCCAATGATCAGCGTAGTATTTACGACAAAGTTGGTCGGAGATTTATATGTCGCTCTACAGTGCTGGCGTCGAATACGGCATCCATTGCCTGCTGTACCTCGTGGATGAACGAGGTGATACCCGTGAGTCCAGCGTGCGCGACCTGGCGGAACTGCAGGGCGTGCCGCAGGAATACCTGGCCAAGGTCTTCACCAAGCTTGCCCGGGCCAAGCTGGTGGTGGCCACCGAAGGCGTGCGCGGCGGTTTTCGCCTGGCACGGCCGTCGGACGAAATCACCGTGCTGGATATCGTCAATGCCATCGACGGGCCGAAGAAGATCTTCGATTGTCGCGAGATCCGCGAACGTTGCACCTTGTTCGAAGGATCAGCACCGGGTTGGGCGACCGAGGGCACCTGCGCCATTCATGCGGTGATGCTGGGGGCGCAGAAGCGCATGGAAGAGGCGTTGGCGCAGCAGACCATCCTCGACCTGTCGCGGCGGTTTGGGCGCAAGGCGCCGGCCGAGTTCGGGCAGCAGGTCAATGAGTGGATGAGCGAGCGACGTGATGGCAAGGGTGCCGGGGACATTCCGGTCAGCCAGGTCTGATTCTGCGGCCTGTCCCGGCCCTTTCGCGGGCAAGCCAGCTCCCACAGGGACTGCACAGTATTCAGAAGCTGTGATGTACCTGTGGGAGCGGTCGTACACCGCGAAAGGGCCAGGATAGGTCAACGGCCTTCGTGCTGGCGACGATAGGCCCCAGGCTGCACCCCCATGGCCTTGGCAAACGCCCGGGTAAACGCAGCCACCGACTGGTATCCCACCTGTACCCCCACCTGCTCCACGGTTTTGCCCGCCTGCAGCAACCGGCACGCATGGCGCATGCGCAGCGCCAGCAGTACCTGCCCCGGCGATTGCCCGGCCAGTTCATTGAAACGCTTGAAGAACGCCGAACGCGACAACCCGGTGCAGGCTGCCATGCTCTCCAGTGTCCAGGCCTGCCCAGGCTGTTCGATCAATTGTTCCAGCAACCCGGCAAACGCCGGCTGGCGGGCGAGGGCGACCAGCCCGCCCAGCAATTGCCCGCCATGTGCCTGCTGGCGCAGCACGTACAGAAACAGCAAGTGGGTCAGGCGCTCCAGCAGCGTTTGCGAGGGCGAGCGCTGGCACTCCTCCAGAATCAGCCCGAACAACGCCCGCGCCGCATGCCCGGCCGGCTCATCGGCGCGTAGCACGATCCAGTCGGCCAGCCCCTCGACGATCAGTGACGATAACCCGGCACGGAAGTCGAAGAACCCGCAGACCAGGCCCACACCATCGCTTGCCGTCGCATCCAGCGACTGCATCTGCTGGCGTGGCTGCTCGCAGGCTGCGATCGGGTCCTGGTCATTGGACAGCCGATAGCCCAGGTCGCGCAGCAGAAACACGGCATCGCCGGTTGCCAGTCGCACGGCCTCGCTCTGGCCATCGAGGTGCAGCCAGCAATGGCCCTGCACCACCACGTGAAAGCTGGCGCGGCCCATGCCCTGGGTGCTGGCATGCCAGCCGCCGCAGTAGCGGCCGACATGGAACAGGCTGGCGTCGAGTTCGAGGCTTTCTAATAACCAATCGACAAGATGGCTGGATGAAATCATCTAATGCAAAGACTCAGGAGCAAGGAAAGGCGACTGATGAATATGGAGGGTAATTCTTATAACCAACAGACTGTAGCGACACACATCAAAAGGAGACCACTCCATGTCCTCGCGCATTACTCTACACACTCTGCAGAGCGCCCCGGAAGCGGCCCGCCCATTCCTGGAAAACGCCCAGAAGAACTCCGGCTTCATTCCCAACCTGCTCGGCGTGCTGGCCAACGCCCCGGCAGCGCTGGAAACCTATGTCACCGTTTCCGCCCTGAACGGCAAATCCGAGCTGACCCTGGCCGAGCGTGAGGTGGTACAACTGATTGCCGCCACCAAGCACGGTTGCGACTTCTGCGTCGCCGGCCATACCGCCGTGGCCCTGAACAAGGCCAAGCTGCCCGCCGAGGTGGTCGACGCCCTGCGTGCCCGTGGCGAACTGCCGGATGCCCGCTTCGAGACCCTGGCCGAATTCGCCCGTGAAGTCATTGCCACCCGCGGCAATGTCAGCGACGCCACCTACCAGGCGTTCCGCACAGCCGGTTTTACCGAGGGCAACGCCCTGGAAGTGATTCTTGGCGTGAGCCTCGCAACCCTGTGCAACTTTGCTAATGTGTTCGCCCAGACGCCGCTCAACGACGAGCTGAGCAAGTACCGCTGGCAGCCAACTGCGTAATTGACGCCTGGCGCTGGTGGCGCCTGCGATTTCAAAAGGAGTAGGGACATGCTTGATGCTGCATTTCGTCAATGGCTGGATGCCAATGCCGAGGCAATCGACCAGGGCCAATGCGACCCGCAACAGGTGCTGGCGCACATCGCCGAATCGCAGCTGCTGCGCGTCGGCGTCGCCCCGGCATTGGGGGGCAGCGGGGGCGCGGTCACCCATGCGGTCGAAGCCATCGCCGCCATCGCCAGCCGCTCACTGGCCGCAGCCTTCGTCTGCTGGGGCCAGCGCGCATTCATCGAATACCTGCTGCAAAGCCCCAACCAGGCCTTGCGCGAGCGCTTGCTGCCCAGCCTGCTGACCGGCGAACTGGCCGGTGCCACCGGTTTGTCCAACGCCATGAAGTTTCTCTCCGGGATCGAGGCCTTGCAGGTGCGTGGCCGCCCCGGCGCGGCGGGCTGGACACTGGAGGGCCGCCTGCATTGGGTGACCAACCTGCGCAAGAGTGGCTTCGTCGTGGCAGCGGCCATCGAGGACGACGCCGGCGGTTCGCCTTTGGTGATGGCCATTCCCTCCGACAGCCAGGGCCTGGAGCGCTCTGACGACCTGGAACTGATGGGCCTGCAATCGAGCAACACGGCAGCGCTGGCGTTCCACCAGGTCGAGTTGAGCCGCGACTGGCTGCTGCACGAAAACGCCCGCGAATTCCTGCCCAAGGTGCGCCCGGCGTTTCTCGCCCTGCAGTGCGGCATGGCCATCGGCCTGGCGCGGCGCTCGTTGCACGAAGTACACGAACACCTGCACGGGCGCCTGTCGTTCCTCGAAGAACACCGCCAGGTGCTCAAGGAACGCCTGGAAAATACCGTGGCCGAGCTCAAGCAAGGCCTGCTCGAAGGGCGCTTCCAGAGCCAGCCGGCGGCACTGTTCAAGTTGCGCATCACCCTCGCCGAAAGTGCGGCCGACGCCGTGCAGCTGGAGCTGCAGGCCAGCGGCGGCAAGGCATACCTGGATGAGTTCGGTGCCGGCTTCGCCCGCCGCTGGCGCGAGTCGGCGTTCGTGCCGATCGTCACCCCAAGCCTGGTGCAACTGCGCGCCGAGCTGCATCGCCAGGCCGCCAGCGCATGAGCCAGGCGTTACTCGAAGCCTGCGAGATCAGCCTGGGCTACCCGCGCGAGGGCGGCTGGCAGGACGTGCTGGCGCGCTTCGACCTGCAACTGGCGCCAGGGGAGGTGGTGACCATCCTCGGCCCCAGTGGTGTAGGCAAGTCCAGCCTGCTGCGGGTGCTGGCCGGTCTGCAGCTACCGCGCGGCGGTCGCGTGACCCTGCACGGCGAGCCGCTGCAGGGCCCCCATCCGCGCCTGGCGGTGGCCTTCCAGGACCCGAGCCTGCTGCCCTGGCTGAGCCTGGAAAAGAACGTCGCCTTCGGCCTGGACTTCGCCCGCCAGCCCAGGCTGGCTGCTGCCGAGCGCCGTGCGCGCATCGACCATGCCATCAGCGCGGTGGGCCTGGCCCATGCGCGCAACCAGTATCCGGCGCAGTTGTCCGGCGGCATGGCCCAGCGCACCGCGCTGGCTCGCTGCCTGGCGCGCCAGCCTGAAGTCCTGCTGCTCGACGAGCCGTTCGGTGCGCTCGATGAAGTGACCCGTGCCGACATGCAGCAATTGCTGCTGCAACTGATCGCCACCCACAACACGGCGGCGGTGCTGATTACCCACGATATCGACGAAGCCCTGCTGTTGTCCGACCGGGTGCTGCTATTGGGCAACCACCCGGCGCACATCCTTGGCCAATGGCACATCGACCTGCCGCAACCGCGCACGCACCGGGTCGAGGAGCTGGGCGCGTTGCGAATCGAGATTCTGAAAACCCTTCGGCGGGCAAGCCGCACGGCTGAACCTTCCCCTACCTCGTTGCCTTCGGAGCCTGCACATGTGCATGGATGACTGCTGTTCCGCCACTTCACGTCGTGATTTCCTCAAGCTCAGCGCCATGCTCACTGCCGCCGGTGCCGTGCCGCTGCTTTCCAGCCTGCAGGCCCGCGCCGCCGCCGAACCCGACGCGCCGGTGCGCATCGGCTACCTGCCGATCACCGACGCCACGCCGCTGCTGGTGGCGCACAACAACGGCCTGTTCGAGGCCGAAGGCATCAAGGCCGAGCGCCCGGTGCTGCTGCGCAGCTGGGCGCAGGTGATCGAGGCGTTCATCTCCGGCCAGGTCAACGTCATTCACCTGCTGTCGCCGATGACCGTCTGGGCACGTTACGGCAGCAAGGTGCCGGCCAAGGTGGTGGCCTGGAACCATGTTGGCGGTTCGGGCCTGACCGTGGCGCCGGACATCACCGACATGAAGCAGCTGGGCGGCAAGACCGTGGCCATCCCGTTCTGGTACTCGATCCACAACGTGGTGCTGCAGCAGATGCTCGACGACAACGGCCTGACCCCGGTGTCCAAGCCCGCCAATGCACAGCTGGCGGCCAACGAAGTCAACCTGCTGGTGCTGCCGCCTTCGGACATGCCGCCAGTCCTGGCCAGCAAGCGCATTGCCGGCTACATCGTCGCCGAACCGTTCAATGCCCTGGCCGAGAACCTCAAGGTCGGCCGCGTGCAGCGCTTTACCGGTGATGTCTGGCGCAACCACGCCTGCTGCGTGGTGTTCATGCACGAGCACGACCTGAACAACCGCCCGGAATGGTCGCAGAAGGTGGTCAACGCCATCGTCAAGGCCCAGCACTGGACCCGCGACCACCGTGCCGAAGCGGCGGCGCTGCTGTCCAAGGCGGGCCCCAACAAGTACACCCCGCATGAACCGGCAGTGCTGACCAAGGTTCTGGCCCCGGCCGCCGAAGACCGTGCCAGCTACATTGCCAGTGGCGCCATTCAGCATCAGCAGTGGGATGAGAAGCGCATCGACTTCCAGCCCTACCCATACCCCAGCTACACCGAGGAACTGGTCAAGCGCCTGAAGCACACCCTGATCGAGGGCGAAAGTGGCTTCCTCGCCAATCTGGACCCGGCGCAGACGGCTCGCGACCTGGTCGATGACCGCTTCGTGCGCAATGCCATTGCGGCAGTCGGTGGGCCTTCGGTGTTTGGCATCGCCGAGAACTTCCAGCGCAGCGAGGAGTTCGCGGTCTGATGCGCAAGCACGTCGTCCATGCCGGCCTGGGGTTGGCCGGCCTGCTGGGGTTGCTGTTGCTGTGGTGGCTGGGTGTGCGGCTGTTCGGCGAGGCCGACGGCCTGTCGGCGCGCTTCTCGCCCCAGGCGACCCTGGCCAGCTTGGTCGAGCTGCTTGGCCAAGGCGAGGTCTACGGGCATGTCTGGGTCAGCCTCAAGCGCATTCTGGTCGGCTTGTTGCTGGCGCTGCTGATCGGCGTGCCGCTGGGGCTGCTGGTCGGCAGCTACCGGCATCTGGAGGCGGCGACCACACCGGCGTTCCAGTTCCTGCGGATGATTTCGCCACTGTCGTGGATGCCGGTGGTGGTGATGCTGATGGGCGTGGGTGACCAGCCGATCTACTTCCTGCTGGCCTTTGCCGCACTGTGGCCGATCCTGCTCAACACCGCCGCTGGCGTGCGCCAGCTCGACCCGCGCTGGCTGCAGCTGAGCCGCAGCCTCAGTGCCACGCGCTGGGAAACCTTGTGCAAGGTGATCTTCCCTGGGGTGATCGGCCATGTGCTGACCGGCGTGCGCCTGGCCATCGGCATCCTGTGGATCGTGCTGGTGCCGTGCGAGATGCTGGGGGTGAGTGCGGGGCTGGGGTATTTCATTCTCGATACCCGCGACCGCCTGGCGTACTCGGAGCTGATGGCAATGGTGCTGCTGATCGGCGTGCTGGGGTTCATGCTCGACGCTTTGGCCCGTGGGCTGCATCGGCGCTGGGTGCATGCCTGAAAATTGCCGGGGCTGCAAAGCAGCCCCAGATTATCAATGCACCGACTTGCGCTGCCGCGCACATTCCTTGGCCTGCACCGTCAACTCGTCCAGCCATTCATCGCGCTGCTGCTCGGCATCGAGCATGGCATCCTCACCCTGCTGATTGAGCAGGTAGGTGTGAATCTGCAGCACCTCGGCCGTCTGGTAGATCGGCGCAATGTCCAGCCGCCCGATCAGCGCGCCACTGGCCTGGCCAGTGCTGCTCATCAGCACCTGCGGCCCGCTGGCGGCGACCACCTGCATGCCCATGTTTTCGAACCAGGGCACCTGGCTGGCAAAGGCATTCAGCTCGACGCTGGCATGGCGCGCTTGCGCATCACCCAGCAGGGCACGGGCAATGCCTTGGCGGCGGTGGCTGGGCGCCACGGCCAGAAACGCCAGGGCGCAGGCCTGGGGGTTGTCCTGGGCCGGCAAGGTCAGGGCGAAACCAAGCAACTGGTCGGGGGCGTCGGCATCCAGGGCCAGGGTCAGTTCCACGGCCAGGCCGCGGGTGCCGTCCATGGCCTGCAGGTATTGGTGCACCTCCATGCCGACACCGTACTGATACAGCGGATACAGCGGGTTTTCGGCACGAATGGCGACGCTGCTCAGGTCGCCGACGTTGTGGATTACCAGCTCGCGGATCTGGTTCTGGAAGGATTCGGGCGGCACGCTGTCGAGGCGGCTCAGGATGAACATCGGTAAACGGGCTCCGGCTGCGGTTGGCTCACCCCGCGCCGGGTTGGCGCGGGGTGAACAGTCTAAACCCTTTTTAGCCGCGCATCGCGGCGAGCATCAGGTCGAGGTTCTGCACCGCCGCGCCCGAGGCCCCCTTGCCGAGGTTGTCGAACACCGCCGTCAGTACTACCTGGCCGTGCTCGGGGTTGGCGTACAGCGCCAGGCGCAGGTCGTTGCTGTCGTTCAGCGCCTCAGGGTCGAGCGGGGTGGCCGGACCTTGCTGGTGCAGGGGCATCACCTGCACATGGCGGGCGCCCTGATAGTGCTGTTCCAGGCAAGCCTGCAACTGTTCGGCGGTGGCCTGGCCCGGCAGCAGGCGCAGTTGCAGCGGGATGCTCAGGACGATGCCCTGGCGATAGGCCGCGTAACCCGGCAGGAACATCGGCCGTGCCGACAGGCCGGCGTGCTGCTGGATTTCCGGCACGTGCTTGTGCGCCAGTTCCAGGCCATACAACTGCAAGGTCGGGGCGTGTTCAGCGTCCGGCGTCTCGTGCCGCTCGACGGCCGTGCGACCGCCGCCGGAATAGCCGGAGATGGCATGGATGCTCAGCGGGTAGTCGGCCGGCAGCAGGCCGGCCTTGACCAGCGGGCGCAGCAAGGCAATGGCGCCAGTGGGGTAGCAGCCAGGGTTGCTGACCCGCTTGGCCTGGGCGATACGCTCGGCCTGCTGCCCGTCCAGTTCCGCCAGGCCATAGACCCAGCCTGGCGCGGTGCGGTGCGCGGAACTGGCGTCGATGACCCGCACCGCCGGGTTTGCGATGGCCGTCACGGCCTCGCGGGCGGCGTCGTCGGGCAGGCACAGCAGGGCGATGTCGGCGCTGTTGATGGCGTCGGCGCGGCGCTGTGGGTCCTTGCGCTCGGCTTCGGGCAGGGTCAGCAGGCGCAGGTCGTTGCGGCCTTGCAGGCGGGCGTGGATCTGCAGGCCGGTGGTGCCTTGGTCGCCGTCGATGAAGACAACTGGGGTGTGCATGGTCGGGGTCCGGTCAGGGGAGGGGATGACCTATGCTCGCCTGTGGCCTTGAGAAAGAAAATTTGAATATCATGATGCTGACGTTCAGTTCTGATGAATCAAGGATCGCTGCTCATGCGCGAAATCAGCCTCGACCGCCTGCGCACCCTGGTGGTAATCGCCGACCAGGGTTCCTTTGCCGAAGCCGCCCGCCAGCTCAACCTGGCGCCGCCCACCATCAGCCTGCATGTGGCCGAGCTGGAGGCGCGAGTCGGCGCACCGCTGCTGACCCGTAACCGCAACCAGGTGCGCCCCACGACCATCGGCGAGACCTTGCTGAACCGGGCCCGCCGCCTTCTGGCCGATGCCGACCTGGCCCTGGACGAAGTGCGCCGTCAGGTCGAAGGCCTGACCGGGCGAGTACGCCTGGGGGCCTCCACGGGTGCCATTGCCCACCTGCTGCCCAAGGCCCTCGAGCACCTGCGGGGGGCGCACCCCGGTATTGACGTGCAGGTTCAGGTGCTGACCTCCCAGGCCTCCCTGGCGCGTTTGCGCGAAGGCACCCTGGATATCGGCCTGGTGGCGCTGCCGCAGGTGGCTGGCAAGGGTGTCAGGCTCACGCCATGGCGGCGTGACCCGATCCTGGCGTATGTGCCGGCCGACTGGCAGCCGCCCGCCAAGGTCACCCCCGCCTGGCTGGCGCAGCGTGCGTTGATCCTCAATGACAACAGCACCCAGCTGTCGCGGGTGACGGGTGAGTGGTTCGCGGCGGCGGGTTTGTATCCCGAGCCGCGGATCGAGCTGAACTACAACGATGCAATCAAGAGCCTGGTGGGGGCTGGCTATGGCGCGACGCTGTTGCCGCAGGAAGGTGAGGCCGCCGAACTGGACCGGCGCATTGCGCGCCGGCCGCTGCGCCCCGGGTTGTGGCGCCAGCTGGGGATTGCCTGCCGGGAGGGGGAAGTGGAGCGGGCCACCGGGTTTGTGCTGGAGGCGCTGGAGCGCTTGCGGCAGTAGGGGCTGCTATCACCCGTCTCAAGACCCACACTGTACCTTTGGGAGCCGCGCTTGCCGGTGAAAGGGGTGCAGAGCGCCGCCCAGAATTCAGCCCCGCTCTCGCCGGCGCACCGCCGTCACGGTCTCGCCGCCAACCCCCCAGTTGTCGGTCGGCACTTCCTCGATCACCACAAAGGTACTGGCCGGTGGCTTGCCCAGCACCTGTTGCAGCAACTGCGTGGTGCCCTCGATCAGCTGGCGCTTGTGTTGCTGGGTCACCCCTTCATCGGTCACCCGGATATGCACGTAAGGCATGGCTGCTCGCTCCTCGGTTCAGTGCCAGGTGCCGGCGGTGCTACCACCGTCCACGGGCAGGATGACGCCGCTGACGAAGCGCGCATCGGTCAGGTACAGCACGGCATCCACCACATCCTGCGGCTTGCCTGTGCGACCGCTCGGTGACAGCCCGCCAAGGCCTTCGACGTTGCCACTGTGCAGCGGCGTATCGATGATCCCGGGCGCCACCGCATTGACCTGCACGCCGCTGGCGGCCAGCTCCAGGGCCAGGCCTTTGACCGCCTGGTTGAGCCCACCCTTGACCAGCACCGGCAACAGCGCCGGCACGCGGGTATCTGGCTGCAGGGCGATGGACGCGGTGATGGCGATGATCTGCCCATGGCCTTGCGCAGCCATCACCCGTGCCGCTGCCTGCGACGGATAGAAAAAGCCCTTGAGGTTGGTGCCGACCAGCGCGTCGACGTCGGCCTCGCTGTACTCGGTGAAGGGCTTGGGGATGAAGATCCCGGCGTTGTTGATCAGGATGTCGACGCCGCCGAAGGTCGCCTGGGCCGTGGCGATCAGGCGCTGGGCAGTTTCGCCCTCGGCGATGTCGCCGGCCACGCCGACGAAGCGCTGCGGATGACCGAGGCGGGCGGCGGCCTGGTCCAGGCGTGCCTGGCTGCGGGCATTGCCCACCACGTTGTCGCCGCGTTCGAGGAAGGCCTCGGCGAGGGCGAAACCCAGGCCGCTGGAGGCCCCGGTGATGATGACGGTTCTTGGCTTGCTCATGGTTGCGTTCTCCGGAAGTGAGCCGGTGGCTCGTGGTGGAACTCACTGTAGGGCGCAACGCCGGCTTGAAAAATGAGCCGGATGGCATTTCAATCGATACATCATGTAATCAATAGAGCTGCCATGACCCGCCACTTCGACGACCTGCAACTGGGCAGCCTGGAACTGTTTTGCCTGGCAGCCGATACCGGCAGCTTCACCGCTGCAGCAAGCGAGGCCGGCGTCACGCCGGCAGCGGTGAGCCGCAGCGTGGCGCGCCTGGAAGAACGCCTGGGCGTGCGCCTCTTCGTGCGGACCACACGGCAGATGCGCCTGTCCGACGCCGGCCAGGCCTATTACCAGCAATGCCGACAGGCGCTCGGGCAACTGGTCGAGGCGGAGCGCCAGGCCACCGGTGGCCAAGCCGTGCCCAGTGGCCGCTTGCGCATCAGCGCGCCCACCCCTTATGCGCATCACCGTCTGCTGCCGTTGCTGCCGGCGTTCCGCCAGCGCTATCCACAGGTGCAGGTAGACGTGCATGTCAGCAATCGCAACGTCGACTTCGCCGAAGAGCCCTTCGACCTCGCCATCCGTGGCCGCGAGCCCGCCGATTCGCGGCTGGTGGCGCGGCGCCTGGAGGATGCCGAACTGGTGGTGGTGGCGACGCCGGGCTACCTGGCCCGCATGGGTACGCCAAAGGTGCCGCAGGATTTGGCCGGGCATGAGTGCATCCAGTTCGAGCTGGCCAGCAACGGTCGCCGTTCGCCTTGGCGTTTTCGCATCGAAGGCCGCGAGGTTGAAATGGATACCGACGGTGGCTTCACCTGCCTGGGTGACTTTCTGGCGACAACGACACTGGTGTGCCATGGAGGTGGCCTGATGCAGGCCTACCGCTTCACCGTGCAGGACGCGCTGGCCCGTGGTGAGCTGGTCGAGGTACTGGGCGATTACGGCGGTACCTCGCGCCCCTTCATGCTGATCTACCCCCAGGCTCGGCACATGCCATTGCGGGTGCGGGCGTTCATCGACTTCCTGTTTGCCGAGACTGGACGAGCGCGGAGCTGAACCGACAAAGGGGGTGATCGCCGACTATGCTTCTCCCTGCGTCGAGCCAAATGTATCTCGATGACCATTCCGATAACCCAGGAGAACGCGACATGAAATACGTGACACTGCTGGTGGCTGCCTGTCTGGTGAGTTTGGGTGCCCACGCCGCTGATGAGGCCAAGATCAATTGTGATGCGAAGATCAAGGAACTGGAAGCCGATCACAAAGCCAGTGGTCAGGCCATGCACGGCGGTATGGCGCATGATTTCAAAGTGAAATGGGAACAAGCCAAAAAAGCTCGGGATGCGGGGAAATGGGCCGAATGTCAATCCGCCGCTGAGCAGGCCAAAAGTATCTATAACAAAGCGCGCCCGTAACGCCCTTTTCATGCGGACCTCTGCGCAGTTGAGTCTGCGAAGAGGCCCGTATGGCCGTCTTCAGAACCAGCGGTCGTTCTTCTTCCGCCCACGGGTCAGCGCCGGCAGGATCAGCCCCGCCAGCAGGCCAGCGCCGGCGATGCTGCCGCCATATACCATGTAGCGCATCATCACCTGCTTGTTTTCGTCGCCCAGGCGGGCCTGGGTGTCGCGCAGGCTCGACTGGCTCTGGTCGAGCTGTTCGTTGAGCGCCTGGTTGCGGGCTTCCAGTTCATCAATGAGCTTCTTGCGCGAGTCGAGGGTTTCCTGCATGCCCTGCACGCGGTTCTTCCAGCTGTCATCGATGGTCTTGAGCTGCCCGGACAGCTCCGCCACCTGGGCGTCGAGTTGCGGCAGGCGCTCGTTCTGGCCCGGTACCGACTGCAGGTCATTGGTGAGGATCCACACCAGGTCGCCATTCTGCCCACGCACCTGGCTGTAGTTGCCCTGGCTGCCGATCAGGGTAAGTTTCTGCCCGGACTTGAGCGTGCCGACGATGCGGTGGCCATCGGTCGGGCCACTGCGCACATAGGTGCTCAAGCTGTCGCTGACCCAGCGCGCATCGCTGGCCGGCTCTTCGGCATGCGCGGGGATGGCAAGAACCATCAGGGCGGCGAGCAGGCTGCCGCGCAGGGCAGGGAGGGCAAGAGAGGCTGGGCGGGATTCAGGCATGTTGGGTCTTCGCTGCAACAGGAAAAATAGGCTCGGTCACTGTAGATCAGCGACGGGGCCGGCGAACCGGTCGGTGAATTGACCGTCAGGGACAGACCGCATTTTTGTAAGCAGGTTCACTGCTAGATGTAGGAATTACCTACAGAATGTTGCAAGTGCCGGGCTAGAGGCGCTGCACGCCCATGACACGATTGTAATGCTGTGATCACCTTGGCGTTATCCGCCAGGCCCCACTCTCCGACTCCGCTGACACAACAAAAACGTCCCCCAAGGAGCTTCGGATGACCCGAACCGCACCCCTGTCCCTGGCTGCATGCCTGGCGCTGTCTGGCGTCAGTGCACTGGCAAGCGCCGCCGAAGAATCAGCCGAAGGTTTTATCGAGGGCAGCACGCTCAACGTGCTCAACCGCAACTTCTACTTCAACCGCGACAACCGCGACGGGCCAGCCCCGGTGCGCAACGGTACCAAGCCGGCCAGCAATGGTTATTCCGAGGCTTGGGCGCACGCCATCATCACCCGATACGAATCCGGCTTCACCCAAGGCACGGTGGGTTTTGGCCTGGACGCCTTCGTCATGCTCGGCCTCAAGCTGGACACCGGCGGTGGGCGCAACGGCGGGCGCAGTTCGTTCGATGTGCTGCCGGTGGACCACGACGGCCAGGCGCGTGACCAATACACCAAGCTGGGCGGTGCCGCCAAGGTGCGACTGTTCGATACCGTGCTGAAAGTGGGCGATGTGTTCCCGGCCAACCCGGTCGTGGCCGCGGGTGATTCGCGCCTGTTGCCGGAGAGCTTTCGCGGCGTGACGGTGGAGAACACCAGCCTCAAGGGTCTGACCTTGCAGGCCGGCCGCTTGCACGCGATGAGCCAGCCGGTCTCCAGCGACCTGCGCGAGAACTTCGTGACCTTCTACGGCGGCCCGGTGGACTCGCCCTGGATCGCCTATGGCGGTGGCGACTACGACCTCAACGAGCACATCAGCGTCAGCCTGTTCAGCAGCCGGCTCAAGGATGTGTGGAACCAGTACTATGCCGGCACCCGTGCCAGCTGGCCGTTGAGTGATGACCTCGCCCTGATCGGTGGCCTCAACTACTACAAGGCCGTCGATGAAGGCCGGCAGCGGCTGGGTGCGTTCGACAACGATATCTGGAGCGCGAAAGTCGGGGTGCGCTTCGGCGCCCATACCTTGGCGCTGAGCCGCCAGCGCAACAATGGTGACGATGACTTCGACTACCTGCGCCAGTCCGACTCGATCTTCCTCGACAACTCCATCCAGTATAGCGACTTCAACTCGCCCAAGGAGCGCTCGTGGATGCTGCGCTATGACCTGGACATGGCGGCCTATGGAGTACCGGGGCTGTCGTTCATGACCCGGTACGCAAGAGGCACCGATGCGGATTACTCCAACGCCAACGCCTTCTACATGCGCCGCGACGCGGACGGCAACCCGTTGACCGATCAGAAGCGCTGGGAGCGGGATATCGAGGTCAAGTATGTGGTGCAGAGCGGCGCTGCCAAGGACCTGTCATTGCGGGTGCGCCAGGCGACCACCCGGGCCACTGCGTTCGAATCGGACCTGGACGAAGTGCGGCTGATCGTCGAGTACCCGCTGTCGGTGCTGTGAATTCACCTTTAGAAGCTTGTCAGCTCCTTTGGTAAAGAGGTGAATGGTTTGGCGCCCCGGTCGGGGCGCCTTTTTTGATTTTTGCCCCTTGCCCAACCTTGCTATCCTCGCCGGCACTCACCGCAGCGAGCCGAGCATGCCAAGACCGAAGAAGCACGACCTCACCACCGCAGACAGCAAGGCGGTGATCATCGATGCCGCGTTGCAGGTCATCCGCCAGGAAGGTGCCGGCTGCGCGACCTACCGGCGTATCGCTGCCCAGGCCGGGGTTTCGCCTGGGACCATGACCTACCACTTCAGCAACATCAACGAAATAGTCGCGGCGGCCTTCGTGAAGATGAGCAACGGCATCGCCGACCAGTACTTCCGCCAGCTCGGCGAAGCCCGTGATACGGCTCACGCCCGAGAACTGGTCGCGGACCTGATTTGCGGTGATCTGTGGAAGGCCTCGGGGCAGATGCTGCTGATCTTCGAGTTGTACACCTTCGTCTCGCGCAATCCCGAGTACACCTACGTGATGGATGACTGGATGGCCCGGTCGCGCCAGGCCCTTCAGATCCATTTCGACGAGAAGACTGCTCGGGCGCTGGATGCGCTGATCGAAGGCTTCACCATCCACAATGCCCTGAGCAAGACCACGGTCAGCCGGGCCGACATACTGGCGTTGATCGAGGCGATTGCGTAAAGACAGCGCTGGCATCGACAGCCGAACCAGCCACGCAACCTACTGCTACCGCTACTGCTACCGCTACTGCTACCGCTACTGCTACCGCTACTGCTACTGCTACTGCTACTGCTCTTGCTCTTGCTCTTGCTCTTGCTCTTGCTCTTGCTCTTGCTCTTGCTCTTGCTCTTGCTCTTGCTCTTGCTCCTGCTCTGCTCTTGCTCCTGCTCTGCTCTTGCTTCTAAGCGCGCGGTAGCTCAGGCGACGCAGAGTGCGACTTCAGGAGGCCGAACGCAGGCGTCTGGAGGGCCAGGGTGCGTAGCACCCCTTCGGCGTAGCCGAAGGCGCGAGATGTAGACTTGCGCAGCAAGTCGTAGGCCGCGCGGGCCCGGAAGGCGCCGGAGTGAGGGGACCCCGGAGCGCAGCGTAGGGGCCGGATGATGGGAGCGGGGGTTTTTGCCTACTTTTTGCCCAGTCAAAAAGTAGGTCGCCGTAAAGGCGAAAGGGTGATTCAGCGCCACCATGGCGAATGAATGTAGACCTGATTTGAAAGCCCACTCCAAAAAGCAAAAAGCAAAAATGCGCGGGTTTTAATTATGACGAGTACATTCATTTGCGATGGCGACGCACAGTCACCTTTCCGCCCTTACGGCGGGTCACTTTTTGTCAAACGCGACAAAAAGTAACCAAAAAACGCTGGCTCCCATCATCCGGCCCCTGCGCTGCGCTCCGGGGTCCCCTCGCTCCGGCGCCTTCCGGGCCCGCGCGGCCTACGACTTGCTGCGCAAGTCTACATCTCGCGCCTTCGGCTGCGCCGAAGGGGTGCTGCGCACCCTGGCCCTCCAGACGCCTGCGCTCGGCCTCCTGAAGTCGCATTCGGCGTTTGCTGAACTACCGCGCACTTAGAAGCAACAGCAAACAGCAACAGCAACAGCAACAGCAACAGCAACAGCAACAGCGTTAGCCAACTTGGTTACTGGCTTGCGTCTCTCCCTGCAGGCGATTGCGCTCCTGCAGCGACGAGGCCAGCACGTAGGCGACGGCCACCAGCGTCAGCACCGGCAGCATCGCCAGGCGCAGGCCGCAATGTTCGCCGATGAAGCCCAGCAGCGGCGGGCCGACCAGGAAGGCCAGGTAACCCGCCGTGGCGGCCAGGCGCACCCGTTGATCGCCGCCCGCGCCGCTTTCGCCTGCTGCCGAAATGGCCAGCGGGAAACCCAGCGAAGCGCCGATGCCCCAGAGCACCACGGCGGCAGCGGCCACCCACTGCACATCGCAGAACACCACCAGGGCCAGGCTCAAGGTACCGATCAGCGCGCTGGCACGCAGGGTGAAGGCGCGGCCGAAACGACGGATCACCGGCGCCCCGGCAAAGCGCCCAAGGGTCATGCCAATGGTGAATACCAGGTAGATCAAGGTGCCGGTGGTTGGCGCAAAACCGTGGCCATCGATCATCAGCAGCGGCAGCCAGTCATTGGCCGCGCCTTCAGCCAGGGCCATGGCCAGCACCACCAGGCAGATCAGCAGCAAACGCCGGTCCTTCAGCAAAGACGCCCAGTGCAACCCATGAGCGCCGCTGCCCTGTCGTTCACCAGACGCTTCGCTGGCCCGGGGCGCGTGCCCGATCAGCGCCAGGGTAGCGACCGCCGACAGGCCGGCCATGGCCAGCAAATGCACATCCAGCGGCACTTCGGCAGCGGTCATGGCCATGCCGATCAAGGCGCCGAGCAGGGTACCGAGGCTGAAGAAGCCATGCAGCGTGGTCATGATCGGCGCATCGATGGCGCGCTCTACCGCAGCACCTTCGATGTTGGCTGCGATATCCGCCCAGCCCATGCCCAAGCCAAACACCAGCAAACCGGCAAAGGCACACCAGGCACTGTTCAGGTCACTGCTCGCCGCCAACACGCACAGCCCGACCGACAGGCCCAGCAGGCCCAGGCGAAGCGTGCGGTTGGCACCCTGGCGGGCAATCATGCGACCGGCGCTGAGGATGCCCAGCATGGCCCCCGAAGAGAACCCGAACAGGATCATGCCCATCTGCTCGGTGGAGGCCTGCAGGCCGTCACGCAGGGCGGGGGTGCGGGTCACCCAGGTGGCCAGGGTCAACCCGGGGAGCAGGAACAACAGGTAAAGCACATGGCGGGACCGGTGGGTAATGGTGGCAGGCATTTGAGGCTCGTCAGGTTTATCGTACGGCTGTACGGAAAAATCGTACGGGCGTACGAGGTATTGGTCAATGCCTGTTGCCGGTCTCGCTCAGGTCGACACCAAGGTCCTGGCCAGGCAGTCCTTGCAATTGACGATGGTTTCCCGAGGCCCTGCCTGCACGTGTACCAGGTTCGAACCGCACATCGCGCAGAACAGCGTACAGCCGTTGCTATCGGCATGCCCCGGCAGTTCGGCGATGTAGTCGCTGACCTTGCGGCACAGGCCGTGATCATGCTGTTGCAACAGCACGTCGAACAGCGCCTGGCTGAAGCCTGAGCGCGGGGCGTGGGTGTCGTAGCTCGATACCGTGAACTGCCAGTCCTCGCGGATGGCGCGTTCGCTCAGCGACAGCATGCTCCCGGGAATGGTGTTGGCAGCATGGAGTTTGTTGACCTGGGCGCGAGCCAGGAATGACAACGCCCCACGGATGGCGGTATTGACAAGCGACCAGATGTGCCGCACGGGGTGCGTGTCGAGCAGCTGCGCTGCGACTTCGGCGGCTTTCTTCCTGGCCTCGAAGGGCAGGCCGTGTTCTGCGCTCCGGGTGGCGATGTAGGCGCAGACTTCTTCGCTGCAAAGCTGTTTGATGGCCGCGACGAGTTCGTCATGCCATTGCGGCTGCGGGCCTTCGGACAGTGCCCTGTGCAGCGCGCGATACAGCGGGCCAAGGCCGGCCCGCTGTGGATCATCCAGGCTGACATTGGCGATCCAGCGCACCTTGTTCTGCCAGGCCTTCGGTGTGGGGTCGTCGCTGAAGGCATCCAGCGGCGAATCGGGGTCGACCAGCAGAATCTGGTCCTCGTGCAGCGCCAGCAGGATGGTTGAATCCATGCCCAGGGATGGGCTGACACGCGCATCCCCGGTGGTTTTTTCCGCAGCGAGGATGAAATCCCTTTGCGTATCCATGCGTATTTCGAGCACGGCCAGCAACTGCAACTGGCGGGTGATCGACAGCGTGTGCAACGGCACAGGCTGGCGCTTTGCCAATGACCAGTGCTCGTTGATGCGCTTGCGTTGCTCGATGGCCTTTGCCTGCCTGGCCCGTTCACGTGCCGCCAGGCAGGGCTGGCAGGCGCAATCGCGTTGCCATTGGTTGCGCCCCGGGAAGTAATGGCGGTGGGCGCAGTTCGGGCAGTAGGCCAGGTTGTCGTTCCAGCTGTTGGCCGAGCGGCTTTTGCGCCGCTCGTACAGGCTGACTTCGCAGTAAGGGCACTCGAGTTCGGCGCAAGGCACCGGGGGAAAAGCCTTGATCAGGCTGCTGGGGGCGATGTCGATGGCGTAGCGTTCGAGCAGTACCGCGATCTTTTCACCGCCGATGTATTCGCTGTACAGCGCCTCGATCTGTTCGGCGCTGAGGTGCTGTAACCTTGATTTGAAATCCGACAAACCTGTATCTCCCTGCGAAAAGTCGCTTGTGAGGTTCGTCAGGAATGATGCAGTGCCTCGGAATCCGTGGGTTGTAGGATATTTCTCTGCGGTTGGTAGGCTGCTTCTGAGCGTTGCCCTGGCCTACGTCGCGACCCATGGTCGCCTGTGCGGCCCGCGCCTGCAGCAGGCGCTGCGCGACGACCGCCAGGCCTATCTGCAATCGACGGTCAGCGACCCTGAACTGGCCGTGGCCATCGCCAACCAGGGCTGAAGGGCTAGACTCAAGGCTTTCTGTTCCCCCATGGAGCCTTGCCATGACTGCCAAGAACACGATCTGCCTGTGGTTCGACAAGGATGCCGAAGAAGCGGCGAATTTCTATGCCAGGACCTTCCCCGACAGCAAGGTGGTGGCGGTGCATCCGGCACCCGGTGACTACCCGTCGGGCAAGGCTGGAGACGTGATCACGGTCGAGTTCACCGTGATGGGCATACCCTGTGTGGGGCTCAATGGCGGCACCACGTTCAAGCACTGCGAGGCGTTTTCCTTCCAGGTCAGCACCGAGGACCAGGCCGAGACCGACCGGCTCTGGCATGCCATCGTCAGCAACGGCGGCAGCGAGAGCGTCTGCGGCTGGTGCAAGGACAAGTGGGGCATCTCCTGGCAGATCACCCCGCGCATTCTCATCGAAGCCATCGCCAACCCCGACAAGGCCGCCGCCAAGCGGGCGTTCGACGCCATGATGAACATGGGCAAGATCGACGTGGCGAAGATCGAGGCAGCATTGAAAGGCTAGGGCCGATCACGCCTGGGTGTCGACCTCTTCATGCAGCGACCAGTCGAACTGATCGATCAACCAGTCGCGCAACTTGCAGCAACTGGCATCGCGGCTCTTGGCTTCGCTGAGGCTGAGGTAATGGCGGGTGTCGCGGTGGACCAGCGTGTCGCTCACCGGCCGCACCAGCAAGCCCTGTTCCACCAGCGGCGCGACCAGATAGTGCCAGCCCAGGGCCACGCCCTGATGGTGCTGCGCCAGCTGCATCAGCAGGCTGTAGTCGTTGGCGTTGAACAGTTGCGGTGCATCCGCGTCGCGCCGGTCGAGGTCGATGTCCTGATAGGCGAACCAGACTTTCCAGTCCACGTGTTCGGCCACCTGCGAGCGGCCGAACGGGCTGAGGTTGAGCAGGGCGGTGTTGCGCAGGCCATCCAGCGTGCAGATCTGCGGGTGCTGTTCCAGGTACTGCGGTGAGCACACCGGGTAGATCACGTCGCAGACCAGCGGTTGGCTGAAGTAGCCCTGGCCGCTCTTGGCCATCTTGCAGATGATGATGTCCGGATTGACCCCGTTTTCGAGGGTCAGGAAGTTCTGCATCGTCACGATGTTCAGGTCGATCTCGGGGTAGGCGGCGAACAATGCCGGCAACTTCGGCCCGAGCCAGAAGTTGGCGAATGCCGGTGAGCAGCACAGGGTGACGCGCTGCTTGGGCGACTCGCTGTGGCGGATGCGGTCGGCGGCCTGGGCAATGTTGGTGAACGACAGCTGCACGGCGTCGTAGAAGATCGAACCGGCCGGGGTCAGCTCGACCGCACGCCCGGCGCGGTTGAACAGTTCGGCTCCCAGGTGCTCCTCAAGGTCGCGGATCTGCCGGCTGATCGCCGCCTGGGTCACGCACAGCGCTTCGGCCGCACGGGTGAAGTTCTGGTAGCGGGCGGCGGCGACGAAGGCCTTGACCGCGCGCAGCGAGGGCATCTTGATCAAGGTCTGATCGGGTTCGGTGTGCTTGACCATACGTTTTGGTAATCAATTAGCCTCAGAAAATGTCGATTCTTTGCGGCAAAACACTGGCAATAGACTGTGATCAGGCAGCAGCGATGACGCTTTGTTATTCGTTTCAGAGACTAACCGAACGAATCCCTGCATTGAAGTCCCACGCGGGAGAACAACAATAATGCAGCACACTGATGTATTGGACCTGATCAAGCAACGCAAACCCCAACATGGCTTGCCCGGCGCCGCCTACAGCGATGCCGGTCTGTACCGGCAGGACCTGGAGCAGATCTGGCACCGCGAGTGGATCTTTGCCGGGCACACCTTCGAACTGGAAAAGCCCGGCCAGTACATCACCCTGCAGGTCGGCGATTACCCGGTGGCCGTGGTACGCGGCAGCGATGGCCAGGTGCGCGCCTTTCACAATACCTGCCGGCACCGCGGCTCCAAGGTGTGCACCGAGGCCAAGGGCAAGGTCGCCAAGCTGGTGTGCCCTTACCACAAATGGACCTTCGAGCTCGATGGTCGCCTGCTGTTCGCCGGCAACATGGGCCCCGATTTCAACACCGCCGAGCACGGCCTGCTGCCGGCCCACTGCGAAGTGGTGCACAGCTACATCTATGTGTGCGTGGCCAAGGTCGCGCCAGACTTCGAGCCGTTTCGCAGCGCCGTGTCGCCCTTCATCGGCCCGCACTACCTGGAAGACTGCAAGGTCGCCTTCGAGGCCAACCTGGTGGAGCAGGGCAACTGGAAGCTGGTGTTCGAGAACAACCGCGAGTGCTACCACTGCGACGGTACCCACCCCGAGCTGCTCAACTCGTTCGTCGAGAACGTATCGGTGCAGGGCATTGGCGGTGAGGAAGACCCGGAACTGGCCGCGCACTGGAACGTCTGCGAAGCCAACGGCATGGCCAGCCGCCTGGTCATGGACCCGGGTGGCCAGTACCGCATGACGCGCATCCCGCTCAACAACGGCGCAACCAGCTACACCATGGACGGCAAGCCGGCCGTTGCCCGCCGCCTGGACCGCAGCGGCGTGGCCAACATCGGCGCGCTGCTGTACTTCAACTACCCCTCGACCTGGAACCATTTTCTCGGCGACCACGCCCTGAGCTTCCGCGTGTTGCCGCAGGGGCCGGGGCAGACCTTGGTGACCACCAAGTGGCTGGTGCCCAAGGATGCCCAGGAAGGCGTGGACTACGACCTCGAGCGCCTGACCAAGGTGTGGATGGCCACCAACGACCAGGATCGCCGGCTGGTGGAGGGCACCCAGGTCGGTGTGACTTCGCCGGCCTACCAGCCGGGCCCCTATTCGGGCCTGGTGGAGAACGGCGTCTGCCAGTTCGTCGACTGGTATTGCGAGCTGATGACCCGGCGCTTGAGCGAAGTTTCGCCGCGCCTCGCATGAGCCCTGGGCCAGCGCCGCTTTCGGGCATTGTCCTGACGACTTTGAGGGCGCTGGCCTGCCCGCAATCGCACATCATCAATACCGCTGTTTCCACACAATAAGACCAGGGAAAACCGCACGCCATGATGACATCACCGTTCTCGATCCCCGCCCAGGCCCGCCGCATTGACCCGTCCCGCCAGCGCGCCGCCGCGCTCAAGGCCGATGGCTCGGTCGATGACAACGACCGCACCGAAATCGGCCCGACCCCGCTGGCCTTCGCCGAATGGGCCAACCTCGGCCTGCAGGCACCGCACCTGCCGAGCATGCGTGAGTACCGCCTGCAACGCATCCGCGAGCAGCTCATCGCCCGCGACCTCGGCGGTATCCTGCTGTTCGACCCGCTGAACATCCGCTACGCCACCGACACCACCAACATGCAGCTGTGGACCACCCACAACCCGGCCCGCGCCTGCTTCGTCGCCGCCAGCGGCCATGTGGTGCTGTGGGACTTCCATGGCTGCGATCACCTTTCCGCGCACCTGCCGCTGGTCAGCGAGTTGCGCAGCGGTGCGTCGTTCTTCTATTTCGAGACGGGCGACCGCACCGAGGAACATGCCAGGCGCTTCTGCGCCCAGGTCGATGAACTGCTGCGCACCCATGCCGGCAACAACCGCCGCCTGGCCGTGGACCGCATCGAAGTCGCCGGCTTGCGCGCCCTCGATGCGCTGGGCGTGCAGGTGCACAACGGCCAGGAAGTCACCGAGTTCGCCCGCCTGATCAAGGGGCCGGACGAAATCCTCGCCATGCGCTGCGCGGTGGCCTCCTGCGAAGCCTCGATCGCCGAGATGCGCCAGGCCATGCGCGCGGGTGCTACCGAGAACGATGTCTGGGCCGCGCTGCATGCGGGCAACATTCGCCGTGGCGGCGAGTGGATCGAAACCCGCATCCTCAGCTCGGGCCCGCGCACCAACCCCTGGTATCAGGAGTCCGGCCCACGGGTACTGAGCGACGGTGATCTGCTGTCGTTCGACACCGACCTGATCGGTGTGTATGGCTTCTGCGTGGACATGTCGCGCAGCTGGATCTGCGGTGATGTCGAGCCCACCGACGAGCAGAAGCGTCTGTATCGCATTGCCCACGAACACATCCACGTCAACGCCGAGATGGTCAAGCCTGGGGTGCGCTTCACCGAACTCACCCGCAATGGCCACCGCCTGCCGGAAAGCTGTCGCGCGCAGCGCTATGGGGTGATGTTCCATGGGGTGGGGCTGTGCGACGAATACCCGAGCATTCGCTACCCGGAAGACCTTGAGTCCTATGGCTATGAAGGTGAGCTGCAGCCGGGCATGGCGCTGTGTGTCGAGGCTTATGTCGGCGAGGTGGGCGGGCGTGACGGGATCAAGCTGGAGAACCAGTTGCTGGTGACCGAGAGCGGGTTCGAGCTGTTGACCCATTACCCGTTCGAAGACAGCTTCCTGCGGGATTAGGTGCCTGCCTTGAGGCGTGTGGTGCCTGGGAGATCGAGCGCCGCCCGCGCGGCGCATCGCAGGCAAGCCTGCTCCTACATCTGTTTCGGGCCAATTATTCCTGAGGCATTGGCGCGCGGCCCCTTGTTTGTACGACGCAATATCGAGTCATGCTACAAGGGTACGCGCGCCAATGGCACAGGCTTCACTGGCCCGAAACAGATGTAGGAGCAGGCTTGCCTGCGATGCGCCGCGCGGGCGGCGCTCGATCTCTCAGGCGGCACAACTCATCAGACATGCGCTTGCACCCCCTACCCCCGGGTCAGGCGTATGATCTGCCGCGCACAGAAGGCCCCGGTCAGAATCACCCCGAACAACCGCAACGTCTGCATCGCCAGCACCAACCCGACATCGGCATGGGTCTCGACGGCGATGATCGCCATCGCATCCAGCCCGCCCGGGCTGGTAGCCAGGTACATCGACAGAAAGTCCGTGCCCATCGCCAGGGCCAGCAGGTAGGCGCACGCGGCGCACAGCACGATCAACGCCACCGCCCCGGCAATCATGGTCGGCAGACGCTTCCACACATAACGCACGGTCGGCCGGTCGAAACGCAGGCCGATGTAGCAGCCGATGGCGCCGTAGGCAACGGCCAGCAAGGGCTCGGGCAAGCGGATGGTCAGCAGCCCGCTCAGTTGCAGGGCACCGCCTAGCAGCAGCGGTGTCAGCAACGCACCGGCCGGCAGGCGATTACCCAGGGTGATGCCAACCAGCACCACGCCCAGACTGAGCAGGGTATCGAGCAGATGCGGGCCTTCCAACATCGCCGGCGCATGAGCCACCGCACCCGGCGTGGCGCCGAGCAGGTGACTGACCAGCGAGCCGATCATCACCACGCACACCACCCGCACATACTGCATGGTCGCAACCACGCGGCCGTCGGCGCCATTTTCCTCGGCCATCGACACCATCGCCGACGCTGCGCCTGGCGCGGTACCCCAGGCGGCGGTGCTGCCGGGGATGCCGCCGAAGCGCACGGTGCCCAGGCCGACCAGGGCGCTGAGCACCACCGTGATGAAGGTGGCGACCAACATCAGGTGCCAGGACTGGGCCATCGACACCAGCACCGCCCAGCTCACCGAGTGCGCGACCAGCAGGCCGACGCAACCTTGGCCGAAGCGGAACACCTGGCGGTGCAGGTGCAGTTGCGCGCCTGCGACGCCGAAGACGATGGCCACCAGCATGGGGCCGAGGAACAACCCGGCCGGTACGGCCAGGGCATGCAGCAACTGACCGAAGGCACCGGCGCAGAGCAGCAGGGCGAGCCATTGGCAGAGGGGTCTGAAAGAGGCGGGTAGGGCGGTCTGCAACGTGGATACTCCTTGCGCAGCGATAACGCGGGGCTGGCAGCGCCAGCGGAGAAAATTATCGACGGCGCAATCGATCAAGTCTATTTTCTACTTTCGATGAATCCATAACTGAAATTCATGAATCATGGACCTGCGTGATCTTACCTATTTCGAAACCATCGCCGAGCTGGGGCACCTGGGCCGGGCGGCGGAGAAGCTCAACCGCAGCCAGCCGGCGCTGAGCAAGAGCATCCAGCGCCTGGAAGAATCGCTGGGTACCCGGTTGTTCCAGCGCGATGGCCGGCGCATCAAGCTCACCGATGTCGGCAAGCTGCTGCTGGCCCGCGGCAAGCAACTGCAGCTGAACATCGCCGAAACCGAACGCGAGGTGCGCGACTTCGCCAGTGGGCTGGTCGGCAACATCCGCCTGGGCTGTGCGGCGAGCATGGCCGATCACCTGCTGCCGCACCTGACCGCAGCGTTGCTGGAACGGGCACCGGAAGTGACCTTGAAGCTTTCCATTGCCCAGGACGATGTGCTCAAGGAATCCCTGCGCGCCGGGCGGCTGGATGTGATCATTTCACCGCAGATCGCCATGGACCCCGAGTTCACCACCTATCCCATCCTCGAAGATGAAGCGATCGTGGTGGCCAGCGCCGAACACCCGATCTTCGCCGGCCCCATCACTCTGCAGCGCCTCTGCCAGTACCGCTGGGTGCTGGCGGGGCCGATGGTGACCGCCCGGCGCTGGATCGACAACGTGTTCATCGCCCACCAGCTGCCAGCGCCGCAGGTGCAGATCGAGACCAACGCCATCTCGCTGCTGCCCCGCCTGATCGCGCGTACACAGCTGCTCAGCTTCGCCGCCCGGGAAACCCTCGAACATGGCTTGGGCATGTCCTGGCTGCGCGAGGTGCCGCTGAAGCAGACCACCATGCGTCGGACCGTGGCAGTGTCGGTGCGCACGGACGGCTACCTGTCGCCAGCAGCAGGGGCATTGGTGACGCTGCTCAAGGAAAAGGGCAGCAGCTTTTTCGAACGTGGCTAACTGGCTGCCTGCTGGGAAATCAGCGCCAGGCAGCGCTGCACCATCGGGCTGCTGTCGCCCTTGCGCCGGCTGAGGATGATCGGGCTGACGGCGCTGCGGTCGAGCAGGCTGGCGTACTCGATATCGGTGCGGTGCTGTTGTTGCACCGACTCCGGCACCAGGGTCACGCCCAGCCCGACGGCAACCAGGCCGATGGCGGTCTGCAGTTCGTTGGCCCACTGGCTGACCTTGAGGCTCATGCCGTGGTGGGCGAACAGCGCGAGGATGTGGTCGGCGTAGCTTGGCCTGGGGTTGGCGGGGTAGAGGATGAACGCTTCCCTGGCCAGTTGTTCGAGGGTCAGCGGCGCGCCGGCCAGGGCATGGCCCTTGGGCAAAACCGCCACCAGCGGGTCTTCGCGCAGCACTTGCTGCTGGATCGCCGGGTCGTCGATGCGGATGCGGCCGAAGGCGATGTCGATGCGCCCGCTTTTCAGCGCTTCCACCTGCTGCAGGGTGGTCATCTCGCTCAGGCCCAGTTCCAGCTCGCTGTCCTTGCGCAGTTCGCGGATCAGCTCCGGCAGTACCGTGTACAAGGTGGAGGGGGCGAAACCGATGCCCAGCCACTGGCGCTGGCCCTGGCCGATGCGCCGGGTGTTGTCGCTGATGTTCTCCAGTTGCTGCAGCAGGGTGCAGGTCTGCTCGTAGAAGAAACGGCCGGCCTCGGTCAGCCGTAGCGGGCGTTCGCGTAGCACCAGCACGGTCCCGAGCTGTTCTTCCAGCTGGCTGATCTGCCGGCTCAGCGGCGGCTGGGCGATGTGCAGCAGTTCGGCGGCGCGGGTGAAATTCAGGGTTTCGGCCAGGACCTTGAAGTAGCGAAGGTGGCGCAGCTCCATCAGACCTCCTGGGTATGGTGGGAGATTCATTTGATATTGGACGGCCCTCAGGGTCTCGCGCAATGCTTGAATAATCAAGTAAATGTAGTATCGGGTCTGCAGCCTGCGGCCTGATTTGACGGGACCTTCGAACCATGACAAACGCCCTGATCGAGCGCATCGACGCGATCATCGTCGACCTGCCGACCATCCGCCCGCACAAGCTGGCGATGCACACCCTGCAGCAGCAGACCCTGGTGGTGCTGCGCCTGCGCTGCAGCGACGGCGTCGAAGGCATCGGCGAGGCCACCACCATTGGCGGCCTGGCCTACGGCTACGAGAGCCCCGAAGGCATCAAGGCCAACATCGACGCACACCTGGCGCCCGCGCTGGTCGGGCTGCCAGCCGACAACATCAACGCCGCCATGCTCAAGCTCGACAAGCTGGCCAAGGGCAACACCTTCGCCAAGTCCGGCCTCGAAAGCGCCTTGCTCGACGCCCAGGGCAAGCGCCTTGGCCTGCCGGTCAGCGAACTGCTTGGCGGGCGCGTGCGCGACAGCCTGGAAGTGGCCTGGACCCTGGCCAGCGGTGACACCGCCCGCGACATCGCCGAGGCCGAGCACATGCTGGAGATCCGCCGGCACCGTGTGTTCAAGCTGAAGATCGGCGCCAACCCGCTGGAGCAGGACTTGAAGCACGTGGTGGCAATCAAGCGCGAGCTGGGCGAGCGCGCCAGCGTGCGGGTCGACGTCAACCAGTACTGGGACGAATCGCAAGCCATCCGCGCCTGCCAGGTGCTCGGCGACAACGGCATCGACCTGATCGAACAACCGATCGCGCGCATCAACCGTGGCGGCCAGGTGCGCCTGAACCAGCGCAGCCCGGCGCCGATCATGGCCGACGAATCCATCGAGAGCGTCGAGGACGCCTTCAGCCTGGCCGCCGACGGCGCGGCCAGCATCTTCGCCCTGAAGATCGCCAAGAACGGCGGCCCGCGCGCCGTGCTGCGCACCGCACAGATCGCCGAAGCGGCCGGCATCGCCCTGTACGGCGGGACCATGCTCGAAGGCTCGATCGGCACGTTGGCCTCGGCCCATGCCTTCCTCACCTTGCGTCAGCTGACCTGGGGCACCGAGTTGTTCGGGCCGCTGCTGCTGACCGAAGAGATCGTCAACGAGCCGCCGCAGTACCACGACTTCCAGCTGCACGTGCCACGCAGCCCGGGCCTGGGCCTGACCCTCGACGAAACCCGCCTGGCGCGCTTTGCCCGCCGCTGACACCTAGGAGAAAACAACATGCTGTTCCACGTGAAGATGACCGTGAAGCTGCCGGTCGACATGGCCCCGGCCAAGGCCGCGCAGCTGAAGGCCGACGAGAAGGAACTGGCCCAGCGCCTGCAGCGCGAAGGCACCTGGCGCCACCTGTGGCGCATCGCCGGGCACTACGCCAACTACAGCGTGTTCGACGTGCCCAGCGTCGAGGCGTTGCACGACACGCTGATGCAACTGCCGCTGTTCCCGTACATGGACATCGAGGTCGACGGCCTGTGCCGCCACCCGTCGTCGATCCACAGCGACGACCGTTGATTCACCCACGACTACCTGACAAGAACAATTCGAGGTAAGCAGAAATGACCGTGAAGATCTCCCACAGCGCCGATATCCAGGCCTTCTTCGAGCAAGTGGCCGGCCTTGGCCAGGCCGAAGGCAACCCGCGCTTCAAGCAGATCATGCTCCGTGTACTGCAGGACACCGCACGCCTGATCGAAGACCTGGAGGTCAGCGAGGACGAGTTCTGGCATGCCGTCGCCTACCTCAACCGCCTTGGCGGGCGCAACGAGGCTGGCCTGCTGGCGGCAGGCCTGGGCATCGAGCACTTCCTCGACCTGCTGCAGGATGCCAAGGACGCCGAAGCCGGCTTGACCGGCGGCACCCCGCGCACCATCGAAGGCCCGTTGTACGTGGCCGGTGCACCGTTGTCCGAGGGTGACGCGCGCATGGACGACGGCACCGACCCCGGCGTGGTGATGTTCCTCCAGGGCCAGGTGTTCGATGCCGACGGCAAGCCGCTGGCCGGCGCCACCGTCGACCTGTGGCACGCCAACACCCAGGGTACCTACTCGTATTTCGACTCTACCCAGTCCGACTACAACCTGCGTCGGCGCATCGTCACCGATGCCGAAGGCCGCTACCGTGCCCGCTCCATCGTGCCGTCCGGCTATGGCTGCGACCCGCAGGGCCCGACCCAGGAATGCCTGAACCTGCTTGGCCGCCACGGCCAGCGCCCGGCACACGTGCACTTCTTCATCTCGGCACCGGGCCATCGCCACCTGACCACGCAGATCAACTTCGCCGGTGACAAGTACCTGTGGGACGACTTCGCCTACGCCACTCGCGATGGCCTGATCGGCGACCTTCGGTTTGTCGACGATGCCGCTGCGGCGCGTGACCGTGGCGTGCAGGGCGCGCGCTTTGCCGAGCTGTCGTTCGACTTCCAGCTGCAGGCCGCCAAGGCGCCAGAAGCCGAGGAACGCAGCCACCGGCCACGGGCGCTGCAGCAGGCCTGATCTCCTGTGATGGCCTCATCGCCGGCTTGCCGGCGATGAGGCCGGTGCAAGCTGAATCTGCTCTACCGCCATACACCATTCCAATAACAATAAAGGTCCTTGGTCATGCGTAATCCCGCCCTGCGTGCGCTCGCCTGTTACTGACAGGTCACTGCCTTGTAATCCCTTTCCAGGCTGCCCAATCAGGAATTCGCGAGCATGAATACCCTCACTCAAGAGCAACACCTCAAGCAGCACAACAAGCGCTATTTCTACGAATGGTACGTGGTCATCCTGTGCATGGTGGCCTACATCTTCTCCTTCGTTGACCGGCAGATCCTGGCCCTGATGATCGAGCCGATCAAAGCCGACCTGCAACTGAGCGACACCCAGTTCAGCCTGCTGCACGGCCTGGCGTTCTCGCTGTTCTATGCCTTCATGGGCATGCCCATTGCCTACCTGGCCGACCGCTTCTCGCGCCCGCGCATCATTGCCGTGGGGGTGATCTTCTGGAGCTTCGCCACCGCCGCTTGCGGCCTGAGCAAGAACTTCACCCAGATGTTCCTGGCGCGCATCGGTGTGGGCGTGGGCGAGGCGGCCCTGTCGCCCTCGGCCTACTCGATGTTCAGCGACCTGTTCCCCAAGGAAAAGCTCGGCCGCGCCGTGGGCATCTACTCGATCGGTTCGTTCGTCGGCGGCGGCATCGCCTTCCTGGTCGGCGGCTACGTGATCACCTTGCTCAAGGACGCGCAGACCATCGAGGTGGCCTTCCTCGGCGCGATGAAGGCCTGGCAGCTGGCGTTCTTCATCGTCGGCCTGCCCGGGGTGATCGTCGGCCTGCTGGTCTGGCTCACCGTGCGCAACCCGCAGCGCAAGGGCGCGCAGCTGGATGCCGACGGCAACGTACGCAAGGTCCGGCTCAGCGATGGCCTGCGCTTCATCGGCCGCCACCGGGCGACCTTCGGCTGCCATTACCTGGGCTTCTCGTTCTACGCCATGGCGCTGTTCTGCATGATGAGCTGGACCCCGGCGCTGTATATCCGTAAGTTCGGCATGAGCCCCGAACAGGCTGGCTTCATGCTCGGCACCATCCTGCTGCTGGCCAACACCACCGGCGTGGTGTTCGGCGGCTGGCTCACCGACCACCTGGCCAAGCGCGGGCGCAGCGATGCGGCCATGCGCACCGGGGTGATCGGCGCGGTGGGCATGATCGTGCCGGCGGTGCTGTATTCCCAGGTCGACCAGCTGTGGCTGTCGGTGACCTTGCTGGTGCCGGCCATGTTCTTTGCCTCGTTCCCGATGCCGGCCTCTACCGCCGCCATGCAGATCCTCTCGCCCAACCAGGTGCGCGCCCAGGTGTCGGCGGTGTTCCTGCTGATCAGCAACCTGCTCGGGCTGGGCCTGGGCACCACGCTGGTGGCGTTGATCACCGACCGTTACTTCGGCGCCCCGGCTGCGGTCGGTTCGTCGATGTCGATTGTCAGCTTCGGTGCCTCGCTGCTGGCCATCGTGCTGCTGGCCAAGGGCTGCAAGTGCTTTGGTGACAGCATGCGCCGCGAACACCCCGCCGAGGCCTGAGATGCTGGCGGACATCCAGCTGCTGGAGCGCTTTCCGCTGTTTCACTCGCAGGATGTGGCCGAGATGCAGGTGCAGCTGGCCCGCTATCTCTGCCCGCATCGACTGCGGGTGCTTGACGGTGCTACGCCACAGTTGCAGGTCAACGGCGTCGAGTTTGCCGGCGTGCGCTTGCTGCAGTTGCACTACGATGCGCCGGTGGAAGTCAGCCTTGAGGGCACCGGTGCGCAGTACCTGTTCCGCACCACCTTGCAAGGGCAGTGCGAAGTCAGCCACGGTCGCGAGCATGCGGCCGTGGCGGCGGGCGGGTTGAGCGTCAGTTCACCGTTCGCCAGCAGTCGCATCGTCACTGGCGGCGCCTGCCGCAATGCGGTGCTCAGCATGCCCCGCGAGGCGCTGGAGCTGCATTTGCAGCAGCTGCTGGGGCGTAGCCTGGGGCAGCCGCTGGCGTTCGATGTGCCGCTCGCCGCTGACCACCCAGGCGTCCATGCCCTGGGCCTGACCCTGGATTACCTGTGCCGGCTGTTCGCCCTGCAACTGAGCCTGGCGCCCTTGCGCCAGGGCCTGGTGGATCACCTGGTGCAATTGCTGCTGACCCAGTTGCCGCACAACTATTCCGCCGCGCTGCTGCAACCGGCAGGCACCCCATTGCCCAGCCATGTGCGCCGGGCGCGCGAGCATATCGAGGCCAACCTGGACCAGCCGCTGGCGCTGGCCACCTTGTGCGCGCTCAGTGGTGTTTCGGTGCGCACGCTGCAGAACGGCTTTCGCCAGTTCCTCGGGCAGACGCCGGTCGAGTACATCCGCGACCGGCGCCTGCAGGCGGTGCACCAGGCCTTGCAGCAAGGTGAGGGCAGCGTGACCGAGGTGCTGCTGCGCTTCGGCATCAACAGCCCCGCGCATTTCACCCAGCAGTACCGGCAGCGTTTCGGTTGCCGCCCCTCCGACACGCTCAGGGGCTGAAAGCTGCGCAATCGGTAGCCTGCCTGCGCGATCCGCAGCGCTGGCCAAACGCGTGATGGCTAGCATCGGCCTACCTTACACACGCGGAGTTCCACCCATGCAAATCACTGTTCTTGGCGGCGGCCATGGCTGCTATGCAGCGGCTGTCGAGATGGCCGAGCGCGGCCATGCCACCCGTCTGTGGCGCCGTGACGCTACGGCCCTGAAAACCCTGCAGGCGATTGGCAGCCTCAGCGTGCGCGATTATCGCGGCACCCGCCAACTGGCCCTTGGCGACAACCTGCACCTGGTCAGCGACCTGGCCGAAGCGCTGCAGGGCGCGGACCTGGTGATCATCCCCTTGCCATCGACCAGCCACGCGGCCCTGGCCGCTGAAGTCGCGCCATTGCTCAGCGCTGGCCAAGTGGTGTTCCTGCCGCCAGGCACCTTTGGCAGCTATGTGTTCGCCAAGGCCATGGGCGACTGTGGCAATAACGCCGAGGTGGCCTTTGCCGAAACCGGCACCTTGCCGTACCTGGTGCGCAAGCATGGTGCCGACCAGCTGGTGATTAGCGCCTACGCCACGCGCCTGCCCACCGGCGTGCTGCCCAGTCGTCTTTCGGCCCATGCCTTCAGCGTGCTGCGCGAAGCCTATCCCAGTGTCGAGCCGATCGAAGATGCCCTGAGCGGCGCATTGATGAACGCAGGGCCGGTCATTCACCCGCCGCTGATCCTGATGAATGCCGGGCCGCTGGAGCACTTCGAGTCGTGGGACATCCACAACGAAGGTACCCAACCGTCGATCCGCCGGGTGACCAACGCGCTGGATGCCGAACGCATGCGCGTACGCGAGGCGCTGGGCTACCCGGCGCCGCACTTCCCCTTGGCCGACCACTACAACACCGACCAGGGCGATGAGTGGATGTACGGCCGCGGCGCCCATGGCAAGCTCACCGACAGCGGCGACTGGCGCGAGAAGATCGACCTGCAGCAGCACCGCTACATGCTCGAAGACACGCGCCTGGGCCTGTCGCTGCTGGTCTCGGTCGGGCGCTGGGCCGGCGTGCCGACCCCCGTGGCGCAGGGCTTGCTGGCCTTGGCCTCGGCAGTGACCGGGCGTGACTTGTATGGCGAAGGCCGCACCCTGGAAAACCTCGGGCTGGCTGAGCTCGACCGCGAGCAGATGGCGGCCATGCTGCGTGACGGTGTCGCGCCATGAGCGGGGCGCTGCGGCACATTGCCGTGGTCGGTGCCGGGCGGATGGGCGAGGGCATCGCCCTGGCCTTCGCCCAGGCCGGCGTCCACGTCAGCCTGATCGACCTGAAGGCGCGGCAGGTACCAGCCCAGGCCAGCTACTTCGAGGCGGTCGGGCGCAACCTTGCTGTCGAGGCGCAGAGCCTGGTGGCCCTTGAACTGATCGGTGCGCAGCAAGCCGAGCAGCTGTTGTCGCGGGTTCAACTGCTGACACGCGAGGAGGGCGGCAAGGCGTTGCAAGGTTGCCGGCTGGTGTTCGAGGCGGTGCCTGAAGTACTCGAGGCCAAGCAAGAGGCGTTTGCCTGGATCGACCGGCAGGTGGCGGCGGACGCGATTATCGCCTCGACCACCTCGACGTTCCTGGTGACCGAACTGGCCGCCATGGTCAGCGTGCCCGGGCGCATGGTCAACGCCCACTGGCTCAACCCGGCGCACCTGATGCCGCTGGTGGAAGTGTCGCGCAGCGCCGCAACCAGCGAAGCCGTGGTCGCCGACCTGCTGGCCACCTTGCAGGCCATCGGCAAGGTGCCGGTGCTGTGCAACGCTACCCCCGGCTTCATCGTGCCGCGCCTGCAGGCGCTGGTGATGAACGAGGCGGCGCGCATGGTCGAGGAGGGCGTCGCCAGCGCCGAGCAGATCGACCTGGCCGTACGGACCGGCTTTGGCCTGCGCTTCTCGGTATTGGGCCTGCTGGAGTTCATCGACTGGGGTGGTGGCGACATCCTGCACCACGCCTCACGCTACCTCAGCCGTCACCTGGGCGAACGCTACCAGGCGCCGGCATCAGTGCTGGACAACATGGCCAGCGGGCGCAACGGTCTGCGCGATGGCGTGGGGTTCTACGACTACCGCGATACCGACATCGACGCCTACCGCCACACGCGCCTGGCAAGCCTGGTGCAGCGCCTGCACCAGGCCGGGCTGGCGCCGCGCTTTGCCTCAGGCCTTGAAGCGCTCGATCAGCCCCTGCTGCTCTGACGCCAGGTCGTTCAACTGCTGGCTGATCCCCGCCGAGCGCTCGGCCTGGCCGGACAGCGAGGCGGTGACATCGCGCACCGCCTCGACATTGCGGTTGACCTCTTCGGCAACGCTGCTCTGCTGTTCGGCGGCGCAGGCGATCTGCACGTTCATGTCGGTGATCACGCTGACCGCCTGGCGAATCTGCGCCAGTGCCTGCAGGGCCTGGCGCGCCTGCTCGGCATTGGCCTGGGCCTGCTGGTAGCTGTGCTGCATGGCGCCGGTCACCTCATGGGTGCCGTTGCGCAGGTTGTCGATGATCGTGCCAATTTCTTCCACCGAGGCCTGGGTGCGCTGGGCCAGGCCGCGGACCTCGTCGGCGACCACGGCAAAGCCGCGACCGGCGTCACCGGCGCGTGCGGCTTCGATCGCCGCATTGAGCGCGAGCAGGTTGGTCTGCCGGGCAATCGACAGGATCACCCCCATCACCGCGCCGATCTGCTCGCTGCTCGCGGCCAGGGCCTGCAGGCGCTGCATGCCCTCGCTCATGCCGGTGGCCAGGGCCTGGATACCCTGGGTGGTGCTCTCGATCACCTGCACGCCGGCGCCGGTCGCCTGGTCGGCATGGCGCGCCGCCTCGGCGGCTTGCGCAGCGCTGTGGGCCGCAGCCTGGGCGGTGGCGGACATCTCGTGCAAGGCGGTGGCCATCTGCTCGATTTCGCGGAACTGCTGCTGCATGCCGGCGCTGGTCTGGCTGGCGATGCGCGCCGACTGGTCGGCGGTGTCGCGGGTATCGCGCACACCGCCCTGGACCTGCGCGATCACCGGTTGCAGGCGCTCCAGGAAGCGGTCGAAGGCGCGGCTCAGGCGGCCCAGTTCATCCTTGCCGGGGTAGGCCAGGCGGCGGGTCAGGTCACCTTCGCCTTCGGCAATGTCCTCCAGCAGTTAGGCGACCTGCAGCAGCGGGCGGCTGACGCTGCGCGCGGTCAGCCACATCATCGCCACGCCCAGCAGTGCAATGCCCAGGCCCAGGCCGATCTGCAGGGCCAGGCTGCGCAGGCGCTCGGTGCGCATCTGCGCCTGCAGCGCGGTCACCGGCGCGCCGAGCACGTCCTTGCCGACGCTGACCAGCACGGCCCACGGGCTGGCTTCAGGCAGTGGCTGGATCGGCACCAGCATGCGCATGTACCCGGCATCCTCGAAGGCCTGCGTGCGGCCTGCGGCGGCGGCGTCGAGCATGGCAACGGCCTGCTCGGGGTGGCGTGCCTTGAACAGCGTACCGAGGCGTTCGGGGTGGTGGCTGTCACCGGCGAGCAACCCGGCCGTGCTGACGATGGCGATATCGCCCTGGCCGTCGTACAGCGCTGTGGCGGCTTTCTCGGCATCACGCTGCAGGGTCGCCAGGTCGATGTCCAGGCCGATCACTGCAACTACGCGGCCCTGGTCGATCAGCGGCAAGGTCAGGCTGGTGACCAGCCGCGCGGTGCCACTGGAGCTGTCGACATAGGGTTCGAGCAGGCAGGGTTTGGCGCTGGCACGCGAGCAGCTGAAAAACGCATTGAACGGCGCGCCGCTGGGGCCCGGTGAGGCGTCGGCGAGCAGTTTCTCGTCGCCAGGCACAGCTTGCAGCTGGCCGGGCGCCGGTTGCAGCCAGTACAGGGCGAAGCGGCCCTGATCGTTGCTGCCAAGGTTTAGCTGGCCGGGGAAGTCGGCATCGTGGCCGTCAAGGGCGTTACGGTTGAAGGTGATGAACAGACCCAACAGTTCCGGGCGTCCGGCCAAGGCATCGCGCAGCACCTGGGTGAGGTCGCGGCGCAGCTCGGCCGGGGGCATGTCTGCACGCTGGCGCAGGTGCATGACCTGGCGGCCCACGCCTTCGGCAAAGGTGTAGGCGCGATTGAAGCCCTGCTGGATCTGCAGCGCCTGGGCTTGACCCTCGGCACGCAGGTTGCTGCGTGCGGCGGCCAGCAGCATGTCGCTGGCGCTGCTGCCGACCTGGTCTTCACTGCTCTGGCGCTGGGCCAGGGCCAGTGCGGTGAGGAGCACGACGACGGCAGCCAGGCACAGGCTGGCGAGCAGGGTGATCTTGTTGTGGATGCTCAAGGCGTTGGTCATGTTGTTGTTTTCCGCGACGCGAGTTGGGCTCGCGGCAGGCTACCGGGGCTTGGCGCAGGGCGGAATGGCTGGGGCGTGGATTGGCAGGCAGGGGCAAGAGGTTGGCACGGGTGGGCAATTGGGTGGGGTAGCGGGTGTCCGCCGAAAAATATTCAGCGCCTGTGAGACCGAGCGCCGCGCGGGCGGCGCTCGATCTCACAGGCGCAGAGAACCCCGAACCAGGCACCTGTCCGCCCCAACGCAAAAAAAAGCCCGAACCCTCCCCGCACGGAAAGGCCCAGGCAAAACCGGAGCAGAACTAGGCTTTGGCCTGCGGCTTGATGCTGATCACCGCCAGGGTAGTAATCGCCCCCATCACCACCAGCATCACCGACACCGGCCAGGCATCCTTGTACAAACTGAACAACGCTGTCGCCGCCAATGGCGCCAATCCCCCGGAGAAGATCGAAGCAATCTCGTGCCCCATGGCCAACCCGGAATAGCGCACCTTGGGCGGGAACAGTTCACCCATCAGCGCCGGCTGGGTGCCGATCATCGCGCCATGACAGAAGGCCATGCCGAGCAAAGCCGCCAGGTACACCCACACCGGCGAGTGGGTGTCGAGCATCCAGAAGAACGGGAACGCCAGCGCCATCAAACCGACCGAGCCGATCGCATACACCACCCGCCGGCCGATGATGTCCGACAGCCAGCCCCAGAACACGATGGTGCCGGCCTCGACAATCATCGCCACCATCACACTCGCGAGTACAAGCTGCGTGTCCAGCCCGGTGAACTTGGCGTAGGCGATGGTAAAGGCCAGGAACAGGTAGGCGCTGCCGTTCTCGGCAATGCGGATGCCCATCGCCTGCAGCACCGCCTTGGGGTGGTTGCGCAGCACTTCCATGGCTGGCATGTGCTCGGGCTGCGACTGTTGCGCCTGGTCCTCGACGAACGCCTTGCTTTCCGGCAGTCGCCGGCGGATGTAGACGCCGACGCCGAAGATCAGGATGCTGGCCAGGAACGGCACACGCCAGCCCCAGCTCATCATGGCTTCATGGGGCAGCATCTGCACCAGGTAGAAGGCTGCCGCCGACAGCACGAAGCCACCCGATACGCCCAGCTGGCTCCAGGCCGCATAGAAGCCGACACGGTCCTTCGGCGCGTTCTCGCTGAGCAGTAGCACGCCGCCGCCCCATTCGCCGCCCGAGGCCACGCCCTGCAATACGCGCAGGATCACCAGGCATGCCGGGGCCAGGTAACCCACCTGATCGAAGGTGGGCAGCAGGCCCATGGCGAAGGTCGCCGCGCCCATGATTGCCAGGGTCATCACCAGGGCCTTCTTGCGCCCGGCCTTGTCGCCGATGTGGCCGAAGATCAGGCCGCCCAGCGGGCGGGCGAGAAAGCCCACGGCAAAGCCTGCGAACGAGGCCATGGTGCCCAGCACCGGGTCGGTGCCGGCGGGGAAGAACAGTGGGGCGAAGATCAGCGCTGCGGCCGTGCCATACAGGAAGAAGTCGTACCACTCCAGAGCGTTGCCCAGCACCGAGGCGATGACGATGCGGCGCAGGGTGCGCGGGTCGGTATCAGCGGTGATGCTGGTGTTGAGGTTAGTCATGAGCCATCTCCATGCGGGCCACTCACCAGAACTTCCAGGTGTAGGAAGTGATGAAACGGTACTCGGTGTAGTCGTTGCCGTACTTCTGCTGGGTCCGCATGTTCTTCAGGTCGAACGACAGGTCCTTGAGCGGGCCGCTCTGGACCACATAGCTGAGCATGATGTCGCGCTCGCTCTCCTGGTCGCGTGCAAGGCCCGGGCCCCGATCGACGTCAGTGCCCTTGATGTAGCGGGTGAACAGCTTGAGGCCGGGAATGCCCATGGCCACGAAGTTGTAGCCGTAGCGCACCGACCAGCTGCGCTCGTCCGGGCGGATGAAGGGGATACTCGCCCAGTTCGGCAGCCACAGCTGCGGCACGTAGCCGTTCAGGGTCGGGAACACCGTGTCGCCGGTCATGCGCTGGTAACTGGCGCCGATCATGTGGCCGCTCTTTTCCAGTGTCACCAGGCCGAAGTAGGCGCGGTTGTCCACCGGGCCGCTGCGCGCGGCGCCGTCTTCGCGGTTGTTGAAGTAACCGACGTCGGTTTTCAGCTGGTAGCCGTCGGCGAACTTCAGGGTGTGCTTGATGCCGCCGTAGTCCTGCTTGTAGATGTCGTTGAGCACGCCATGGAAGTAGCTGCCCTGCAAATCCTGGGTGAAGTTGTAGGTGGCACCGGCGAAGTCCAGGCCGTCGCTGTCCAGGCTGTCGTTGGTGCCATAACGGTACAGGCGCTCGTGGTTGGACGACTCGCGGGTGACGATCGACCAGAAGCGCCCGCCGACCAGGGTCAGGTTGTCGATGTCGCGAGACTCGATCACTGCACCTTGGTAAATGGTGTCGAGCTGGCGGCTGGGGTCGTTGGAGGCGACTGGGTAGAACGGTTTCTGGTCGCCGATCTTCACCTGGGTCTTGGCGTACTTGAGTTTCAGTGTCGCGCCGCCACGGCTGTAGTCGTCGGCGGCCTGCTGGCGGTGCTGGCTGAACGGCAGCGAGCCATCGTTGCCGGTGGAGTCCAGGCGGAAGGCATACTGGCCATTGAGATCAAGGCCGACAGCCAGCGGGGTATTGGTGTAGCCGGACTCGAACTGCAGGTCGAAGCCCTGCGACCAGTTGCCGACCTTCGACACCGGTGCACTGGAGTTGGTGAAATTACGGTTCAGGTAGAGGTTACGGAAGTTCAGCGACAGGTGGCTGTCATCCACCATGTCGGCGAAGCTGGTCAGGGGTAACACGGTGCCCACACACAAGCACAACGTTTTCGCACGCAACGGCCATTTGAGTTCCATGGGGTAATCCTGGAAATGTGATCAGTACAAGGTCTGGGCAGTCGTTCAACTGGGCAGAGGCGCTCTGCAGGTCTGTGGCCCGCTTGCCTGTCACGTATTGTTTTTGTTGTTTTTAGATATCCAGCACCAGGCGCTTGCCGCGCCTGGGAACAGCACAAGGTGAATGCCTCGCTTCAGAGGATGTAGCCGATGCCGGCGAGGGCATCGTCGCTGTTGATCAGGCTGATCACCTTGCGGTGGATCTTGAAGCCGCCTTCGGCGCGGACCAGGGTGTAGGTCAGGTCGGCGCTATAGTGCTTGAGGCTTTCCTTGCGGAACTCGCGGATGTTCTGCGCGGCGCGTACCGTGACGTTGACGCCGTCGTCGCCCAGTACCCGGAAGCGTGAAATCGTGCGCACAGTACGTGGCTGCGGGCTGGTGGAAATCGACTCGCCACCGATCAGCCGTTGCACGCGCAAGCCACGCATATGGTGGTCGTCATAGGCGTAGTTCAGGGTGTTTTCGTAGTCGGTTTCTTTCGGGTTGATCGGGATGATGTACGTCCCTTTCTCGGTCCACAGGTTCAGCCAGGTGTCGTACTCGCCATGGTCGAGCATGTCGCCTTCCTGCCAGATGAACGCGGTCACTTCGTTGAGCAGATTCAGGTTCATCATTTGGCCTCCGCCGCCATCATCTTCTTCCACTGCTGGTACGCCGCACGCATGCCGGTTTCGGCACTGACGTCGGAGACCAGGCCATCTTCGCTGGGCTTCTCGCCCGGCAGGCCGCGGTTGAGCATGATCCACAGGTTCTCGCCGGCATTGGCGCCTTTCTGCACGCGCTCCCAGGCCTCGGAATCGTCCGGGGTGCCAAAGCCCATCGGGCCCTGGAAGTGCTCGTGCAGGCGCAGGCGGTAGCGGTTGGCCGCCGCCGGGCCACCGTCCATGGTAATCACCGAGTGGTGGATTTCCGTTTCCGTGACCGAGATCGGTTGCAGCACGCGGAAGAACGCCATCGAACAGGCGACGTTGGGGAACAGGTTGAGGTTGAAGCCCGAGCCACCAACGGCGCGAACGATGCGGCGCACCTGCTGTTCCTCGATGCCCTCATCTCGCAATTTGGCAGCCAACGACTCGAAGCGCTCAGGAATCGGCTTGTCGAGGTCGGCTTCCAGGTCCACCAGCTCGGGGATCATCACCATCACGCTGTGGCCGTTGCCCAGGTCTTCGACATAGCCGGGGCCTTTGACGAAGTCGAACAGCTCCAGGGTCTGTTCATCCACCGAAGACAGGAAGCTCTTGTGCACCAGCGGGAAGTGGTAGGCGTCGGTGGTGTTTTCCAGCTGGATCTTCCAGTTGCCGGGGAAGCGGAAACGGTGTTCGCCCGGGACCTTGATGCCGTAGCCGGCGCCCTGCTTCATGAACAGGTCCATCCACTTCTTCGCTGCACCGAGGAAGTCTTCCAGCGGCTCGATGTCGTCCTTGAAGGTGGCGAAGACCATGCCGGCGTAGCTTTCGGTGCGCAGGCTGACCAGTGGCAGCTCAGCCTTGTCGATGCAGTCGCCGTAGCTTTCCGGGTGCGGGATGCCGCGCAGCGAACCGTCGAGGGCGTAACCCCAGCCGTGGTACGGGCAGACGAAGCTGTTGGTCTTGCCCTTCTTGTGCTCGCACACCGTGGCGCCGCGGTGGCGGCAGCGGTTGAGCAACACGTTGATGCCCTTCTTGCGGTCACGCACCACGATCACCGGCTGCTTGCCGATGTAGGTGGTCTTGTAGCTGCCGGCGTCGGGGACTTCGCTCTCATGGGCGACCCAGATCCAGGTGCTGTGGAAGATCTTTTCCAGCTCGGCATCGAACAGTGCCGGGTCGGTGTACAGGGAGGTGTGGACGCGGTCGGGCTGCACCAGCTCGGCCGGGTCGACCGTCAGGTTGACGGCGGGGATCAGGTTGCTCACGGGGTCACCTATGGAGGGCGATTTCTTATGGGAGCAACGTAAAGGGCAGGGGAGAGGGGCTCAATGACAGCGGTGGGCAATGTCGTTGCGTTTTGTGCAACAAAAGCTGGGGCTGCTTTGCAGCCCTTTCGCGACACAAGGCCGCTCCTACAAGGGAACGCGGTCTCTTGTAGGAGCGGCCTTGTGTCGCGAAAGGGGCGCAAGGCGCCCCCAGCAATCTCAAGCCGTTCTCAGGCGCAAGCCGCCATGCGCACTGCCCGGGCCATTTCCGTGGCCAGCTCGCGGCTCAACCCATCCAGCGTGCGCCCGCGGCGGGTGACGATCTGGATATCGGTCGCATTCATCGCCGGGCAATCGATCGTCAGTGCCTTGAACGTGCCGTTCTTGAGCTCATCGATGATCGGCAGTTCGGCCAGCAAGGTGGCGCCCAGGCCGGAGCGAACGAAGTCGAGGATCACCGCCAGCGAATTGGAAGTGAGCGTGGGCACGATGGCGAATGGCTGATCCTTGCACGCCGCATCGGCCAGTTCGCGCACGCGGAAGTCGGCGCCCGGCAGCACCAGCGATTCACGCGCCACGTCTTCCAGGCTGACCGTGGTCCGCGCGGCCAGGCGGCTGTCGCGGTGCACGATCATGCGCAGCGGCTGGGCCAGGCTGTACAGGCGCGTCAGGCGTGCGGTAGCGCTGGGGGCGAAGATCACGCCCAGGTGCGCCTCATCGGCCAGCACCCGGCGCTGCACCTCCAGCGAGGGGGCGCTGATGATCTCGGCCTTGTGCGCGCCATGGGCATGCAGAAAGCCCTGCAGCGAATTGATCGCCCGGGCACCGAGCAGGCCTTCGCCAATGGCGATCACGGTCGACGCCTGCTGCTGACCGCGCAGCTGAGCCAGGCGATCGACCAGCTGGGCGTGCTGGCGGATGCGCTCGACGTAGTAATCCACCGCAGCCTCGCCGGCAGCCGTCAGGCTGATGCGGTGCGTGCCGGGGCGGACCAGTTCGATGTCCAGTTCTTCTTCCAGCCGGGCGATCTGCCGGCTGACCGATGAGGTGGCGACGCCCAATGCTTCGGCGGCGGCGCGCATGGAGCCCTTGTCGTGGCTCAGGTGCAGATAGCGCAGGCGATGGTCCTGCAAGTCGATGTGGCGGGTGGGCATGGCCTCGACCTCGGGGGTAATCACGGCAGGCATTGGCGTGTCCCCATCGATCCTGGCGGGGCGCTTGCTGTTGTTTTTATGGGGCCGGCGCGGGTGGCCGGCCTTGTGGCGCTCCTTGCCTGGCCATCCTACACCAGCTTTTTCCTCGCCGGAATCATGTGAAAAGTCGACTAAAAATTTTTTGGAATATCGCCGTGCGGGGTTAGTTTTTTCGCTGTTTTTTCGTAACCCTAAATCACGATGAAAATTGATATTAATCAACGGTATAAGTCTATTTTTCTTGACTCATATGGCGTATCGCTAAGCAAATATGACGATTTTTAGCGTGAAAATTCAATTGACAATTCACGTAATCGGTCGCAAATTTTTGTCACCGGCACCTAAAACAAGAGAGACAGAACCATGCCGCCCGACCCAGCTTTTGCCCCCCTGCGTGGCCGCTGCTCGCCCTTGCCGAGCCTGGCCATTTCGCCGCCTGCCAAACAACACAAAAACCGCGCCTGAGACGGAGAATGTCCATGGATTCGCTTTGCCTGCGTGCCGCGCCTGTGTCGGCGCTCGCCTCTGGCCCTGCCTTCGAGGCCTTGCTTGACGGGGTGCGTGATCGTGCCCGCCTGGGTGAGTTCGATCGCCAGCGCCACATTTCCCGCGACGTGATTGATGCTTTCAAGGCCCATGGCGTGTACCGCGCCCTGGTCCCGAAACGCTTTGGCGGGCTGGAATGCTCGCCGGGTGCCTTCTGCGAAATGATCGAGCGCATTTCCCATGCCGACGGCTCGGCCGGCTGGGTCGCCAGCTTCGGCATGAGCCCGGTGTACCTGGCGGCGCTGCCGCTGGAGACCATCGCCGAAATCTACGGTAACAGCCCCGACACCGTGTTCGCCGGTGGCATCTTCCCTCCACAGCCGGCCGAAATCGTGTCTGGCGGCTTCAAGGTCAACGGCCGCTGGAAGTACTCCAGCGGCTCCATGGGCGCCGACATCGTCGGAGTCGGCATCGCCCCACGCAATGGCGACAAGCTCGACCTGCCGCGCCTGGCGGTGCTGCCGCGCAGCCAGGCGCGCATCGAGGAAACCTGGGACACCGTCGGCCTGCTCGGCACCGGCAGCCACGACCTGCTGGTCGAGGAGGTGGTGGTCGGCGAGCAGTGGACCTTCGTCCGCGGTGGCAAGCCGAACCTCGACGAGCCGTTCTTCCGCTACCCGTCGCTGTCGTTCGCCACCCAGGTGCTTTCGGTGGTCGGCTTAGGCATTGCCCGCGCCGCGCTGGACGAGCTGTCGGGCATGGCCAGCGGGCGCATCTCGGTCACCGGCGCCCCGGCGCTGGCCGACCGCCCGCTGGCCCAGGTCGACGTGGCCAAGGCCGAAGCGGCGCTGCGTTCGGCGCGGGCGTTCTTTTACGAGTCCATCGAGCAGGCCTGGGAACACGTGCTGGCCGGCGACCCGGTACCGGTCGAGGTCATCAACCTGCTGCGCCTGTCTTCCACCCATGCCGCGCGCGTAGCCGCCGAAGTGGCGCGCAGCGCGCAGATGCTCTCGGGCATGACCGGCATCTACAACGAAAGCCCGCTGGCCCGCTGCGTCAACGACGCGCAAGTGGTCACCCAGCATGCCTTCATGGGCGACGTCACCTACCAGAACGCCGGGGCAATGTTCTTCGGCAAACAGCCCCTGCCGGGCTACCTGTAACTTTCGGGATTACTGACATGAGCGATAAGAAAGCCTTGCGCGTGCTGTTCTGCATGGGCATCAACCAGAACTTCTTCGACGCCCCGCGCGAGGAGCAATTGCAGGTGTGGGCCGCGTTCAGCGCGATGTGGAACGGCATCCACGACCTGGCCGGGGTCGACGTGCTGGGCAACATGGATGACGACCAGAGCATGGTCGGCCCGTCCGACGGCTTCCCTTGGACCACCTACCTGCTGGCCGACGTGCCGGACATCGAAACCGTGCACGCCGCCTGCAACCTGTTCCGCACCACCGCAGTGGGCGAGGGGCCGTACAAGCTGTGGCGCTATGCCAAGGTCGAGGCCCGTGTCGGCCGCGAACTGATCATCCAGCGCGCCTGATTCGAGGACCCTGCCATGACCAACCTGATCCCCGCCGTCAACCTGACGGTCGACCCGGCCGAGCTGGTGCAGCCCGACCGCGTCCACACCTCCCTGTACACCGACCCGGCACTGTTCGACGCCGAACTGGAAAAGATCTTCCACAGCACCTGGATCTGGGTCGCCCACGAGAGCGAAGTCCCCGACGCCGGCAGCTACAAGACCACCTACGTCGGCAAGCAGCCGGTGATCGTGGTGCGCGACCGCAAGAAGGGCATCAACGTGCTGCTCAACCGCTGCCGCCACCGTGGCGCCACGGTGTGCGAGCACAAGAAGGGCAAGACCAACAGCTTCGTCTGCCCGTACCACGGCTGGGGCTACGCCCTCGACGGTTCGCTGCGCGGCATCCCGCACCCGGAAAGCTACGGCGACTGCATCGACAAGGCTGAGCTGCCACTGGTCAGCCTGCGCACCGAAAGCTACGCCGGCATGGTCTTCGCCACCTTCAAGGACGACATCGAGCCGCTGGAAGACTTCCTCGGTGCGGCGAAGAAGTGGATGGACCTGTTCATGAAGCAGGGCGCCGGCTACGGCATCAAGGTCCCGGGCGAACACCGTTTCCGCTTCCCCGGCAACTGGAAGATCCAGCTGGAAAACACCACCGACGCCTACCACTTCCCGCTGGTGCACAAGAGCTTCCTGTCTTCGGTGGATGAACAGACCCTGGAGCTGTTCGACTTCGTCAAAGGCCCCGGCTACGTCGAGGACCTGGGCAACGGCCACAGCGTGATGGTGATGATCCCCGAGCTGGTGGACCTGGAAGCCGACCTCGACAAGCCGATCCCCGAGCGCTTCGAAAGCCTCGCCGCTGAATTGCGTGACGAAGGCATCGAGGAGCCGCAAGTGCGCCGCATCGTTCGCGCCGTTGGTGGCTCGGGCTTCAACCTCAACCTGTTCCCCAACGTCGCCTGCTCGATGGCGTTCTTCCGTGTGCTGCAACCGATCTCGGTCACGGAAACGGAAATCCACCACTCGGTAATCACCATGGACGGTGGCCCGGCGGCGGCCAACCGCTACCGCCTGCGCCTGCACGAGCACTTCCAGGGCCCGATGGGCTTTGGCACCCCGGACGATTCCGAGGCCTGGGAGCGCGTGCAGAAAGGCGCCAATGCCGGCGAGAACCTGTGGATCATGCTCAACCGCGGCCTGCCGGGCGAGAAGCCCAGCGAAGATGGCCTGGTCTCCGACGTCAGTGCCGAAACCGGCATGCGTGCGGCGTACCAGCAGTGGAAGAAGATGATGGCGGCGGAGGCCAAATGATGAACCTGAATCTGCTCAACGAAGTGACCGCGTTCATCTGGCAGGAAGGCGACATGCTCGACCACGGCGAGTACGACACCTGGCTGAACCTGTGGACCGAGAAAGGGACGTACATCATCCCGATCAACCCGAAAGAAACCGACTACGAAAACACCCTGAACTACGCCTATGACGACCACCACATGCGTGGCTTGCGCGTGCAACGGCTGATCGGTGGCGAGTCGATTTCCACCAGCCCGCAGCCACGTACTGTGCGCACGATTTCACGCTTCCGGGTACTGGGCGACGACGGCGTCAACGTCACGGTACGCGCCGCGCAGAACATCCGCGAGTTCCGCAAGGAAAGCCTCAAGCACTACAGCGCCGACCTGACCTACACCCTGGTCCGCGCCGAGGGCGGCTTCAAGATCCACCGCAAGGTGATCAGCCTGATCAACAGTGACGATGCCCTCGCCGGCATCGGCTACATCCTCTGAGGAGCGTGCCATGAACCAAGTCGCATTGGTAACCGGCGCCGGCCAGGGACTCGGCCAGCGCTTCTGTGCCCGGCTGCTCGCCGCAGGCTTCGATGTGGTGGTCTCGGACCGAGACCTGGCGCTGGCCCAGGCCACCGCCAAACAGCTGGGTGGCCGGACTTTGGCAGTCAAACTCGATGTCGGCAGCAAGGTTGACTTCGAGCAGGCCCTGGCCCAGGTGCTGGAGCACTTCGGTGCCTTGCATGTGGTAGTCAACAACGCCGCGGTGACCAGGACCACGCCGCTGATGCAGATCAGCCCCGAAGAGTTCGACGCCGTGGTGGGCCTGAACCTGCGCAGCGTGTTCCTCGGCTGCCAGGTGCTCGGCGCGCACCTGGCCGAAGCCGGCTACGGGCGGATCATCAACATGGCCTCGCTGGCCGGGCAGAACGGCGGTACCGCCACCGGCGCGCACTATGCGGCGAGCAAGGGTGCGATCGTCACCCTGACCAAGATCTTCGCCAAGGAATTCGCCGCCCGTGGCGTCACCGTCAATGCCATCGCCCCAGGCCCGATCGACTCGCCTGCGGTCCATGCCGCAGTGCCGGCCGAGCGTATGCAGGGCCTGCTGGCCAATATCCCGGTGCAGCGCCTGGGCGATGCGGATTTTCTGGGCGACCTGATCGTGCAACTGGCGCGGCCCGAGGCCTACTTCACCACCGGGGCGACCTGGGACGTGAACGGCGGCCTGTTCATGCGTTGATATTTTCCGGGGCGCCCACGCGCCCCTCTGTTAGGCGGGACACCGGCCATGAATGAACAACTGTTGAACGTAGTCGTGCGCAAGCGCGAGATCCAAGGGGCCGACGTGGTCGTGCTCGACCTGGGCCGGGCCGATGGCGCGGCGCTGCCGGCCTTCGAGGCGGGCGCGCATGTGGACATCCATGTCGCCCCGGGCCTGGTGCGTCAGTATTCGCTGTGCAGCGACCCAGCCGATGCCTCGGTGTATCGCCTGGGCGTATTGAAAGACCCGGCCTCCCGTGGCGGCTCGGTGAGTGTGCACGACACCCTGCTGGAAGGGCACGAGGTGCAGATCAGCACCCCGCGCAACCTGTTCCCGCTGGCAGCCGACGCCCGCCGTTCAATCCTGCTGGGAGGTGGCATCGGCATCACGCCGATGATCGCCATGGCCCATGCCCTGCACCAGCAGGGCGCCGAGTTCGAACTGCATTACTGCGGGCGCTCGCGCAGCCGCAGCGCCTTTCTCGATGCCCTGGCCAGCGCACCGTTCGCCGCCCAGGTGTTCACCCACTTCGACGATGAGGAGGCGGCCCAGCGCCTGAACCTGGCGGATGTGCTCGGCAGCGGCACGCCCGGCACCCATATGTACACCTGCGGCCCGTCGGGCTTCATGGACTGGGTGATCGGCGGCGCGCGCCAGCAAGGCTACAGCGAAGAGCACATCCACAAGGAGTACTTCCAGGTCGAGGTCGACGCCAGCGGCGCAGGCTTCGAAGTGGTTGCCGCCCGCAGCAACAAGACCGTGCAGGTCGCCGAGGGCCAGAGCATTCTCGACGCCCTGGCGCAGGTGGGGATCAAGATCGACGTCTCGTGCGAGCAGGGCGTGTGTGGCACCTGCATGTGCGAAGTGCTCGAAGGCGAGCCGGACCACCGCGATGTGTACCTGACCGATGAAGAAAAAGCCGCGAACGACCAGATCCTGGTGTGCTGCTCGCGGGCCAAGTCGAACAAGCTGGTGCTGGATATCTGAGGAGCATGACCATGGTAGACGTATCGCAATTTCGCAACGCAATGGCGCTGCTCGGTGGCGCCGTATCGGTCATCACCACCGATGGCCCGGCCGGGCGCTTCGGCTTCACCGCCTCGGCGGTGTGCAGCGTGACCGATTCGCCACCCACCTTGCTGGTGTGCATGAACCGCGCCTCGTATTCCAACGAGCAGTTCAAGGCCAATGGCGCGCTGTGCGTGAACGTGCTGGCAGGTACCCATCAGGAGCTGTCGGGGGCCTTCGCCAACCGCAACCTGAACATGGACGAGCGTTTTGCGACCACTGGCTGGACGGTGCTGGAGAGTGGCGCACCGGTGATGCAGGAAGCGTTGGTGAACTTCGATTGCCGGATTGCCCAGGTACATGAAGTGGGTTCGCACAGCATCTTCTACTGCGAGATCCAGGACATCCGCCACGGCGGCGCCGATGACGGCCTGGTGTATTTCAACCGGGCCTATCACCGCGTCTGTGAATCTTCGAAAGCCTGCTGAAACGCGGTCGTTGTGGGAGCGGCCTTGTGCCGCGAATGGGCCGCATAGCGGCCCCGGCGGTTACAAGGTCTCAAGGTTGTGGAACACCACTTCGAGCATCTTGTTCAACCGCTGCACCTGCGCCTCGGTCAACCCCTTGAAGCTGCGCTGGAACAATTCGCGAGTCACATCCTGCATGCGCTCGATGTTCTGCAGGCCGACCTCGGTGATGCGCACCTGGGTCACGCGCCCGTCTTCAGGGCTGGGCGCGGTGTCGACCAGGCCATCTTCCTTCATGCGGTAGACGATCTTGGTGATGGTCGACAGCTTGGCGATGGCGTGGGTGGAGATCTCGGAAATGCTCGATTCACCGTTCTCGTTGAGGATCCACAGCACGCGCCAGCGCGGCACGTCGAGGTCGACCTTCTTGAGCAGACGTTCCATGTTCTGGGTGTAGCGGCCGTGCACACGGGCCAGCCAGTAGAAGGGGAAATCTTCCTTGCGAAATTCATCGCTGGCCGGGTCGTGGTGGCTGTGGCCTTTGTTCTTCGAGTTGCTCATCGATTCACTACTTGTGCGGAAATAGTCGCGACATCATAGACCTTTCCGTGAATTTGACCACCGCAACAGCACCAGGAAATACGGGAATGTTCAGTTGACATTTCCAGTAATTGACACGCATGTTCATGGCTGGGCCACGGTCCGGCATTCATTCTTGAATAGGGCTCCACGAAAATGACAATCATAGTTGAAACCCTTGACCTGGGCGGCAGCGGCCCCCGGGTCGTGGTCAAGGACACCCTCGACGTCGCCGGTACCGCGACCCGCGCCAGCAGCCAGGCGCTGGAGCATGCGCCGCTGGCCGAACGGCATGCCGAAGTGGTCAGCCAGTTGCTGGCCAACGGTGCGCGGCTGACCGGCAAGGTCAGCCTGCATGAGCTGGCGTTCGGCACCACCGGCATCAACCACTACACCGGCACGGCGGCCAACCCACGTTTCCCTGGGCGCATTCCGGGTGGCTCGTCCAGTGGCTCGGCGGCAGCGGTGGCTGCTGGCCTGGCCGACTTCAGCCTGGGCACCGACACCGGTGGCTCGGTGCGTGTACCGGCCTGCTGCTGCGGCGTGTTCGGCCTCAAGCCAACCTTTGGCCGGGTCAGCCGCAAAGGCGTGATGCCGGCACAGACCAGCCTCGACTGCGTCGGCCCGTTTGCCGCGAGCCTGCCGATGCTGGTGCGGGCAATGACCATGATCGACCCGACCTTTACTCCGGCGCAGGTCCCGACCAGGGCCCGTATCGGCGTGCTGCGGGTCACCGCCGAAGCGGCGATCCACAAGGTGGTACAGGGCGCCCTGACGGCCAGCGGCCTGGCCCTGGGCAATGTCGAGCTCAAGCATTTCGGTGCGGCTTACGAGGCCGGCATGGTGGTGATCAACCGCGAAACCTTCGCCGGCAGTGGCCACCTGCTGGACACCGGCAAGGTCGGTGCCGATATCGCCGGGCGCCTGGCGGCAGCAGGGCAGACCAGCGACAGCGCGCTGGCCGAAGCCGAAGAAGTGCGCCGGCGCTTCACCGCCGAAGTCGACCAGGCCCTGGCCAGCTACGATGTGCTGGCGCTACCAACCATGCCGGACTTCCCGCTGCGCCTGGAAGACGCCGCCGATACCCGTGCCGTGCTGGGCATGACCTCGCTGGTGCGGCCATTCAACCTGTCGGGGCACCCGGCCCTGAGTATCCCGCTGGGCAGCGAAGCCGGCCTGCCGGTCGGGTTGCAGCTGGTGGGGGCCAAGGGTGCCGACGAGAAGCTGCTGGCGGTGGCCGAGCGCTTGCTGCTGAACCTGTACTGAGGTAGCGATGACCGATAACCATGAACTGCAGGCCCGCCTGCAACGCTTCGAAGACCAGCAGGCCATTCGCGTGTGCATCAACCGCTACATGGAGTTGTGCGACCAGCTCGACGCCGGCACCCCGCTGGACGAGCTGGCCGGGCTGTTCACCCGCGAGGCTGTGTGGGAAGGCAAGGGCGCCAAGTATGCTGCCAGCTTTGGCGGCTACCGGGGGCGGGAGGCGATCCGGGCGATGTTCGCCACCTACATGAAGACCCCGGCGCACTTTGCCTTGAACGTGCACTTCCTGACCAGCGAGGTCATCGAGGTGGACGGCGGGCAGGGGCTGGGACGTTGGGTGATGCTGCAGACCAGCACCTTTGCCGATGGCGCCTCACACCTGAATGCGGCGCGCCTGACGGTGCGCTTCGCCGAGGAAGAAGGGCGGTGGCGGATGGCGCATTTCCAGACCGAGAACCTGTTCAGCCGGCCGGTGACGGCCTGGAACAGTGAGGCGCCGTTGCCGGTGCCTGAGCAGTAATCCGACACTCAACCGATTGGAGGTCCAGGTAGGAGCGGCCTTGTGTCGCGAATGGGCCGCGCAGCGGCCCCGGCAATATCAGTTGCGAAGCTGAAAATCTGGGGCCGCTTCGCGCCCCTTTCGCGACACAAGGCCGCTCCTACAGTGACCGCCCGGGGCGGCTACTTCAGAAGGTACTGACGAACACTACCTGGCTGTAGAGGTTGCGGTTGTCATTGCCCAGCTGCGTGCCGCCTTGCTCGGCACTGTGATCAGGCTGGTACAGGCCTACCAGCGGCACGATCATCAGGTGCTCATTGATCGTCCATTCCGCATACAGATCCACTTCATGCCCGTCGGCATTGCCCAGATTGCGGTCGATGGTGTCGAAGTTGAAGCCCAGGATCCCGACCTTGAGCGACTGGGTCGGGCTCACCGTCAGCCCGACTTTCTGAATGCGCGCATTGCTGTTGAACGGCCCGGCATAGTTGCCGGCCACTTCACCCTGGAACCAGGTGCCCAGGCCGCGGCCCAGCCCGTAGAACAAGGTGTCATAACCTTCGGAGAAGCGGCTGTAGCGGTAGCTGATGTTCGGTTGCCACGGCACGTCGGCGAAGGTCCAGCCGGCTTCCAGGTACCAGGCATCCTCGGTGGCGGTGTGCGGTTTGTCCTGCTTGGCGTACTCGCCGGACAGGAACAGGTTCTCCACCCCGGCATTGCCCTGGCCGCGCAGGCTGTAGGTCTTCATGCCGTCGCGTTCCAGTTGCTGGGGCGAGGCGAACGCCTCGTCAACGTGGGTGGTGCCGATGTAGGTCAGGCCGACGGTGCCGGCATCGGCCACGTGCTCCAGGGTGGCGACGTGCATTTCGGTCTTGGCCTGGGCGCGGTTGTCCGACTGCAGCCACATCAGGTCGCTGCGCCAGCCCTGCTTGCCGCCCAGGCGCAGCACGGCGGTCTTGTCGAAGCTCTTGCGCGCCGCCAGGTAGTAGGCGCCACCGCGGTTGAACTGGCCATCGGCCAGGCCGTGGCCCACGTTGAGCGAGTCGCCCTGGATCAGGAAGCCGTCGCCAACCGCGATCATCTGCTTGCCGAACGACAGGTCGATGCCGTCCTCGCCCAGTGCTGGCACCAGGTTGCCGGACTTCCAGCCCAGGTAGGCATCCTCGATCTTGGTGGTGCGCTCGCTGCCGTCGCTGAAACCGGCGGCGTCGCCATCGCCCCAGGTGCCGGAACTGAGCAGGGCGAAGGCGCCGTACAGCGAGCCGCTGCCGCCCAGGCGCTGGTCGCCGCTCAGGCCGTACTTGACGTAGCCCTCGCGCCACGCGGTGGAGCCGGGCTGGTCGCGGGCGATGGCGTAGCGTTCTTCACTGTGGAACACACCGAACACGGCCTCCACGTTGGCATTGAGGTGGCGCTCGTCATCGCCGTAGAGCTCCAGGGCGGACGCCTCAAGCGAGACCCCGGCCAGGACTGCGGCCAGGGTGAGGCGGAAAGGACGGTGGTGCATGGTCTGGCTTCCTTTGTTATGGGTTTGGCAGAAGTTCCGAAGACATGCCAAGGATCATGCAGGAAGCCCGGGCGCCGGCTTTTGTGCTGGCTGCCAGATCTTTTCGGTGTTGTGCCAGACTGATAAAAGGGCGCAAACGCAAAAGGCCCCGTTGCGGGGGCCTTTTGCTTCGAGCCTGGCGTATCAGTTGGCGTGGCGCTTGCGGTACTCGCCGGGTGTCATGCCGAAGCGGGCCTTGAATGCGGTGCTGAAGTAGCTCGAGTCGGAAAAGCCCCAGGCATAGCCCAGCGACGAGACTTTCTGGTCCATGGCCGGGTTGCGCAGGCTTTCGGCGCAGAAGTCCAGGCGGCGGTTGCGGATGTACTGGGCGATGACCAGCTCATGCTTGGCGAAGATGCGGTACAGGCTGCGCATCGAGATCCCCACTTCGCGGGCGATGAACTCGGGGCTGAGGCCTTCGCAGGTGATGTTCTGGTCGATCAGTGCCAGGGCCTTGCGGAACATGCGCTCGTGGCTGCCGGGGATGGCATCCTGGGCGATGGCTGGGCGTAACACGGCGATCAGGGCATCGAGCACCGCCTGGCTTTCGTGGTTGGCCATGTGCTGGGTGCGGCCGGCTTCGAGCATCATCAGCCGGGCGATGCTGGCCAGGGGCGTATTGGCCTCGATCCGCCTGGCGCAGGCCACGCCGACGCCACGGGTGCCGCTTTGCACCTGGCTGCGCGGCAGGATCAGCGACAGCTGGCGCGAGCGCTGGTGGAAGTGCATGTCCAGCGGGGTGCTGGCATCGATCAGGGTGAGGTCGCCGGCCTGCAGTTCGATGCACGCGTCCTGGTGCTCGATGCGCGAGGTGCCGGCCATCTGCAGCACGGCGAAATAGTGGTCGGCACTGCTCGCGCGGATTTCCCGCTGGCCACGGAACAGGTTGACCTGGGTCATGTCGACGATACTCATGGATATCTGGCCTGCCTGGCACTTTTCCAGCTGGCCGACGAAGCCGGGGTCGAGCTTGCGACCGTTGAAATGGCCGCAGGCTTCATTGACCTGGCTGAGCCAGGCCTGGAAGTGGTCGTCGGAAACGCGGCTTGCAGATGTCATGGATGCCTCACGCAACAGGAATTGACGCGGATCGCTCGGGCGAACGCCTGGTCTTTGGACTATGCATTACAAATCACTTGAATATTCAAGCAAAAAGCAGGCCTGAAGACCTTCGCGATCATCCTGTTTGCCAAGTAAGGCATTGATATAAAACAAGTAAATAGTGCGCTTGGGGAGGTTGGAGCGCACCGTGCAGGCCGTAAGCGCCGTGATGGCGCTTCGAAATGTAGCAATGTGAAACCGCAGTGTTCCCACCGCCTCCTCAGGTGTGCGGCACGGCCTTGGCCGCCGGAGTACCGGCATATTGAGGCTTCAGGTGGCCTTGCTCATCGAGCAGGTAGGCATCCATGACTTCGCGCACCACCGGCCCGGCAACGCGGCCGCCGGCCTCGCCGTTCTCGATCATCACCGCCACCACCACGCTTGGGTGGTCGGCCGGGGCGAAACCGACGAACAGGGCGTTGTCGCGGTGCCGTTCGAGGGTCTTGTTGCGGTTGTAGCGCTCACCCTGCTTGATCGCCACCACCTGCGCCGTGCCGCTCTTGCCGGCGATGCGGTACTGGGCACCGGCCGCAGCGGCGCGGGCGATGCCGCGCGGGTCGTGCATGACCATCTGCATGCCGACGTTGACCTGGTCCCAGGCATGCTTGTCGTGCAGCACGATGTCGGGCATCGGGTTGGGGTCGACCGGCGTTTCGCCACCCACGGTCATGGCCAGGTGCGGGCGGTGCCACACGCCTTTGCTGGCCAGCAGGCTGGTGGCCTGGGCCAGCTGCAGCGGGGTGACCTGCATGTAGCCCTGGCCGATACCGAGGATCAGCGTCTCGCCCGGGAACCAGGCCTGACGGCGGGTGGCACGCTTCCACGCCTGCGAAGGCATCAGCCCGGGCGCTTCCTCGAACATGTCCAGCGAGACCTTCTGGCCCAGGCCGAACTCGGCCATGTAGTCGTGCAGGCGGTCGATGCCGAGCTTGTGTGCCAGGTCGTAGAAGTAGGTGTCGTTGGAACGCATGATGGCGGTGTACATGTCCACCCAGCCATCGCCGCTGTGGTTCCAGTTGCGGTACTTGTGGTCATAGTTGGGCAGTTCGTAGTAGCCCGGGTCGAACACCCGGCTGCCGGGGGTGATCACGCCGCTGTCGAGGCCGGCGATGGCCACTTCCGGCTTGACCGTCGAGCCGGGCGCATACAGGCCGCGGAGCACGCGGTTGAACAGGGGCCGGTCGATCGAGTCGCGCAGCGCGGCGTACTGCTTGAAGCTGATGCCCTTGACGAACAGGTTGGGGTCGAAGCTCGGGTTGCTGACCATCGCCAGCACGTCGCCGTTGGCCGGGTCGAGTACCACCACCGCGCCGCGGCGGTCGCCCAGGGCTTTTTCGGCGGCCACCTGCAGGTGCGAGTCGAGGCTGAGGATGATGTCCTTGCCGGGGATCGGGTCCTTGTGGTTGAGCACGCGCATCACCCGGCCCTGGGCGTTGGTTTCGACTTCTTCGTAGCCCACGTGGCCGTGCAGCTGGGCTTCGTAGAAGTGCTCGATGCCGGTCTTGCCGATGGACTGGGTGCCACGGTACTCGGTGCTGTCGAGGGTCTTGGCTTCTTTTTCGTTGATGCGCCCGACGTAGCCGACCGAATGGGCGAAGTGTTCGGCCAGTGGGTATTCGCGGATGAACTGGGGTTCGACGTCCAGGCCGGGCAGGCGGAACTGGTTGACCGCGATCAGGGCGATCTGCTCTTCGGTCAGGCCGACCATCAGGGTTACTGGCTCGAACGGTTTGCGGCCGCGGCGCAGGTCCTTGTCGAACTGCTTGCGGTCGTCTTCACCCAGGCTGAGGATTTCGGCCAGGCTGTCGAGCACCTTGGCCGAGTCGCCGGCGCGCTCGCGGGTCATGGTGAGGTCGAAGCTGGGTTTGTTGTCGGCCAGCACCACGCCGTTGCGGTCGTAGATCAGCCCGCGTTCGGGGGCGATGGGCAGGATGTGTACGCGGTTGTTTTCCGAAACCGCGCTCTGCTGGTCGTGCTGCAGCACCTGTAGTACGTAGAGCCGGCCCACGAGGACGGCGCACAGGCTGAACACCAGGGCGGCGCAGGCCAGGAGCCGGCGATTGACCAGGTGTTTTTCCTTTTCGTGGTCCTTGAGGGGGATCGGTTGCGGCATGGGGGCTCTGTACTGTAGCGAATGGGCCGCCTGGCGGCCCCAAGGGCCGGCGATGCTACGCAACCCGGCCCCGCGCCTCAAGGCAGGCTCGGCGCGACCATCGGCCCGGATCGGCCATGCCCCCCATCATCAGGGCGTTAACGGCTTACATGAAGATTTGTTCATGCTCCCGCTGCACGATGCCAGCACCCATTCCGACGCTTGCTCTTGCTCTTGCTCTTGCTCTGCTGTTGCTTCTAAGCGCGCGATAGTTCAGGCGACACAAATTGCGACTTCAGGAGGCCGAACGCAGGCGTCTGTAGGGCCAGGGTGCGCAGCACCCCTTCGGCGCAGCCGAAGGCGCGAGATGTAGACTTGCGCAGCAAGTCGTAGGCCGCGCGGGCCCGGAAGGCGCC